>JACSRH010000394.1 GCA_014879855.1 Caldilineaceae bacterium | reverse complement strand
GCCAAGATCAGCGAATTGCAGCGCGGCGGCGCGACGGTGGCGATGGTGGGCGACGGCGTCAACGACGCGCCAGCGCTGGCGCGCGCGGATGTGGGCATTGCCATCGGCGGCGGCACGGACGTCGCCATCGAGTCGGCGGGCATCATCCTGGTGCGCAGCAACCCGCTCGACGTCGTCAAGACCATCAAACTGAGCTTTGCCACCTACCGCAAGATGGTGCAGAACCTGTGGTGGGCAGCGGGCTACAACATCGTCGCGCTGCCGCTGGCCGCCGGCATCCTGGCGCCGGTCGGCATCGAGTTGTCCCCCGCGGCGGGCGCGGCGTTGATGGCAATCAGCACGCTGGTGGTGGCGATCAACGCACAGACGCTGCGGCGGGCGGATCTTTCCCCTACGCAGTGAGCCGATGAGTTGAGGACAGGGACAGAGAAACCGAGCTTTTCCAAAAAGCTCGGTTTCTTGATGCTTGGGCGACAGTAACCACGACAGCGGATTCGAGGAAACAGCGGATTCCGTTTCTCCGTGAAGCGGGTCATGGCGGGGAGCGGGTCAACTCCGTTGTTTCCCCTGAATCCGCTGTCGTCGCGTTTTCTCCGATAACAGTTGCTTCTGGTGATAGCTGCCATGAGCCATTGCCGTTTCAGCGCAGTTGGATGAAACACATGGTGCGCCGATTTCATCCAGATTTCATACGGACTCTCTATGCTGTGATCATGCCGGAATTAGTCGGCGCATAAATAGAGAGGAACATTTAATGCACAAGAGAACACTTTCAACCTTTGTGGGCGCCTTACTGGTGGCCGGTGCACTCTCCGCTTGTGGTGGACAACCCGCCGCACCGGCAACCACAGCAGGCGCACAACTGCAAGCGACTCTGGCGATCGTCAGCAACGGCGAGGGCGCCGGTGAAGCCGGCGGCGTAGAAGCCGCCCTCGTCACCTACGCCGACACGACGCAAGGCTTTACTATCGGCCATCCCAGCCCGTGGACACAGGATTCCGCAGTCACTGACGGTGTGAAATTTGTCGGCGGCGACGACAGCATGACGCTGGAGTTCGTGACGCCGCCCGCCGGCGCCGATGCCATGACCTATGCCACACAGGATGTGGCCGCGGTCAGCGCAGCGTTTCCTGGCTTCAAGCAACTGAACCTGGATGCATCCACCGAAGTCAAGGATGCCGTCCTCCTGGGCTTTGAAGCCAACGGCACGTCCGCCGTCACCGGCAAGGCGTTCACTGCGCACAACGAACGCTATTACATGCCGTTGAGCGACGGGCGCATCGCCATCCTGACCGTCGTCGGGCCGGCCAATCACTACGACCGTGAGGGCGTGCGCGACATCGCGCTGACCTTCCAGGGGACAAAGTAGTCCGCGCTCTCGGTCTTCTCCATGGATGGAAGTGAGGATATTGCCATGGAAACTTTGCCAGCAACATTGTCTGCATCGGCATCCCGCCGCCTGGCGACCGCTCAGGCCGCGGTTGCGCTGGCCGAACCCAGGCTCCAGTTGCAGAACCTGTACAAAATTTACAAGGCGGGCGACATTGAGACCGTCGCCCTGCGCGAGGCGCGGCTGCGCGTGCAGCCCGGCGAGTTTGTGGCGATTACCGGCCGCTCCGGTGCGGGTAAGAGCACGCTGCTCAGCCTGATCGGCGGCCTGGCTACGCCTAACGCCGGTCGCGTCGTTATCGACGGTGCGGACATTGCCCGGTTGAGCGAGGGCGAACGCGCTGCCTTCCGGCGTGAGAAGATTGGCATCGTCTATCAAGCCGACAATCTGATTTCCTTTCTAACGGCGGAGGAGAATGTCATGGCGCCGCTGCAACTGGCGCGCCGCAAACACGCCAGACGCCGCGCACAGGATCTACTTGCGGAGGTTGGGCTGGCGCAGCGCGCGCAGCACCGCCCGGCCATGCTTTCCGGCGGCGAGCGACAGCGGGCCGCCATTGCCGTGGCGCTGGCCAACGAGCCAACACTGCTGCTGGCCGACGAACTCACCGGCGAACTGGACTCGGCCACGGCCGACAAGGTAATGACCCTGCTGGCATCGCTGAACGCCAGCCACAACCTGACGCTGGTGGTCGTGACGCACAACAAACTGGTCGCGGCACGCGCCCGTCGCCAGGTGCTGATCGCCGACGGGCAACTCTTCGAATCGGAGGCTACACATGGCTGAGCCAATTCTGCAAACTATCGACCTTACCCGCCAATACCGGGTGGGGCGCGACACAGTCACAGCACTCGATGGCGTGGGCATCACCCTGCGCCGCCATGAATTTGTCGCCATCATGGGGCCAAGCGGCTGCGGCAAATCGACGCTGCTCAACCTGATGGGCGGTCTGGATCAACCCACCGCGGGCAAGGTGCTGCTCGACGGGCATAATCTTGCCAACTATGGCGAAGAACAACTGGCTGCGCTGCGCCGCAACAAGATGGGCTTCATCTTTCAGCGCCACGATCTCTTCCCTGTCCTGACCGTGCGCGAAAATGTGGAGTTCCCGCTGCTGCTGGGCAGTATGCCGGCGGCTGAACGGCGGGTGCGGGCGGAGCACCTGTTGCAGACCGTCGGGCTGGCCGCCAAGGCGGACTTCCTGCCCGAAGAACTCTCCGGCGGCCAGCAGCAGCGGGTCGGTATTGCGCGGGCGCTGGCCAACGAACCGGCGCTCCTGCTGGCCGACGAGCCGACCGGCAACCTCGACAGCGCCACGGCCGCAGAAATTCTGGCCGTGCTGATCGAACTGGCGCACACGCATGGGCTCACCCTGGTGATGGTGACGCACGACGCCGAAAGCGCAGCGCACGCCGACCGTATCGTGCGGCTGAAGGACGGCCACCTGGTGGCCGGAAATGGATATGAATCATGACATTCTCCTATGCCTGGCGGCTGGTGATGCGCAACCCGCAGCGCACCGCCACCTATCTCTTTGGGCTTGCCCTCGCCGTTGGTCTTTTTTCCGGCATCCTGTTCTTTGTCGATGCCACGGCGCGTGAAATGACGGCAACGGCGCTGGCGCCGATCAAGCTGGACATTATCGCCCATGCCACCGAGCCGACCGTCGATGTCGGCGCGGCGGCGCCCGTTATCGCACAGCAGCGCAGCATTGCCGGCGCGGAAGCGGTCACGGCGGCTGACTTCGCTTCCGCGGTCAAAGTGGGCGGCACGCACCCGTCGCCCGCAGGGCGCATGTTTGCGCTGCAACCCTCCTACTTTCAGACCTTTGATCTGTTGCAGATCAGCGACGGCCAGTTTGACCCGCAGGGCGTCATGATCAGCGAAGCGATGGCGATCGCACAGGGCATCCAGGTGGGTGACGCGCTCCAGCTTACTTTTGCCGGCGTGGACCAGCCGCTCACGCTGCCGGTCAGTGGCATTGTCAACCTCGATAACGCCGATGTCCTGTTTACTTTGGCCAGCGAGGCCGAAAACGCCATTGTCGCCGACGTGGTCTTTGTCGATAGCGGCTGGTTCCAGCAGCAGCTTCAGGCGCCGCTGGCCGCACAGGCCGCCAACCTCCAGGCGACGCCGCCGCCCGGTTCGGTCGTTCTCGATCCGCAGGTGCACGTCAAGATCGACCGCAGCCTGCTTCCCGCCGACCCAACGCTGGCTGCGCAACAGGCAGCTTCCCTGCGCCGTTCGGTCGAGGCGCAGTTCCCCGGCCAGTTGAAGGCGGTGGACAACCTGTCGAACGCGTTCAAAGCGGCCAAGAATGACATTTTGTCCGCCAAGATCCTGTTTATCTTCCTGGGGCTGCCAGGTGTGGCATTGGCAGCGTACCTGGCCAAGTTTGCCGCCGAACTTTTTGCGGACACGCAGCGGCGCGAACTGAGCCTGTTGCGCACCCGCGGCGCAACGCCGCTGCAAATCAGCCTGATCATTGCCGTGGCTTCGATTTTGCTGGCAATTGGCGGCTCAGCGCTGGGGATTGGCTTCGGACTGGTCACGTTGGTTGTCAGCGCCGGCGCACAGGCGGCGAGCGCACTCAACCCGCTGGCGCCAGGCTTTGACTGGGGCCTGTTTGCCAACTCAATTGGCATCGCGTTTCTCGCCGGTCTGGTGTTGACCTTCCTGGCTGCGTTCGTGCCGAGCTTTGGCGCCATGCGCCGCGAAATCACACAGGAGCGGCGCATGGCCCGGCGCGTAGAAGCGCCGCCGCTGTGGAAGCGCATCTACCTGGATTTCATCCTGCTCGCGGCCGCGGGGGTGGTGCTGGTGGTGGTGCAGGCCAATGGCGGCTTCAAGCCGGCGGCCAACGAGGCCGCATCGGTGCAGCTTTCGTTCTACATCTTCCTGGCGCCTTTCTTTGCCTGGGTCGGGCTGGTGCTGCTGACGCTGCGGCTGGTTGAACGGGGATTGGGCGCGGCCGGTGCACAGCTTGCGGCCGGCTTCAAGGCGATCTTTGGCGAGATCGGCGAGGTGGCGGGCAAGTCGGTCTCACGACGAGCCGCACGCGTGAGCGCGGCCACGGCGGTGATCGCCCTGACGCTCTCCTTTGGCGTAAGCCTGGCGCTCTTTCAGCACACCTATCGCAGCGAGAAGCAACTGGACGCCCAGTACATCGTTGGCGCCGACATCCGCTTTACACCGGCCTTAAACACCCCGCAGAGGGCGGATTTTGCAGCAAAGCTACAGGTTGCCGGCGTGACCGGCGTGACCGGCGTCGTGCGCGACACGCAGGCGCTGGTCGGCTCTGAGAAGAATACCGTCTACGGCATCGACGCGCCCTCCTTCCGCCAGGTTGCCTATCTGCCCGACAGCTTCTTTGTCGACGGCGCCGCGCAACAGACGATCGACGCGATGACGAACCGCACCACCAACTATGCGCCGGGGTCGGCGAAGCAGGTGCTCGACGCGCTGGCCGCCACGCCCAATGGCGTGCTCATTTCAGTCGAACAGGCGGAGAAGTACAACATCCTCGTGGGCGATCCCGTGTTGCTGCGGCTTTATAACCGGGTGACAAATCAGTACACTGATGTCAAGACCACGGCTGTCGGCCTCTTCGTCTACTTTCCCACCTCGGCGCAGGACTCGGATTTTATCCTGAACCGTGACTTTATGACGCAGAGCTCGGGCAACCCGTCGATGGGCTACTTCCTGCTCAAGACCGACGGGAAACCGGCGACAATCGCCGGCGTGACGGCGGCGCTGGCGGGCCAGTACAAAAACGTCATGCCGGCGCGCATCGAGAGCACTGAGACGGTGGTCAAGACCGAGTCAAGTTCGCTTACGTCACTCAACCTCGGTGGTCTGGGCGCGATGGAACGCTTCTACACGCTGCTCGTTACGTCGGTGGGGCTGGCCATCTTCCTGCTGGCGATGATCAACGAGCGGCAGCGCGAGTTCGGCGCCATGCGTGCACTGGGGGCCAACCTGGGCCAATTGCGCCGCTTCCTCTTTACCGAGGCGGCGACAATCGGCGGACTCAGCCTTGTGATCGGCTTTGCCGTGGGCGTGGGACTGGCCTACCTGCTGGTGACGTTGCTCGGCGTCATCTTCACGATTCCGGC
>JACSRH010000215.1 GCA_014879855.1 Caldilineaceae bacterium | reverse complement strand
GCAGGACAGACGCGGCGGTGCGAGCAACGTCTGCGCGAGTTTGCCGATCTGCTGGCGACGTTTGCGCGCGCGCATGAGCAGGCGCGCAGCGATGCTGGCTATCTACAGCGCCTGGCGCTCGACGGCAGCGCACGCAGCCAGCCGATGTGGAGCCGCGTCGAGATCGAGTGGGACGATGCGAGCCGCAGCCTGCGCGCCTTGTTGGAGCGTTTGGCCGCGGTCGCCAACCAGATGGAGCAGGCGCAGTGGCGCGAGGATGAACGCACGGTGCAACTGTTCTACGAATGGCGCGGCGTCATTGAGCAATTGGCCGAAGTGTCCAAACGACTCGACGAAATCATCCTGGCGCCCCACGGGACTGACCGCAAGCATGTCGCCTGGCTGGAGGTAGGGGCCACCGAAAGAGAGGGCGCCGAGGCAGGCGCCACCGTGGCAATGGCCCCGCTTTCGGTGCAGCGCATGATCGAGGAGGGGTTGGTGCGCCAACGCGGCAGTGCGGTTTTCACCGGCGCCACCTTGCGCACCGGCGCCAATTTCAGCTATCTGCGCGATCGGCTTGGTTTGTGGGATGTGAAGGTTTCCACCGTGGACAGCCCGTTCGACTACAAGCGCAACGTGCTGCTCTATCTCCCCAACGACATGCCGCTGCCCAACGATGGCCGTTATCAGCAGGCGGTGGAGCAGGCGGTGCTTGCCGCCGCGAGCGCGTGCCAGGGACGCACGCTGGCGTTGTTCACCAGTTACCAGCAGGTGCGCAGCACCGCGGACGCTATCCGTATGCCGCTGGAACGGCTGGGCGTTGCCGTGTTGCAGCATGGACAGAGCAGCCGCAGCCGCCTGCTGCGCGAATTCCGCGCCAGCGAACAGGCGGTTCTGCTCGGCACGCGCAGCTTCTGGGAAGGCGTCGATCTGCCCGGCGACGAGGTGCGTTGTCTGCTGATCGCCCGCCTGCCTTTTGCCGTGCCGAGCGATCCAATGGTGGCGGCGCGCAGCGGTGAGTTTGACGATGCCTTCAACGAGTATATGGTGCCAGACGCGGTGCTGCGTTTCCGGCAAGGGTTTGGCCGGTTGATCCGCCGCGCTGGCGACCGTGGCGTCGTCGTCCTCCTCGACAGCCGGGTCTGGCGCAAGGCGTACGGTCAAACCTTCCTCGATGCGCTGCCGGAGTGCACGACGCGGCGCGCGCCGCTGTCGAATCTGGCGGACGCCATTGAGAAATGGTTCGCACGATGATCGAGACAAATCCACCGGTGCGTGATACGGTGGACGAATCCGATGCAACCAGTGCACAGCCGGCGTGGGATTGGTTTGGCGCGCTGTGGGCTGCCTTGCTCGATCCGCGCCCGCTCGTCTTGATTGCTGCGCTCTTGTTGGCGTCGATCCTGCTGAGTGTGCGTGTGCCACAGATGCCCGGCCAATTGCGCGGTGAACCGCTCGCCGCCGACCGTTGGTTGGCGACAATGAGTGAGACCCTGGGGGCCGGAGGCCCATTGCTGCGTGCGTCAGGCATGTTCGACGTATTGCACAGTCCCTTGTTTCATCTGCTTTTGTGGACGGCGATCTTTCTCTTGCTGGTGCACACTGCCCATACGACGTGGATCGCCTTGTATTTTCGGCGCCTTTCTGCTGTGCTGGATAACACGTCGTTACAGGGCGGCGACCCTCTGCCTGTGACGATGCCGTTCGGTGTGATGCGCTGGCGCGCCGCGCTTCCTGCGCCGCCGGTTGCACTCTCCGCGGCTATCGCGGCGCAGGTGAGCTCCTGGGCCACGCATCTGGAACAGCGCACCCTGCGCGTGCTCCCTTCAGCGCCTCAGAGCGATGGGGTGGATGCCGCCGTGGACGCATCCCCACCAATTCTGGAAGAACGATTGCTTGGCGTGCGCGGCTTGCTTGAAACCACCTTGCGACCGCTCTTGCCCGCGGGAATGATCCTGGCGCTGTTGCTGGTGTGGTGGTATAGCCTGATCGGGCATCAGTTTACACCTGATCCCTTGCTGCCTGGCGCGCGCGCGTCGGACGCCGTGCTTGGCGTCACCTTTGAATATGCTCTGACTTATCCGCAACCGGGCGTAATCGGGCCGGTGCTTAAGGCAAACAAAGGCGAGATGCAACGCGTGCTGCCGCTGATGCGCGGCGATGTCACCATTGACGGCGTGATTGTCAGCCTCCAGCCCGGCGCGCCCTCGCTCCTCGTGCGCACGCTGGATGGCGCGCCGCTGCTGGCGCAACCCGGCCAATCGGCGACAGCCGCCGTGCTGGGGCTGGGATTTCCCAGTCCCAGCAGTGAACAGACGCTGATCCTGCCGCAGCATGGTGTTGGGATGCGCATTATTCGCCAGGATAACGCCACCACATCCGCGGCCGACGATTCGTTCGTGGTGGAAGTCTTCCAGGGCGACAGCGAACAACCTGCACAGCGTTTCACGGTAAGGGATAGCCAGGTGGAGCGTATTCAAACGCCACTTGGCGAGATGCCGCTAGGCTTCGTGCCTGTGCCGATGTTGCAGGTGCAGGCTTATTCCGCGCCCAGCCATTGGCTGCTGTTGCCCATCGCCCTGCTTCTGATGGCAGGCGCGCTGGGCTTCCGGCGTCATCCGACCTTTCTGTTGGCGCAGGCTGGCCCGTGGCCCATCGAGCGCAGCGTGGTGATCATCCAGACTGACCATATTGTGGCGCTTGAAACATTGCGCCGCGTCATTGAAGCCGAGCCGCAATAGACGCTCTGACAAAACGCCAAAGGACGCCGCGAGACAAGCTGCTATGCCTCACGTAATGCAAGAAATCCAGGGCGGCGCGGAGCCGCGTGCATTTGTCATCGGGGTGGCGGGCGGCACCGGCAGCGGCAAGACCACTGTGAGCCGCCGTATCTGGGAGACGGTCGGGCGCGAGCGCATCGCCTATCTGCAGCACGATAATTATTACAAAGACCAGAGCCATCTCACCTCGGAAGAGCGCGCACGCACCAATTACGACCATCCCGACAGCCTGGAAACCTCGTTAATGGTGCGCCATCTGCGCGAGCTGCGCGCAGGACGGCCGGTGGATATCCCGGTGTACGATTTTACGGTGGGCAATCGCAGCAAGGAGACGCTGCGGGTCAATCCGGCTAAGGTGATTCTGGTCGAGGGCATCTTGATCTTTGCCGAGCCTGACCTGTGCGAACTGATGGATATGCGCATCTTTGTGGACACCGACGCGGACATCCGTTTTATTCGCCGCCTGCGTCGCGACATCGTCGAGCGCAGCCGCAGTTTGGAATCTGTGGTCAAGCAATATCTAGGCACGGTGCGGCCGATGCACCTGGAGTTTGTCGAACCCAGCAAGCGCTACGCCGACATCATCGTGCCGCAGGGCGGCGACAACCGTGTGGCAATGGAGATGATCGTCAGCCGCATCCAGGCGCTGTTGAGCGACGCGTGAGTCTGATTTTTATAGACCACGGATTAGACGGATTTGACGGAAAAAAGACGGATAATTTTGAATAAAATCCGTGAGAATCCGCCTCATCCGTACAATCCGTGGTCGCTTTTTACTAAGACTGTAAAGTCCATTTGTGCCGGAGAGCGCTGCTATGTCCGTTTCCGTGTTGTACGACATCGGCCCGGCCGTGCATCAGGGCGCGGGGTTGGCGCGCTATGCCGAGCGCCTGGCCGTGCATCTGCGCCGCGACCAGCGCGCGCTGGTTGACCTTCACCTCTTTTACAATGCTCACAGCGGCCATGGCGCACCGGCCACGCTGCATGATGCACCTGTTCACTCCTTGCGTATGGGGCAGATCGCGTGGCGGCTCAGCGTACTCGTCAGCCAGCTCGCCCGCCAGCCCTACCGCCCAATCGCCAGGATGATGCGCGCTGGCGCTCCTCGCACGCAGCCCATGCTCTATCATGCCACCGAGCACCTGCTGCCCTACTTCACGACGCCTACCGTACTCACTGTGCACGATCTTATTTTCGAGCGCTACCCAGAGCATCACACACCGCGCAACGTCTGGTTTCTCAAGGTGGGGATGCGCCTTTTTACCCGCGCCGCGACCGCCCTGATCGCGGTCAGCCGGCACACGCGGCGTGATCTGATCGATCTGTACGGTGCGCCACCTGACAAGGTGCATGTCATCTATGAGGGCATTGACCCGCTCTTCCGCGCCGCCACAGCGGCGGACGCGGCGCGCGTGACCGCGCGCTACAGCCCCGACCGCCCCTACCTGCTCATGGTCGGGACGCTGGAGCCGCGCAAGAACCATGCACTTGCCCTGCGCGCGCTGGCGCAGCTCAAGCAGAGAGGGCTGGCTCATCGGCTCGTGATCGCAGGCGGTCGCGGTTGGCTGTTTGAGCCGATCCAGCGGCTTGTGGCAGCGTTGGGCTTGACCAACGACGTGGTTTTCGCCGGTTACGTTCCGGCGGAGGAACTGCCGCCGCTCTACACGGGTGCGGCGTGCGTCTTGCTGCCCAGCCTCTACGAAGGATTTGGCTTCCCCGTGCTGGAGGCTATGGCGTGCGCGGCGCCGGTCGTGTGCAGCAACGTCAGCAGCCTGCCCGAAGTCGCCGGCGACGCGGCGCTGTTGACGCCGCCGCACGATCATGAAGCACTGGCCGCGGCCGTGCAGCTCGTCGTAACTCAGCCCGCACTGGCTGGCGAGATGCGCCGTCGCGGCCAGCGCCAGGCCGCGCGCTTCCGCTGGGAAAGCTGCGCCGCTGCAACCGCTGACCTGTATTGCGCGGTGGCGAGGAGTTTACTGCCGGATGTGATAGCATACCTCCACTAAAGCCACCCATCGATTTTTTTCAGAGAAAGAACGAACCACCGTGAACGCACGCCCACGTTATGGATTGTTGTCCCTTGTTGTGGCCCTGGCTGCTGTGCTGCTGCTGCATCATGCGCTGACTGGCGTTGTGCAGGCGCAGGCGCTGCTGCCACAAGCACCGCTTGCTTGCAGCGACGGCGACCAGCCGAGTGGAGCTGTCTATCGTATTTGTATGCCCAGTGCTGACTGGAACGGTGACTTGGTCATCTATGCCCACGGGTATGTCAAGCCGAGTGCGCCGATTGCCATTCCTGAAGACCAACTCGTGATTGGCGGCTTTCCGATTGCGGACCTGATCACGGCTCAAGGCTTTGCCTTTGCGACGTCGAGCTACCGGCGCAACGGCCTGAGCATTCTCGAAGGCATCGATGACTTGTTGGAGCTTGTAGATATTTTTGCCGCACAACATGGTCAGCCCGACCGTATCGTCCTGACCGGCGTTTCCGAAGGTGGCGCGATTACAGTGTTGGCGCTCGAACGCCATCCAGATGTGTTCGACGGCGGGATGGCGCTGTGCGGCCCCTCCGGCAACTTTCAGCGCCAGATCGACTATTTCACCGATTTTCGCGCTGTCTTCGATTTCTACTTCCCCGGTCTGATCGCAGGTGAGCCGATTTCGATCCCCGTTGCGTTGCTCGACGACTGGGAGACGACAGTTTACTCAGAAACAGTCAAGCCGTTGCTGCTCAGCCCGGCGTCGGT
>JACSRH010000417.1 GCA_014879855.1 Caldilineaceae bacterium | reverse complement strand
CACCTAGGACTTGAACCTAGAACCCGCTGATTAAGAGTCAGCTGCTCTGCCAATTGAGCTAGTGAGCCAGACTCTTTGAGTATACCGGAAGAGGACGTGGTTTGCAAAATCTTGCGTCCTGATTTCCGAAGTTTTTGAAATGCAATCAAGCCGCACAAGGCGTCGTCACAGCGTAGGGGAGCGTAGGAATTCAGTCCGACTTGCTTGTCAAAACAGTCAAACAGACGAGACGCAGGCCAGGTACACTGAAACCACACACGCAGAAACACTGCACAAAGCACGGAAGGAGCTAGCCATGATTCGCAAATTTTTCTTTATCGCCACCACCGCTCTTTTGATCCTGTCTGTACTGGCAGGCATTGTCAGCGCACTGGACACCCAGCCCGCGGCCGCGGTCAAGACGAATCTTGAGAATGTGCGCTCCTATGCCGCGGCCAGCCAGGCTGCCGGCCTGAACTATGCGGTCGATGGCGGCCAGCTTTTTGTGGGCCGCCCTGGTGAATGGCGCAAAGTCGCAACGCCCGAAGGCGTCATTGTCGGCCCGTTGGCCGTAGACAGCGCCCATCCTGGCGTGCTTTACATGGGCGCAGCAAACGACCTGGCGATCTACCGCACAGATGGCAAGGATGGTTGGATGCGCGTGGCGCTCAGCGATGCATCTGTGGGCGGCGTCACCAGCATCGCACTGGACAAAGCCAACCGTATGCTCTATGTGGGCACCGATACGGCAGGCGTGTTCCGCCTGCGCGACGTTGGCTCCAGCATGATTGCCAGTGGACATACGGAGCTTGATGCGCCTGTAGTGCAAGTTGCCACCGATAGCACCGGCGCTGGACTCGTCTTTGCCCGCACGCGGCAAGCGCTCTATCAGGGCGAAAACATGGGTCTTGCGTGGAACGAAGTCACGACGCTTGGCAGCACACCCACTGCACTGGAGATTGTCAACGGCTATCCCGCGACTGTCTACGTGGGCACGGCTGACCGTGGTTTGTTGACCAGCCAGGACGGGCTGACCTGGAGCATGGCAAACGATGGCCTGGCCTTCGTGCCTGGCTCGCGCCTCTCCGTGGATGCCATCACCGCGGACCCGGCGCAGTTGGACGTGCTCTATGTGGCGACCAGCTACCGGTACGGTTCCACCACCGTGCACCAGTCGCCCGCCGGCGTCCATCAGACCACCAATGGCGGCGCCACCTGGCAGCCCTTGGTGAGCCAGACGGATGCAGTCGTGGCCGAATTGCTGCCGGTCGCTGGCCAGACGGGTGCGGTCTACGCCTTGACAGCCGCCAGCCGCCAGCCGCTTGCCATCGGCGCCGCCCCGGTGATGGTCGCCAGCACAGCGCCAGTTGCGCCAGTCGCCGCGACGGGCAGCATCGCCTGGACCACCCTGATGGCCTGGATCATTGCCGGCCTGGCAGCTTTGGCCCTGGGCTATGTCATGATTACTGACCTGCGCAACCAGACAAAGCCAGCGCCCACCCAACAGCTTGCTTTGCGTCGTCAACCTGTCAACCAGCGCTAAGCGCACGCAGTCACATTTGCAACAAAAGCCTCTTTCACGTGAAAGAGGCTTTTTTCTATCCGCAATATTCAACTCGCGTCGCGCAGGATGACGAAGGCGCCCGCGAGTTCGAGCGTTTTGGCAACCTGGTGACCAACATAGCGGAACGTCTGATCTTCATCGTCACCGGCAGCATGGAGGAAATCAATCTCGAACCTATCTCCTTGTCTCTCCCGTTCCCCACTTCACCGCGCCGGGTTCGCTCCACAACACCGTGTCCATCTGCACGGCATGGGCGCCTGCCGCGAGCGCCTGCTGGAAGTGCTCCGGCGTGTGAACCCCGCCACACGCGATCAGAGCGCAGCCGAGTTGCGCGCTCGCCGTCTCACGTAAGACGCGCAGCATCGTCGCAAAAAAGGCGGGGCCGTACAGCGCGCCAGTGATGATCAGCCGCGCACCTGTCGTGCGATCGATCTGAACCGCGGCGCCTTGGCGCGGTTGACCCACCACGACGCCTACTGCACCCGCGGCCACGCATTGTTCGGCCAGCAGCACGGTGTTCTCTAGCGGCAGCTTCACCCAGAGCGGCGCGTCGAGCACCTGCACCAGCGCACGCACGCCCGCAGCAACCAGTGCAGGCGAGGCGACTGCAGGCACGCACCATTCGACGCCAGCAAGCGCGGGCGCGTGCAGCAGGTGACGCGCGGATCGCGCCAGATCGGCCGCGGTGGCGTCCACCAGGTGAACGAGCACAGGGCAGCCGAACCCTGCCCACAGCGCGCGGTAACGCGCCATCGCACGGCGCGCACTGCGGCTAAAGCCCGCGTCCTGCACCAACAAGCCCCCATCGATCTCGATCATCGTGGCCGGCCCCATGTAGCCGCGCCCCTCTGCACTGACGGGGCCGACGACAACAGCGCCCAATTCGGCCAGATTCAGCCCGCGCGGCAACGGATCGCCAAAGCCAATCGCAGCCGGCGCCAGCAAACGCGGGCTGCGCACGACCAACCCAAGTTTATGGTTCGGCGCCAGATCGATCTCAGACATAAGTGAATCTCCTACCGCCGGTTTGTATTGAACAAAATCGCCACCTCACCGGTGTCACGATTGCCCACCAGCACCGCGCCCTCAAAACCCTGGATTGCCATGGTGGAGGCGCGAGGCTGCGGCTCGACGGCAAAACCCAACGCTTCCCAGCGTCTGTCTGCCTGCCACAACGCCGCAAAACGCCCTTCCGGCAGATAGCGATTTTCTGGCGGCGCCGGCAGATCGGGGGGCGGCTCGCTGTCGTCCGGGATGGGCTGTCGCTCCCATTCATTGGTCGAGAAATAGACAACGAACAGCTCTGGCGCGTTATCAAATCCAACCATGTAGCCTTGCTCCAGCGGCAACATCTGCGCCGCGCCCACTTGCGCCTGCCCAATGGGGCAGCCGATCTCCCGCCACTGTTCTTCCGGTAAATCTGACACATGCGCGCGCAACGTCTCATCGACCAACGGCAGACAAGCTGTCAACGTCGCATCAAGGTCGGGCGTGGCTGTGTCCGTAGCCGTCTCGGTCGGCGTAGGCGTATCCGTTGCGGTCGGCGTAGGCGTTTCCGTGTCGGTGGGGGGCGGCGGGGAGGGCGTCTCTGTAGCAGGCGCGACGACAACCTCCGCTGTTGGCGATTCTATATCGTCCTGCGCGGTGGGGGTGGACGACGGCGTTTCCGGCGCAACGACCACCGCCGGAGCCGGCGTCGCATCGACAGTGGCCGTGAAGGTCGGCGTCGCCCCAGGAGGCAGCGTCGGTGTGGCGCTGCCCTGAAGCATACGCGGCGTCTGCATCCCCAGCAGCACGCCGAGCGCCATCACCAGGAAGCCGCCTAGAATCATCAAGGCGAAACTCCAGAAGGCCGGACGTGCGCCGCGGTTGCTGCTGGCTGAAGGCGGCGCGGACTCTGGCCTGACTGCTGGCGACAAGGCAGTGCGCGTGGGCGGCGTGAGCACCTTTGACGAAACCGCGGACGACGAAGAGGGACGCACCAGCGGATTGGGTGGACGCGACGGGAGTGAACCACCGGGCGCAGGCACCAACACCGTCGTCGAAGAAGTCTCGGTAGGCGAATTCAGCACCGACAAAGCCGTCATCGTCAGGGTGGCGGTGGCCTCGCCCGTGGCGGCATCTGGACGCAGCGGCGTGCGGCCGGCCGCCAGCACCAGGGCGTCGCCCAACTCAGCCGTGGTGGCGTAGCGATCCTCTGGCCGTTTGGCAAGGCTCCGTTGCAGAACCTCCACCATCAGCGGCGACAGTTGGCGATAAACGCCTTCATCGATGGTGAGCGGCTCGTAGACGTGCGCGTGCAAAATCTGCGTTGTCGTGCCAGTAAAGGGCAGACGCCCGGCGATGCAGCGATACAGCACCGCGCCCAGCGCATACACATCCGCGCGGCCATCGACTTCGCGGCTGCCCGCGCACTGCTCCGGCGCCATATACGCGGGGGTGCCGACGGTGCGCCCCATGTTCGTCAATTCCGGGGCATCGAGCGCGCGCGCAATGCCGAAATCGGTCAGCAACGGCACCACCGGATAATCGAGCGCTTCGAGCTGGATGCTGTTGGGCGCGCCAGGGCTGGCCGGACGCAGCAGAATATTCCCTGGCTTGACATCGCGATGCACCACGCCCTGACTATGCGCAAGGGCCAACGCACGCGCGATCGGTTCGAGCAGATTGGCGGATTCCTCCGGACGCAGCCGCCCATGTTGGCGCAACAGGTCGGCCAAGCTCTCTCCTTCCACCAGTTCCATCGCGATGTAAGCGACTTCGCCCTGCGGCGCGGTGCCGATCTGCAGGATGCGCACGATGTGCGGGTGGCGCAGCGCGCCCGCGGTCATTGCCTCGTTGCGAAAGCGGGTGTAGGCCTTGTCGTCGGCGCCGGGCAGCAACAATTTCAACGCCACCGTCTGCCCCTGCACTTGATCGTAGGCGCGGTAAACGGTCGCCACCCCGCCGCTGCCAAGTTGCTGACCGATCAGGTAGCGCCCCAATTGTTTGCCGGTCAGATTGCTCAGCCCTGCACCCAGGCTCTGCGCATCGCCGCCCTGCAAGTCATCATTGCCTAGCGCGTCCACTGAATCGAATGCTCCAGCCAATCGGTCAAGACGCCGTTGACCGCAAACAAGGGAACTGCTTCGCCGCCGTCGATGGGCACCACATAGAGCCACCACTCGCCGCTGCGATCGCTGGCGAAGACGACCAGCTTGCCATCTGGGCTGATGGCGGGCAGTCCATCTTGCGCGGGGTCGTCGGTCAGTTGAATGAATGTGTCGTCGCGCAGCGAAAGACGATAGACGTCCCAGTTGCCGTTACGCGTACTCATAAAGACGACGCTGTTGCCATTGGGCGACCACACGGGGCGGATGTCGTTGCCGTTGTCGGTCAGCCGGAGCCGATTCTCGCCATCCGCGGACATGATGTAAAGGCCAGGCTGTCCGCCGCTTGCGTCCACGCCGTTGTAAATGATGCGCGACCCGGCCGGCTCCCACGCGGGATCTTTGCCCAATCCCAGGTCAATCTCAGTATTATTGGGCAGGGTGTGGACGAAAATCCGCGGTTGGTTCTTATCGACGCGCAGCGTGCTATAGGCGAGCGCGTTGCCGTCAGACGCCCATGCCGGCGGCGCATCGTGTGCATCTTCAGGCGCAGCGGTGAGGCGACGGGTGCGGTCGATTGGATCGAGCCGTGCGGTCAGGTCAAACAGAAAAATGCCTGGCTCTGTCACTAGAGTGCTGAGAAAAGCGACCTGCGCGCCGTTGCGCTGCACGCCAACCTGGGCGCCATCGGCAATCAGCAGCGTCGAGTCGCTGTCAACCTGCGCTACAGCCGCATAGATGTTGTACTGGTCGCCGTCCTGCGTCGAATAGAGAATGCGGCCGCCATTGTCGGCAAGCGCGCGGCTGATGTCGGCCAGCGCACGCGACTGATCGCAGGCGGTGAGAAACTCGTCCAACTGAAGGTTGTCCGCGCCATCGGGCAAAATCCCGACGGCAGCGGTCAATTGCGCTGCGGCTCCACAATAGGCTTCCGCCTGGGCCAGTTGTTCAGCATAGGCAACCAGTGCTTCCCACAGCGAAATGCGCGCGCTTCCTGCGTCCGCGGCGCCAGTTGTCATCAGCTCATCCAACGCATTGCGAACGCGCACCACCGGCGCGGCATCAGGACGCAGCGCAAGCGCAGCGTCGAGTGCTTTGACCGCGCGCTCGTTTTGGCCGTCGATCAGCGCTTCCGCAGCCAGCCCGATCTGTACATCGAAGAGCCGTTCAGCCACCGTTTCAAGCTGGTAGTTCACATCGATGCGCTGTACGAGCGTGTAATAGTCAAGCGCGACCTGCCACTCGTGGGCGGCGTAGGCATCCTCCGCTTCTCGCCAATACCCCTCGATGGGGCCGGCTGGGGTTGGGGGCGCAAATGACGTCGCTTGGGCGCCTGGTTGATCCGTCGCAAGTGCGGCGTCGTCTGCCGGTTGCGTAGGGCTGGCGGCGACCCATGGCGTTGCACCGGGCGCGGGCGTCTGCGCGCTGGGATTGGCCGTTGTCTCTGGCGCGCGCGCCACGCCAGCCAGCTCGCCTACGGGGGTGGCTGGCGTGCGCAAGCCGAACAGATCGGTGGGCAGCAAGTTGAGCGCGGCCCAGACTCCGCCCACGAGCAGCAACGCAGAAAGCGCTGCGCCCAACAAAGCGCCGATCCAACGCCGGCTTCTTAGCGGCGTCATTGACGCCATCTTTATGGGCGTTGCCGGCGGCGTGACGGGCGCGCCGGGTGATAAGGAGCTGTGCGGTGTGACAACCTCTGGCGTTATGCTGGGGATAGATATGCTGGGAAAGGGAGGCGGCGTGCGCGGGATGGGTTGCGGCCCTGGCACCAGCACCTGCATTGTCGTTGGCGGTCGTACGACCGCCAACGCGGGCATGGTCGCCGTGCTTTCGACCGGCGGCGAGACGTTGGCCTGCGCGGAAGCCAGCAGACGCTCGAAGGCCAGAGCCATTTCATCGCCCGTGGCATAGCGAGACGCCGGCTCCTTCGCCAGGGCGCGTCGCAAAATTTCCACCGCAGCAGCAGGCAGCGCGGCTACGACAGCGTCTGGGATCATCAGCGGTTCATAGACATGGGCGTGCAGAATCTGCGTGGTGGAGCCGGTGAATGGCGGACGGCCCACCAGACAACGATAGAAAAGCGCGCCCAACGAGTAGAGATCAGAGCGGCCGTCCAGGTCATGACTGTCGGCGCACTGCTCCGGCGACATATAGATCGGCGTGCCGATCGTGCGCCCGACGCCCGTCAGTTCCGGCGAATCCAGCGCGCGGGCAATGCCAAAATCACTGAGCAACGGCAGCACCACACCGCCCAATACCTCAACCTCCACCGCGCCAGGTTGTCCCGCGCTGGCGCGCTGCAACAGAACATTGCTTGGCTTGACATCGCGGTGGATGATGCCGCGTTGATGCGCATAATTCAACGCACGCGCCACAGGCGTCAACAGCGCGGCTGCATCGTGTACGGAAAGCCGTTCCTGCGTCTCCAGCAACCCGTTGAGACCAGGGCCTTCAACGAGCGTCATGACCAGATAGGTAATGTCGCTGTACGCTTCATGCCCTTCATCTAAAATGGGGACAATATTGGGGTGATAAAGCTGGCGGTGGGTGCGCGCCTCCTGGCGAAAGCGCTCACGCACCACGGCGTCGGCATCGGCCAGCAGCACCTTGACCGCGGCGGGTTGTCCGGTCGCCTCATCCACGGCGCGATAGACCGCGGCCATGACGCCGCCGCCCAGCTTCTCGACAAGACGATAGCGCCCCACCTGATAGCCGACCAGCAGGCCCCGCGCAGCTTCGCGACGCGGGAGCGCTGAAGTGGGTTTGCGATCAGACTCGAAAGATGATAATTCGGCTGGCGACATGACCGACAGACTAGACCTGCACGGGCAGATTCTTTGCGGGTTACTCTGGATGCTGCTATAGTTTGAACGATAGCGACGTGCAAAAATTTCTGCCTATCGCAGTGCGAGTATAGCACAGCGATAGGGTGTAAGCTAAAGGAGCGCAGTGTGAGCAGGTTTGGTCGGCTGGTCTGCCTTAATGGTCCCCAGGCCGGGCAGGAGATCGAGCTGGATCAGGAGCTTATCACCGTGGGGCGGGCGGCCGACGCCGGCGTCAGGCTGGAGGATCAGTACGCGTCGCGCCAGCACGCCGAAATCTTGCACCTCGACAGTGGCTACCAAGTGCGCGATCTGCACAGCAAAAATGGCGTGATGGTGGATGGACAACGGCTGGTTGAGGGCGCGTCCGCCTGGCTCTCCGATGGGCTGGAAATTCAATTTGCTTCGACCCGTTACCGCTTTTACGATCCAGCAGCCACGGTGACGGCCCCTTCCTTGCTTGCAGTCAGCGAGCCTGGGTTGCGCATCGATGTTACCACGCGTCAGGTTTACGTCGATGGGCAGACGCTTGATCCGCCGCTCAGCGTCAAACAATTTGACCTGCTGTGGTTTCTTTTTCAAAGCCGCGGGCGCGTGGTCAGCAAAGACGAAATCGCACAGGCTGTGTGGCCTGAAGCGCAAGGCGATGTTTACGACGCCAACATCGACCGCATGGTCAGCCGCGTGCGCAGCCGCATCGAACCAGAGAGCGGCGACGACCCCCGATTTATCCACACCATTCGAGGCTACGGCTATAAGCTGGACGCGTAACCGGGCGTGCGGGCGCTCCCACCCGCTGCACACCCCAGCCAACATAGCAGCGGTCGCTGTAACGTAGGACAACAGTCCGACTTGCGTCCCGGTTCTTTCAAGTTGCGCTAATCTTTCTCCATTATCATGGTTTCGAAGTGCGCGTGCTTGCGCGCTTGCAAAAACAAGGAGAGACCATGACCTCCAATATCAATCCGTTGAGACTATTACCTTACTCATCGTCATTCCACACGTCAGGGGCAGCGGCAGTGACCGCCATGACATGGGACACGGCGCCAAATCAACGCATGTTGGCGGTTGACAGTGCTATCCAGGCCGCTCGCGGCGGCGACGACCGCGCGTTTGGCGCGTTGATCGATTTGTATCGCTCCTCCGCTGAGCGCCTCGCCCAACAAATTCTGCATACCGAAGAAGCCGCGGCCGACGCCGTGCAAGAAGCCATGATCAAGGCGCATCGCGCGATGGCGCGCTTTCAGGAAGGCAATTTTCGTTCCTGGTTTCTGCGCATCGTCACCAATACTTGCTACGACCATCTGCGCCGGCAAAAGCGCCGCGCCGCGGTCAGTCTCGACGAATTGACCGAACAGGCGGGCATCGACTATCTGCCGGCCGAAGATTATGTGGCTGAAGACCCGGAAACGCTTGTCCTCCAGAGTGAGGGAATGCGCTTCTTACTCCTAGCAATCGAGGGGCTGCCCGAATATCACCGCAACGTGGTGCTGCTGGTCGATGTGCAGGGGTACGACTATGCGGAGGCCGCCGAATTATTGAGCTTGCCGCTTGGCACAGTCAAGTCGCGGCTGAGCCGGGCGCGCTCCGCGCTGCGCGACCAATTAGTCAAGGCGGGCATCGTCGGCGCGCCGATGTAATCAGCGCCGGTGTAATCAGCGCCGGTGTAATCAGCGCCGGTGTAATCAGCGCCGGTGTAATCAGCGGTGGTCAGGCCGCCTTTCCTCGCTACACCTGCTGCTTGCTCTCTATTGCCCGGAAAATGCCCACGCGCCAGGCTTGTGCATAGCAAGGTAATACGGTACAGCTTTCTCCATGTCACCGCGTAGGTCGTCTGGCTGGCTACGCAACCAGACGCCGAAGTCACTGCTGTAAGGCTGGCCGCTTTCTGCGGTCAGCAGATGCAGTTCGCCGATGGCGCCAGTCGCCGCCAACATGCCAGAGGTGATATAGGCGGGCCGCAACACGCTGTGATCATACTCCACTTGACGGAAACAAGCTTCCCAGCGGTGAACGCCACGCTCCACTATCGTGTCGAGCAGCAGATATTGCGCGCGCGGGTCGCCATTGTAGGGCAAACCAACGCTGCCGCCGTTGAAGATGCTCCAGCCGCTCGTGCGTCGCGCCAGCGCGCGGTGCGTGTGTGCACAGACCACAATTGGCTCCGCTACGCCTTCGAGCAGCGCTGCGATGCTTGCTCCTTCCATTTCAGGATAAAGTCCCACAAACATATTGCCAGGCGCGCCGTGAAACAAGCGAATGGGTGGAAACGGTTTGAATTCGATAGAACGGGCGGCTGGCAAACACCGCAGCGTGTGGAGATGGTGGGGATGGAGTGTGGAAGCCGTCCACCAGAGGGAGCGAAAACGCTGGCGGTCGGTGAAGGGTGGCGTGTTGTGCGAAGTATGGAGGCGCCCGACAACCAGATCGTGGTTGCCAACAATGGCAGGCCAGGCAAGATCGGCCAGCAGATCCATCACTTCGTTGTTCCACGGACAGCGGTTGACCATATCTCCCGCCAGAAAAACCTGATCCGGCATCTGCGTCCGTAAGTCACTGATTACCGCCTCCAGTGCAGGCAGGTTGCCATGGATGTCGGCAAGGAAGGCGAGTCGCATCGCAGTCAGCCCCTGTTATCCGGCTATGGCCTGATGCAGCGGGTCCGCTTGGCGGATGAGCTGCATGCGACCGCTCTCGTCTTCGTAGCGACGAAAAACCTCCTGCGCGCCGTCGCGGTCGGGGTCAAGCCCCTTTTCATACGCCCAGCGATAGAAGTAGATAATTTCTGGTTCGGCCGTCACAAGCTCCCAGTAAAAAAGGGTGGATATCACACCGCCCGCGGCCAACATTCCCGACGCGGCAAATGCATCCAGAGCGGGGCGGCGGTCGTAGGCGATGTCAAAATGTTGCACGCGCCACCCGCCGCGCGCCTCAGCTTCGGATGCAGTCTCCAGCATGGCAAACTGAGCGGTCGCACTCCTGTTCAACGGCAGCCCCACGCTGCCAGGATTGATGACGTGCCAATAGCGTTCAGCCGCGGCCCCCTCCTGCGCAACGGGATGCATATCGCCGTGCGGGTGGGTGCTCAACTCGCTGTTTTGCTCCGGTCGCCAGGTAATGCGCCGGTCGATCTGCACGTGAGTGTGGGCGGTGACAAATGTCGGCTGGCGCACATCGACTAACTCCGCGGCCATTTTTTCGTCGGACTGGCTGCGGTAGAGGCCAACTTTGTTGCGCCCCGGCAGCCCGTGCGTGATGTACAGCGGCTGAGTCCCAGGCAGGTAAAAGGTTAGCTCGTCGGGCAGCATAGCGAGATACGCGGTTTGCGCTGGCGTCACCTGTGTGCACAGCCAATGGAGCTGGCCCCAGCGGGCAGGGTCATCGCTGCCAGCCGCGGCGCGCGGCGTGCCGAGGTTGAGCAAATAGAACTCATGGTTGCCGCGCACGACCGTCCAGTCAGAGGCGCGGATACAGTCGATCACCTCGGCGCTGAAGGGGACGCCGTTGATCAGATCGCCGTTGACTACCACGTGATCAGGCTGAAGCCGCTCCAGCTCGCGCATCACGGCGTCGAGGGCGGGCAGGTTGCCGTGAATATCCGCTAAGATCGCCAGTTTCATTCTTCACATCCAAAGTTTTCTAGCAGCGCGAAATCGCTCCACGAATGCCGGAATTTATCGGATCGCGAACATCTCGCCCGCCCCTGGATAAGAGCGGGCGGGACTCCGCGATCCAAGCTAACTTAGAATTGTGCGTGCAATGACCATGCGTTGGATCTCGCTGGTGCCCTCGCCGATGGACATGAGACGTGTGTCGCGGTACATGCGCTCGACCTCGTACTCGCGGCTGTAGCCATAGCCGCCATGAATCTGAATGGCGTTGCGGCAGACGCGTTCGCTGACCTCCGTGGCAAAGAGCTTTGCCATGCCGGCCTGCGTGGCGAAAGGCTGGCCTTGATCCTTGAGCCACGCTGCATGGTAGAGCATCAGCCGGGCCGCATGCAACTCTGTGGCGGCGTCGGCCAACATAAACTGGATCGCCTGGAAGTTGGCGATGGGCTGACCAAACGCTTCGCGCTGCTGGGCGTAGGCCAGTGCGCGTTCGTAGGCTGCCTGCCCAAGCCCCAGCGCCAGCGCGCCGATGCTGATGCGCCCGTTGCTGAGCGTCGCCAACGTCTGTTGTAACCCGCGCCCTGCTTCACCAATCAGGTTTTCATAAGGTACGCGCACATTATCAAACGTCACAGCGTGGGTGGGCGAACCGTTCAGCCCCATCTTTTTCTCTGGCGGGCCGATGATCACGCCGGGCGCGTCAGCCGGCGTCAGGATCTGGCTCAGGCTGCGGCTGCCGCCGGCCGGATCCGTGCGACACAGGACGACGATGGCGTCGGCAATGCCGGCGTTGGTCGCCCACATCTTGGCGCCGTTGATCACCCATTCGTCGCCGTCGCGCACGGCCAACGTGCGCACACCGCCCTGCAAGTCCGAACCAGCGCCTGGCTCGGTGAGCGTCAGGCAGCTCAACTTGCCGCGTCCGGTGGCCAGGCGCGGCAGCCACTGCTGCTTGAGCGCGTCCGAGCCAAACGCCACGATCGGCCCCATCCCCAGATGGTTGTGCGCGGAGATGGCGAGCGCGGTCGAACCGCAGCCCCAGCCCAGCTCCTCGATGGCGATGGTGGCGCACATGGTGTCCAATCCCGCGCCGCCGTATTCCTCCGGGACCTGCAATCCAAGCATCCCCATCGGCCCCATTTTGCGCACGGCATCCCAGTTAAATTCGGCGGTCTCGTCCACATGCCGGGCGCGCGGGCGCACCTCCTTGTCGACAAAGTCATGTACAATGCGCTGGAATTCACGCTGTTCGTTGGTTAATTCAAAGTTCATGATCGCCTCCCAGGGTGATACTGCGCCACTTCGCCAAGTTTGGAATGCGTCTCAAGATAAGATGCGGTGCAGAAGATTGTCAATTCGCGTGACATGAAAATATTCTCCTACTGATGATGTAAGCCATTCAATTTGTTCTTTAGAAGTTTGTTGATGCTTTATCCCACCCTGAGCAACCTTTCTTTATACCCGCCGT
The DNA here is from genome assembly GCA_014879855.1 of Caldilineaceae bacterium. Taxonomy (GTDB): domain Bacteria; phylum Chloroflexota; class Anaerolineae; order Caldilineales; family Caldilineaceae; genus Caldilinea. Next base: position 12,074 of record JACSRH010000417.1, on the reverse strand, counting down.
TTGACGCGAGCGCGACAACGCGTCAAAATTATTATGCGGCGCCTACTCATTGAATCATTGTGAAGTTGTGAACGTGTGAAGAAGAACAGGACCTTATGAAGGGCACAGTCATCCAATTCGACGACAAAAAAGGGTTTGGTTTTATCCAACCCGATGGTCAGGCAAAGCAGATTTTTGTTCATGCCAGCGCTGTGAGCACCGCAGGCCGGCTTGTCACGGGGCAACGCGTTGTGTTTGATGTTACGTCTTCGCCCAAAGGGCCGCGCGCCAGCAACGTCGTCGTCGATGGCGCGGCAACCAAACAGCCGAGAAGCACCCTGCCCATGTCGCCTTATCGGCTGTTTGGTGCGCTTGCAACCGTCGCTACGATCCTGCTCATGACGATCGGCATGGTCGTTTTCTCGCTCTCCTGGCTCTGGTCGTATCTGATCGGCATCAATCTCACTACCTTGGCGCTTTATCTCTACGACAAAACGGTGGCGGGCAGTGGCGCCCTGCGCGTGCCTGAACGCATCCTGCACGCAGCCGAACTGGGCGGAGGAACGCCCGCCGGTTTTGTGGGGCAGCGCGTCCTCCATCACAAGTCCGCCAAGGGCAGCTACCAGCGCACTTTCTGGATGATTTTTATCGTTCAGGTGTTCGTCGTTGCTGGCCTCTATTTCCTGGGCCTGGCCTGAACCAAGGAGACTGCACGCATGATGACGCAAACTCTACTGGGCGCACCGCTGGTCTTCTGGGGGATGCTCTGCTTGGCGATTGCCGTTGCCTACTATTACATCTGGCCGCGGCCCGACCCGCGCCGGCTGGCCCCGCGCACCACGCGCGAGCATATTGTGCTGCGCTATTTCCACTCGCTGGTATGGGTGCTGCTCGCTGCGGGTTGTTTTTTGGCGGCCGCCAGCCTGGGTGACTTGGGCCGATGGATCGCCCTGCTCGGCATTCCCGTGTATATCATCTTTCTGGTCTATGTGGTGCGCGACCGACGCAAAGAAGACGCGGCGCGCGCGGCGCAACGTCAGGGCGCGGGCGCGCGCAATGCCGGCGCACCGCAATAGGGCCAAGCAGATTTATGTAAATGGAGTGAAAACACCATGAACTTTGACGCCCAATTTCGTTCGCGTCGCAGCAATGTGCTGGCGCGCCGCGGCATGGTTGCCACCAGCCAGCCGCTGGCCGCACAGGCCGGGCTTGCCATCTTGCAGGCTGGCGGCAACGCGGCGGACGCGGCCATCGCCACCGCGGCCATGCTCAACGTCGTCGAGCCGATCTCCACCGGCATCGGCGGCGATTGTTTTGCACTCTATTTCGACGCAAAGACGCAGCAGGTCACAGGGCTAAACGGCTCTGGCCGCGCGCCCGCGGCCGCCTCGATCGATGCGCTTACTTCGCTTGGCTATGCGAACATGCCGACCTACACCGGCCACACCGTGAGCATACCAGGCGCGGTCGCGGGCTGGAGCGATCTGTTGGAACGGCACGGTCGCATGACGCTCGCTGACGTGCTCTCGCCCGCCATCTGGACCGCGGAGCATGGCTATCCTGTCTCCGAGCTGATTGCGCTTGGCTGGCGCACGCAGGAAAAAAAGCTGCGCCGCGACCCGGACTGGCAGAGCGGCGACATCGATCACGGCCCGGCCCAGCCGAGCGGCCACGAGTTGCTGATCGACGGCCGCGCGCCGCGACCCGGCGAAATCATGCGGATCCCCACACTCGCAGAAACACTGCGGGGCATCGCCGCCGATGGCAAGGAGTTTATTTATCGCGGGGAGTTTGCCCGCACGCTGAGCGCGCATGTGCAGCGCTACGGCGGCTGGATCACGCCCGCGGACATGGCTGCCCACACCAGCACCTGGGACGAACCGCTCACCGCGGATTACCAGGGCGTGCGACTCTATGAATGTCCACCCAATGGGCAGGGGCTGGCGGCCATCATCGCCCTGAACCTGGCTGCCGGTTACGACCTTGCCGCCATGTCCCCAGCAGATCGGCTCCATGTGCTGATCGAGTGTATGCGTCTCGGTTTTGCTGACGCGCAGCAATGGGTGTGCGACCCCTGCGTCCATCCGATCCCGCTGGAGAGATTGGCAAGTAAAGCGTACGCGGACCAACGCCGCACGTATATCGACCTTCAGCGCGCGGCGCAACAGGTTCTTTGCGGCGCGCCGCTGGCCGGATCGGATACAGTGTATCTAAGCGTCGTCGATGGAGAAGGCAATGCGTGCAGCTTTATCAACAGCCTGTACATGGGGACAGGCAGCGGCCTGGTGGTGCCAGGCGCGGGCGTCAGTTTGCAGAATCGCGCCAATCTTTTCCGGCTTGATCCAGCGCACCCCAACGCACTGGCCCCCAACAAACGTCCCTACCAGACGATCATCCCGGCGCTGACGCTGCATACGACAGGAGAATTTGCCGGCGCGCTCCACGCCAGCTTCGGCGTAATGGGCGGCTATGTCCAGCCGCAGGGCCATCTGCAGATGGTGGTCAATCTGGCCGGACTAGGGATGGCGCCGCAGCAGGCGCTCGACATGCCGCGCTGGGCCCTCGCCGGCCCCGCCGATGGCTTGGGCGCGCAGGAAGCTGGCGGCCTGGTGCTGATCGAAGAAGGCTGGGATTTCGCCGTCCTGGCTGATCTGGCGCAGCGCGGACACCGGCTGGCGCCGGTCATGGGATTTGCCCGCGGCAGCTTTGGCGGTGGACAAATTATCCAGCGTGATCCAAAAAATGGTGTATTAATTGGCGGCAGTGATCCACGGAAGGATGGGTGCGCCGTTGGTTGGTAGCAGTCGTTAATCCTCGTAAGTACACCAAACAAAGCATCGAAAACCCAAGCATTTAGCAGTGTTCCGTGATTCCTTATACGGTTAGAGTGAAGAGCAGCGTTATTGCGTCAATCTGTATCTTCAGTCGATGTCACGTTACGAAAGGAGTCACGGCCATGTATCAGGGCTGGCATACCAAAGGTGCGCACTCAACCATGCGCGTCCTATTCACTATTTTCATCGCCGCCGCCCTTCTGTTCACCCAGGCGGTGCAGCCGACGCCGGCAGCGCACGCCGCGCAGTTTTCCGTCACAAACACGAATGACGCCGGCTCCGGCAGCTTGCGCCAGGCATTGCTGGATGCACAGGCGAACCAAGGGGCGGACGTCATCACTTTCGGCTTGCCAGTGGGAGCCACCATTCTGCTGGCTTCCCCCTTGCCACCGATCGCAAACGACCTACTCCTGGCAGGGCCGGGCGCCGAGCAGTTGACGATCTCTGGCAACCACCAGTTCCGCGTCTTCACAATATTGGGCGGCGCAGTCACCATCGCCGGCATGACGGTGCGCGGCGGGCTGGCGCAAGGCGGCGCGGGCGCGGCCACAGGCGCGGCGGGCGGCGGCGGCGGCGGTGCAGGGATGGGCGGCGGTATGCTCGTTCACGCCGGCGCGGTCAACCTGATCGACGTCAACTTTGAGGACAATCAAGCGATCGGCGGCGCGGGCGGCGCGGGCAGCTTTGGCCAGACCGGCGGTGGCGCAGGCGGCGGCGGCGCGGGCGGCGCGGGTGGCGCAGGCAATGCCACGGCAGCCTACGGCGGCGGCGGCGGCGGTTTTCTTGGCGCGGGCGGCGCGGCAGGCGCGGCTTTTGCGGGCGGCGGCGGCGGCTTCAGCGGGCGCGGCGGCGGCGCGGGCGGCGCGGCAACCGATGTCGGCGGCGGCGGCGCAGACAATAACGCCGGCGCGTCTGGCGGCGGCGCGGGCGGCGTTGCAGGCGGCGGCGGCGGCAGCACAGGCTTCCCTGGCGCATCTGCGGGGGGCGATGGCGCGGCGGCAGGCGGCATTGGCGGCTTTGGCGGCGGCGGCGGCGGCAGCGCAACAGGCGCGGGCGCGACAGGCGGCGATTACGGCGGCGGTGGCGGTGCAGGCAACTCAGCTTCAGCGGCCGGCGGCGCGGGCGGCTTTGGCGGCGGCGGCGGCGGCGGCATCGAGCAAGGCGGTGCAGGTGGCTTTGGCGGCGGCGGCGGCGGCGCGGGCTATGGCGCGGGCGCGAGCGGCGGCAGCCACGGCGGCGCGGGCATTGGCGCCAACGGCGGCGGCGGCGCAGGGTTGGGCGGCGCGCTCTTTGTGCGCAGCGGGCGCGTCACGCTGGTCAACGCCCGCTTCGCCGGCAACACAGCGGTCGGCGGCATGGGCGCGGGCAGTGGTGAGCGCGGGCAGGGCAAAGGCGGCGCCCTCTATGTTTCCAGTGGCGCCACGGTTGTCAGTGTCGACGCGGCGCCATCATTTGAGGGCAACACCGCACAAGATGCACGAGAGCAGGAAGGGGACAATGTCAATCTGTTTGGCGTGTTGACCTCAGTAGCAGGCAGCGTTTCAGTCAAAGCCGGCAACGCGCAAAGTGCATTTGCCGGTGAAGTTTTTGGGGCGGCGCTTCAGGCAGAAGTGATGGCAGGCGGCGTTGCACTGTCATTTGCCCCTGTAACCTTCAACATCGCACCGACCAGCGGCGCGGGCGCGACTTTTCCGGGCGGCGCGACCTCCGTCACCGTCTTTGCCGATGGCGCGGGTGTAGCGACTGCACCTGGCCTGACAGCCAACCAGGGAGTCGGCAGTTACACGCTAGCCGCTTCGGTGGTCGGCGTTCACAGCGTGGCGCAATTCTCCCTGTTAAACCGTGGCCGCACGACGACGGGCGTGATATCTTCGCCACAGGAGTCGGTCTACGGGCAGGAGGTCATTTTTACCGCGAAAGTTGTCCCGGATGCACCGGCGACCGGCGCGCCCGGCGGCACGGTTCTGTTCAAGCACGGTGACACGACGCTGGGAACAGCTATGCTTGTCAATGGCGTCGCGACGATCAAAAGCAGTACGCTTGCCGTTGGCGAACACACAGTGACGGCCGTCTACGCAGGAAGCACGATCTTTACGGGAAGCGCGTCCAACGCCTATGTACATCGGGTAAACAAAGCCAGCACGGCGACCGAGCTGAGCATTACGCCTGGCGCGACCGTGTTTGGACAGGGGTTGACGCTGAGTACAAAAGTCACTTCACAAGCGCCGGGCGCGGGCACACCAGGCGGCGCCGTGACCTTCAAACAGGGCGCCACCGTGCTGGGCAGCGTCACCCTGGCCAACGGGATGGCGACCTACACCGTCGGCGGGCTTGTCGTTGGCGCGTACAACATCACCGCGGAATATGGCGGCAATATCCGTTACCATACCAGCACCTCTGCGCCAGGTGCACATGTCATCAGCAAGGCGGCGACGACCACAGGCCTGGAAGTGGCGCCCAATCCTGCCATCGTCGGCAATTCGTTGCTCTTTACCGCCACAGTGACGGCGAACGCGCCAAGCAGCGGCGCGGTGGATGGTCTCGTCGTCTTTGCAGATGGCGCCGCGGTGATCGGCTCCAGCCCGGTGAGCAATGGGATTGCCATCTTCAACACCGCAACGCTTGATGTGGGCAACCATTTCATCACGGCGCAATATGTTGGCAGCGAAAACCTTGCCGCAAGCGCCTCCAACCCTGTCGAGCAGGTAGTGAAGCGCAAGGTGTTGATCACCATGAGCATCTCGCCAAGCCCTGCCCGGGTGGAGGAAGAATTAACTTTCACAGTTGCGGTGCAGGATACGCCGCCGGGATTGGATGGCGTGATGGCGGCCACCCTGGCCGCGCCTACGGGCGCGGTGGAGATCGTCACTGCGGAGGGCGCTGTCATCGGTGTTGTCACCTTGCAGGAGGGCGTAGGCGTCTACAAGGCCGCGCTTCCAGGCGGCGTGCATTATCTGACCGCGCGCTATGCCGGAGATGACATCTTTGGCCGCGGCGTCTCGCAGGTGGTGGCGCAGAGAGTGGCGCGCTATCGGAGCATCACGACGCTGGGCCGGTCGGCCAATGCAACCAGCATGGGGCAGTCGCTGACCTTGACGGCCGAAGTCGCCGCCGAGCACGCAGAGGTAGGCGAGCCAACCGGAGCCGTCACATTCTTCGTCGATGGCGCGGTGGTGGGTGACGGGGCATTGCAGAACGGCAAGGCGATGTTTGTCATGCACACGCTGGCCGCGGGGTCGCACCTGGTTGCCGCTGAATATCAAGGCGACGCCAAGTTCGATGCCAGTGGGTCAAACCCGCTCTTCCATGCAGTAGACAGCAGCAGCCATCTTTATCTTCCGGCGATCGTGCGGTAGCGCAGCAGGCGCGGCCCCCGCAGCAGACGCCAAGAACAACGAACGTGATAGTCAAAGCAGCGGTTCGGCGAGTGGACTCGCCGAACCGCTGCTTTGTGCAAGGCCTCCTGGACTTTCCCACTGCCATACGTCATTGCAATAATCGCCAGCCCGCGAGTACAATGGGCAATTATCCATTTCGCTTTCACGTCTCTTTACACCAAGGATGCGAACCACCCGCGATACATCAGCATAAGAATGGCAATGCAGCGCAGTCACCCGCGCCGCCCGCCGCATAATTCAGCAAAGAGAGTAGACGATCATGGCAACACCCGATTTTGCCCCGTTTGCGCACAAGATGCGCACCGCGGGTCTCTCCCAGACATTTATCGACAACTTCGGCTATTACTACGATCAATTGGTGCGTGGCAGCACAGGGTATATCTCGTGCGCCGACGCGCAGCCTGTCGCTGACTTGCCGGCTTACGAAGCATTGGAAACCACCATGCAGCAGGCGGGGGAGGCGGCGCTGGAGCGCACGCTCGTGCTTAAGCTCAACGGCGGGCTTGGCACCAGCATGGGCATGGATGGGCCGAAATCGTTGCTGCCGGTGAAAGATGACTTCACATTTCTCGACATCATTGTGCGCCAGCTTCTTCATTTGCGGAAGATAAGCGGCGCACGCGTCCCACTGCTGCTGATGAACAGCTTTCATACACGCGCCGCATCGCTGGCCGCCATCAAAGGCTACTCCGACTTTACCCAGGACATCCCGGTCGACTTTTTGCAGCACATGGAGCCGAAAATCTGGAAAGATTCGCTGCTGCCCGCTGAGTGGCCCCAGGATCCGGACAAAGAGTGGTGCCCGCCTGGTCACGGCGACATTTACACCGCGCTGGTGGACAGCGGCATGTTGCGCCATTTGCTAGACGCCGGGTACGAGTATGCGTTTGTCAGCAATGCCGACAATCTGGGCGCGGTGCTCGATCTGAAAATTCTAGGCTACTTTGCCTCACAGCGCGTGCCATTTCTGATGGAAGTGGCGCGACGCACCGCAGCGGATCGCAAAGGCGGCCACCTCGCCCGCGACGGCAACGGACGCCTCGTGCTGCGCGAGTCCGCGCAGTGCCCGCCCGAAGAAGAAGACGATTTTCAGGATATCAGCCTCTATCGCTATTTCAACACCAATAATCTCTGGCTCAACCTGCGCGTCCTCGCCGACCTGCTGGAGCAACAACACGATATTTTGGGGCTGCCGCTGATCCGCAACGAAAAACCCATTGATCCTGCGGATCCAACGACCCCGCGCGTCTATCAACTGGAGACGGCAATGGGCTCGGCCATTTCGATCTTTGCCGGCGCACAGGCGTTGTGCGTCCCGCGCAGCCGCTTTGCACCGGTGAAGAAGAACAGTGATCTGCTCGTGCTGATGTCAGACGCCTATCTGCTCAACGACGACTACACGCTGGCGCTGACATCCGAGCGCCACGAAACGCCCCCCGTCGTCGCGCTCGATGAGCGCTATTATCTGCTGTATGCGTCGATGTGCGAGCGCTTTCCCGCGGGTGCGCCATCGTTGCGCCATTGCGTCAGCCTGACAGTCAAGGGAGATGTGACTTTTGGGCGCGACGTTGTGGTGGTGGGCAACGTCACCGTAGAGGCGCCAGAGGGAGAGACATTGTACATTGAAGATGGGACAAAACTTTCGGAAAGCTGAGTGAGCACCCCCTCCATTCAGTGTTTCACAAATGGCGCGTGAAGACGCGCAAAAAAACGCAAGACAGCTCTCTTTGCGCCCTCGTCTGTTGACGCATGGGGAGAAGTCTGTGGCGCCACGCAAGACATCCAATGGCGAGGTCGCCTATTTTACCCCCTAAACACTTACAATTCAGCAAGCTAAGTGATATACTGGCAGCTAGCACTTATCTGTATTTTGTCATTTACCAGGTTTTGCCGCGCGCACTTATCTAACGTTAAAGTAAGCAAAGAGGTGTCTTCATGAAGTCGCATTTATCTGACGGCTCACGCATCGAGCCTGTTACAGAAAGGGACGGGCGCAACGGAAAGTGCGCCACCTCACCCCCTGCACACGGCCACTGGCTGGCTGGGATGGTGTTGATTGTGACGCTGCTGGCGCTGGGAATGGCCTCCTCGCCCACCCTGGCAGCAAACGGCGACGCTCGGCTGCTGCAAAGGGAAGACGAAGACGCGTTAGCGCCCTTGCATCTGGCTGACGGCAGCGACGCCGCCCCCAACCGCTATATCGTCGTCTTCAAGACAGATCGTGTCTTTGCCGCCGCCGCGGTTCAGAACAAGGCGCTGCAGGCGGAAGCTGATCTGGACGCCACCGTGCATTATGTCTATAGCGAGGCACTGGCCGGCTATGCGGCCGATCTGCCGGAGCAGGCCGTACAAAGATTGCGCGAGGACGCCGATGTGGCCTACATCGAACAGGATCAAGTGGTGACGATCGCCGATACGCAAAGCGACCCGCCGTGGGGGCTCGACCGTCTCGACCAACGCACGCTGCCGCTCAACCACTTCTACACCTACGCGGCGACGGGCGCTGGCATCCACGCCTATATCATCGACACGGGGATTCGCAGCACCCACACCGAATTCAGGGGGCGCATCGGCGCGGGGTACGATGTTGTGGATGGCGACGCGCCCGACGATTGCAACGGGCACGGCACCCACGTAGCCGGTGTCATCGGCGGGACAACCTATGGTGTTGCCAAGCAGGTTATGTTGCATGGCGTGCGCGTGCTCGACTGCAGTGGCAGTGGCTACACCTCCAGCGTGATCGCCGGCGTCAACTGGGTGGTGGCCAACGCGATCAGACCAGCCGTCGCCAACATGAGCCTGGGGGGCGGCCCCTCCAACGCCCTTGACGAGGCGATACGCAACGCCGTGGCCGCCGGCATTGTCCACGTTGTGGCGGCGGGCAATATCAACATCAATGCCTGCAGCGGCTCGCCCGCGCGCGCGCCGCTGGCGATTACAGTCGGCGCCATCGACAACACCGACCGGCGCGCCTTTTTCTCAAATTACGGCGCGTGTCTGGACATCTTCGCGCCCGGCGTTGGCATCCTTTCCGCCTACCACACCGGCGACGCGGCTGCCATCACCCTCTCCGGCACCTCCATGGCATCGCCCCATGCAGCCGGCGTCGTGGCGCTCTACCTCCAGGGCGCACCATCTGCCACGCCAGCGGATGTCGCCAGCGCGCTGGAAAACGCCGCTATTACCGGCGTCATTAGCAACCCAGGCACGGCATCGCCCAACCGGCTGCTCTACGCCGAATTTGGCCCGCCGCCTACTCCCACGCCCATCGGGCTTACACCGACGGCAACTCCTTCCTCTACGCCGACGTCGACGCCAGCGCGGCCAGCGAATGACAATTTCGAGCAGGCAATGGCAGTCACTCCGCTTCCTTTCGACCACGAGACAGATATCACCACAGCAACGAGCGCAACGGACGACCCGCGACTATGCATTGGCAGCCCAGGCGGCGCCACCGTCTGGTATCGGTTTACAGCGCCTGCTGCCGGCGTATTGACAATCGACACCTTTGGCAGCGACTACGACACAGTATTGGCGATCTTCACCGGGTCACGCGGCGCTTTGACGCGGTTAGTCTGCAACGATGACTACGACTCGTTACAATCATTCGTCACATTGAACGTCACCGCGGGCGCCACCTATTTCATCGATGTGGCAAGCTATTTGTCGTCGGGCAGCGGCGCCACAAGCAAAACGGCCGCGTCCAGTGCACAGTCGAACGGTGCAAGTGACAACCGCGACGAACGCGAATTAGAGATCAGCGCACAATTTACGCCGGCCGCCCTGCCCACTGCCACGCCGACTACATCCCCCCTTCCAACACTACTGCCAAACCCAGAACGCGCGGCCGTGTTGGCGCTGACGCCAGCCACCATCACGGTGGACGTCCAGCAAACCTTCAGCATTGACCTCCAAGTGCGTACGAACCAGCCTGTCGATGGCGCGGCGGCCTTTATCCACTTTGACCCCGCCCTCCTCCAGGTGACATCGATCACCGCGGGAGATAGCTTGCCTGCCATACTGCGCAGCCAGGTGGACAATACGCAGGGTCGGATCGACTTTGTCGCCGGTGCGCTGGGTGCACCTTTCCCCTCCAGCGATTTCGTGCTGGCAAAGCTCGTCTTTTCAGCCATCCGTCCAGCAGATGTGACGCTCTTGACGCTTTCGACCGAAAGTCCACGCGCCAGCAATATCACCTTTGCCGGCGCTTCGATCTTCGATCACGGCGAGCACAGCGCCATTTCCATTCTGGACACGCTGCTCGTCGGCCGCGTCACCCCGCCGGGGCGACCGCTGGCGCCTCATGCAAGCTGGCGCATCCCTGTAACATTTACAGTGCAAAGCCTGGCCGGCGGTGCGCCCGTCGCGGGCATTGTCACGCTGGATGCCGCCGGCGCGTTCACGCTCACCGGGCATACGCCCGGCGTGTACGCGGTCAGCGTGCGCGGGCCGCAGACGCTGCGCACCAGCACGGTTGTCACGTTAACTTCCGGGCTGAACGTCGTGGACTTTGGCGGGCTGCGCGGCGGCGACAGCGACGGTGACGGCGCGATCACGCTTGTCGACTTTTCCAATCTGGTGACAACCTTCGGCGCGTGCGCCGGCGCGGCAGGTTATGACAGTCACAGCGATTTCAACGGCGACGCGTGCATCACCCTGCTCGACTTCTCGATTCTGCGCACCAACTACGGCGCCAGCAGCGACGACAGCGCGCAGAGAAGTGCGCTGCACCCGGCGAGCATTCCGCCGGCGCACCTGTCGGTCGACCTGGATGCCAGCACGTGGCTGCCGGGCAGCCACTTCACTGCCGACGTAGTGGTGGACAGCCAGGGCGGTCTGCTCGACGGCGCCGCGGCCTATCTCACCTACGACCCGCACATCCTGCAGGTGGTGGGCGTCACGGCCGGCGCACCGTTGCCACAGCTCATCCAGCGTGAGGTCGACCACCACGCCGGGCGCATTGCCTTTGCCGCGGGGACATTGGAGCAAGCGCCCGCGGGCCGGATCGTCCTGGCGCGGATTGAATTTGCCGCCGTGGCAACGGGCAGCAGCGCCATCGCCTTTCAACGCACAAGCTCAGCGCAAAGCGACGTCACCTTCGGCGGCGCGTCCATACTCGCGGCGACGACTGATGCAATCGTGACCGTCGGTGACGGCGCCTCGCCTGTCCCCCCGTCGCTTTACCTGCCGGTAGTGGCGCGGCGCTAGCCCAGATGCGTTTACAAATATCTACGGTCAGAAGCCGGGTTTTTGAAAACCCGGCTTTTCCGTGCCAGCCACTCCCCTGGCGAAATCGGGACAAATGTCATCTGTTTTCGCAACTTGCTTATGCTATGTTCAGTGACAGAGCATCTACGCTCGCCCGGCGCCCCGCGGGAACTTCCAGCGCCACCGCCGTTGCACCGGCGTCCTTGAAGATCTAGATGGCGCCGGGCCGCTTTGACAATTCCCGTTCACCCGATCGCGCTGCCCCAGGAGGTCGCACCATGTTGGCTCACCCACGTCTGGTCAAGTTTGTTGCGTTTGTCATGATCGTCAGCCTGCTCTTCGGCAGCGCGGCGCCGGTGGCGCGGGCGCAGGAGGGCAGCGGCGGCTCGATCTACCTGCCCGTCATTGCCGATGGTCGTGCGACTGGGGAGATCACCCCGCCGTCGCCTACGGATGTCAACCTCTTCCGCACGCGCGTGACCGTGAGCACGCCGGCGCAGTGGGCAGAGCTGGCCCGCACCGGCGCGCTGGTGCTGGCGCGCGGCGACGACTGGGCGCTGGTGCTGGCCGACGACGCGCAACTGGCGGATCTGGCGCGCTGGCATTTCACGCCGCAGGAGACCAACAGCCTGGCCGCGCTCGTCAAGGTCGCCAG
>JACSRH010000391.1 GCA_014879855.1 Caldilineaceae bacterium | reverse complement strand
CCGGCCTGATCTGGTGCGGTTGGGGGCGCTGGCTGCTCCGGCCAACGACCCGCCGCAGCTTGTCGGCGACATTACACGCCTGGCCCGTGAAGTTCGCTGGCAACCCGCACATACTCGCGCCGCAGCTTTGGCGCAAACCATTGATTGGTGGAGGAATCATCTGTGAAAGTCACCATTGACACAGAACTGCAGGAACTGGTGCTGCATGACGGCGGGCAACGCATCCCGCTCTATTCGACGGAGGCTTTTGAGGTGCTGTCGGCGCTGTGGCTGAAGGTTGGCTGGAATGAGAAGTACGTCTACACATTCAGTTGGATGGGGCGGCCCATTATCCAGTTGCCGGACGATATCGTGCGCGTGCAGGAGGTGATCTACCGCTTGCGCCCGGATGTGATTGTGGAAACCGGCGTCGCTCACGGCGGGTCGCTGATCTTCTATGCCAGCTTGCTGCGCGCGATGAGCCTGCCCGCGAGCCGTGTCATCGGTGTCGATATCGAAATCCGCCCTCACAACCGGCGCGCCATTGAAGCGCATGAGCTTTTCAGCGCGATGACGCTGATCGAAGGCAACTCGGTGGCGCCGGAGGTCGTGGCGCAGGTGCGAACGCATGTGCGTCCCGGCGACAAGGTGCTCGTGCTGCTGGACTCCAACCACACCTATGCCCACGTCAGCGCCGAACTGGAAGCCTATCATGGTCTTGTCTCGCCTGGTTCGTATATCGTCGCAACGGACGGCATCATGCAGGATTTGACCGATGTCCCGCGCGGCAATCCGGCCTGGGATCGTGACAACCCCACGCAGGCTGCGCTGGATTTTGCGCGAACACATCCTGAGTTTGTGATTGAGCAGCCGGCCTGGCCATTCAATGAAAGCAAGCTGCGCGCGAACGTGACCCATTGGCCTGGCGCGTGGCTGCGGCGGCTCTAGCCAGCCCTGGGTGCGAGGGTTGCTTTTCGCGCAGGTTCAGGGAGAGATCGATGCCACTCAGTGCCAATTCAGAAGCGCCAGTTCACTTCACGGTGTTGATCCCGACGCGTCAACGCTGCGACACGCTGGAATGGACGCTGCGCACCTGCGTTGCCCAGAACTACACCGCCTGCCGGTTTGTCGTGAGTGACAACGCCAGCACAGACGACACGCGCAAGGTGGTGCAGCAGTTTGCGGATCCGCGTATTGTCTATACAAACACGAACCGGCGCTTGAGCATGAGCGAAAACTGGGAACATGCGCTGCACTACGCCGGTGATGGTTATGTGACCTACATCGGTGATGATGATGGTCTGCTTCCAAACGCCCTCGTTGAGTTGGATGGCCTGCTGCGCAAATTGGAACTGCCATCGGCGCTTGCCTGGCGGAAAGCCGAATACGTGTGGCCTCAGTTCTGGCTGCCGGAGATCCGAAACCTGCTGACGATCCCGCTGCGCAACACGGTTGAAAGTCGCAGTGCGCCCGCTATGCTCCACCAGGTGGCCAACTGGCAGGCCATCTATTTACAGCTTCCCTGTCTGTACAACAGCTTTGTCCGGATGGATGTCATTCGGCGCGCCACCGACAGCGCGGGTGTGTTCTTTCATTCATCGATTCCTGATGTCTACTCCGCAATTGCATTAGCCAGCGTGATGGATACGTACTATTATTCACATCAGCCATACAGCATCAATGGCGCCTCGCAGCACAGCACGGGCGGCGCCCATTTCATCCGCGCCGAGCAGGCAGAGAACGCGCAGAAGTTTCTGGATGAAAATACGATACCTTTTCATCCAGAACTGGCAATGGCGCCCTCCGCCGCCATCATGGCAGCAGAAGCGTTTCTGCAAGTGCGCGACCATGTGCCAGACCCTGCTCACCTGGTGAAGATCGACATTGCACGGCTGCTCGAAGAATCTGTGCGCAGTGCAGCCGGTGCAACGCCAGAAGTGCACGCCGCTGTGGTCGCCGCTGTGCGGACAATCGCAGCCAAGCATCAACTGGACAGCCTGGCCGCCAGCGCCATCGAGAAATACCCACACCGTCCAGGCGCCTACAGTGAGACAGTTGCCGGCTACAGTGTGCCTACCCAGACGCTCTCTTTATTTGCTGATACAATGGGCGCCCATAACATCTATGACGCAGCGCTTGTGGGCAAGGCACTCATAGTCAATCACCGCGTGAATCCGATGAGCGCCAAGAATTTGCTGGCAGCCAACATGGCTTTGGCGCCGAGTTACTGGCACAAAATCGTGAACCGGGTGCGAAAACGAGTGATCCGCCGTTGAATCGATCAAGCATGTCCAACCATTCCCCAATATCTAGCGCGCCAGAAATCACCATCTGCATTCCCACCTTCAATCGCAGTGGCTATCTGCGCGAGACGATTGAATATGCCCGCAATCAACGGACAGAGCGCAACCTCGAGATACTGGTGGTGGACAACGCCTCAACCGACGATACGCCGCAAGTCGTTGCCGCTATCGCCGACAGCCGTGTGCGTTACGTGAGAAACCCTGAGAATCTGGGCATGGTGGGCAACTTCAACCGCGCCCTCGACCTGGCGCGCGGCGACTATATCACCACCTGGTCAGATGATGATCTCTTTCACCCCGACCTTATTGAGGCGCAAGCTACGCTCTTGGATCACAACCCCGATGTCGGTCTGGCATACACAGCCCACTACACGGCCGACGCTGCCGGCCATGTGCTGTACGACCTGATCCCCTTTCCGCAGTCCCACATCTGGCCCGGCGTCCGCGAGCTCAAGTATCTCAGCCGCAACTGCTACTTCAATCAGCCGCTGCTGCGCCGGCGCCACCTCGATCGCGTGGGCCGGTTCAATCCTGCTATCTCCCACGCGTTCGACTGGGACATGTGGATGCGGTTCACCCTGGTGGGAGATGTCGGGTACATCAACCGAACGCTGGTCGGTTTTCGCTTTCATCTTGAGCAGGCAAGCGCCCAAGTCGACCAACTTGGGATCAACCTGGTGCGCGACTGGTGTTCGGCGCTGGAGAGCACCTTTGCCCGCGCTCCCCAGGAACCGCCGTATCGCACTATGCTGCACAACGGCTACTGTGAGATCGGCCAGCGCAATCTTTGGCATATTCTTCATCTATTGCAGACGCGGCGGTATCGAATGGCTTGGCGTCACGCTGGCACAACCGTTTACGCGCTCAAGCGAGCTGGCTGGCGGATCGTGCCCTACAGCGTGCGCGACGCCCAGCAGTTTCTACACAAACGGCGCACGGGCCAACTCCAATATCTATTTGTCAGCGAAGATGATGAGTAGCGGGAGGCGATAGTCAACCCGGATATGCCCACAATTCTCTTCAACGACAACCTCATCTCCGTCCGGGCCCAGCGGGGCATCGCCCGCTACTTCGGCGAGATCGTCGCCGGCGCGGGCCGGCTGCTGGGCGCCGACGCGGCGGTCTGCTCGCCGGAACCCTGGCGCTACGGCGACGCGCACCACATCCCCTCCCTGCGCTTCAAGGGCAGTTGGCGCATCGGCCTGCAGGACAAGATCGCTACTGCGGCCGCCTTGGCCTTGCGCCCGGCGGTCATCTTCAACGCCTACTATGGCGACGTGAACAGCCGTGCGGCCCAGGCCTACACCGTCTACGACATGCTGCACGAACTGACCGCGCCGCCCGACCACCCGTTCATCGCGCAGAAGCGGCGGTGTCTCCACCGGGCCGCCGCGCTCTTTCCCATCAGCTACCATTCGGCCAACGACCTGGTCCGCTGCTACCCGGATCTGGATCGGGCCAAGATTCACCCCATCCCGCTGGGCGTCGACGCCAGTTTCTTCGCCCCGGCCGGCGCGCGTTCGCCCGCGGCGGGCAAGCCCTACTTCCTCTATGTGGGCCATCGCACGCCGTACAAGAACTTCATGCGTCTGCTGGAAGCCTTCGGTCAAACCGGGCTGGCGCGGGAGTTCGACCTGCGCGTGATCTCGCCGGTCGGGAGCTTCACCGATGAAGAGCGCGCTTGCATGGCGCAATACGACATGGTTGACAGCGTTGCCTTGAGCGTTTCCCCTTCCGACGCCACGCTGCGCCAAGCCTACGCCGGCGCCTACGCCTTCGTCTATCCCTCCGTCTATGAAGGGTTCGGCCTGCCGATCCTGGAAGCCTTTGCCAGCCGCACGCTGGTTTGCACGTCCAACGTCTCTTCCATGCCCGAACTGGGGGGCGAAGTTGCGCTGTATTTTGCACCGGAGGCGGTCGAGTCGATTGCGGCTTGTCTGGTACGAACTGCGGCCATGACCGCTGCGGAACGGCTCAGTCGCATCGACGCAGGCGCCGCGCGCGCCCGCTTCTTCACCTGGGAACGCTGCGTCACGCAGACCATCGACGTGCTGCGCAGCCTGGCCGCGCCCGGCGGTGCATGATGCGCACCCTCGTCTTCGACATGGAGCATCCTCTGGCGCGGGAGAATCGCTGTTTTGCGCCCGGCCCCACCGACGACTACCTCACCGTCATCACCCACGCCTTGCAGCGCCAGGCCGCGGCACAGGACATCACGCCGGTGACGGCTGATCTATTTTTGCGCGACCCGCCAGCCCGCGGTGCTGCATTCGCCGTCTCCCACATGGTCACCGCGCAGACGCCGCAGTTGCTGGCCCTCGGCGTCGATGCGGCGGTCTGCTTCTCGGTCGAGTCGCCGCTTACCGCCAAGCGCTTCTATCACGACCTGCGCCGGCAGGTGGCGCCGTTTCGCCACGCGTTCCTCTTTCCCGGTGCGGCGTCGCGGCTGGCCGGGCTGCCCACCGTTGTCCACCCGCTGCGCATCGCCATGGACACCCGCGACCGCCTGCCGCTGGTTCCCTGGCAGGAGCGGAGCTTCCTGACGCTGATCAACAGCAACAAGCGCGCCGGCAGCATCGCCCCCGGCCTGCCCTGGGCGCTGCGCTGGCAGGCGGAAGCCACCTACTGGGCGCTGCGCGCCGTTGATCCGCTGCTGCGCGGGCGCGAACTCTACGCCGACCGGCTGGCCGCCATCCGCTACTTTGCGCGCTACGACGGCTTTCACCTCTACGGCTACGGCTGGGATCAGCCCGTGCATCGCGCCAGCCGCGCCACCCAGATCGCCGTGCGCCAGGCGAACCGCGGCGAGATTGCGCCCGGCCTGCGCGCCAAGCGCGCCGTGCTCAGCCGCTATCGCTTCGCCATCTGTTTCGAGAACACGGTCTTCCCCGGCTATCTCACCGAAAAGCTGTTCGACTGCCTGCTGGCCGGCTGCATCCCCGTCTACTGGGGCGACCCGGCGGTGGCTGAGAAAGTTCCGTCCGATTGTTACATCGACTGTCGGCAGTTCAGTGACCTGGCCGAACTGGATCTCTATCTGCAGCAGATGAAGCCAGCCGAGGCGCAAGCCTATCTGGACGCCGCCGCCGATTTCTTGGCCTCCGCAGCGTATACGCCCTTTCTGGCCGACACGTTCGCCGCCGAGTTGCTGGATGCAGCCGGCAGCGGGTAGGATGGAGGCATCGTGCGCATCTTTCAGATTCTTGAAGCCAACGCCAATACTGCCGTGGCCGCCAACCAGACGTGGCTGCGCAACCTTCACGAGCCGCTGCTCGACCTGGGGCATGAGGTGGTGCTCTTTTCCGCCAGCGCC
>JACSRH010000390.1 GCA_014879855.1 Caldilineaceae bacterium | reverse complement strand
TGTTCCTCTGCGAGCCTCTGCTCCTTTGCGCCTCCGCGTCAAATTTGTCCCGTTTCAAACAGTTGCTTAGTCACGCTCCTGGGGACGCGCCAATGGCGGGAACTGCCAGGCTACCGCAGGGTCATATTGCAACAGATGCCCCTGCAGCCGCAGCGGGCTTTGGAGGTTGTTGGTAAAGAGCGCGCCTGTGCCCAGCCCGTGCACTTGCCCTGCCCCGACTGCGCTCGTCCACTGGCAAATGGCATTGAGGCCGATGGCGGATTCCAGCAGTGAATTGATGATCCAGCCGATATTGCGCTCCCTGGCTTCGGCGATCCACGCTTCACTGGCGGCAATTCCGCCTAGCAGCATCGGCTTCAGGATCAAGTACTGCGGGCGCACCGCGGCAAGCAAAGCGGTGCGTGCGGCTGGCGTGTCAAGGGGAATCAGTTCCTCGTCGAGCGCAACTGGCACGGGCGAATGGCGGCACAACGCAGCCAGCACATCCCACTGTCCTGGCGCCACCGGCTGCTCGACGAGCCTGACGCCGAATTGCGCCAGGCTCTCAAGCCGATCCAGCGCGACTTCCGGCGTGAACGCCCCGTTGGCGTCAAGGCGCAGGTCAATGGCGGGAAAGGCAGCGCACACGGCGCGCAGGAGCGCGAGCTCTTCTGCAAAAGGCAGCGCGCCGATCTTCATCTTGATCACACTGAAACCCGCGGCGACTTTGGCCTCCACCTGGCGCAAGGCGCCGTCTACATCATCCATCCAGATCAGGCCATGCGTCGGCAGTCCGTCTTCACCGCGCGCAAAGGGCGTATCCCACAATTGCTGGCGGCTTCCCGTCGCCAGGTCGCGCAGCGCCGTTTCCACGCCAAAGGCAAACGCGGGCCACGCGGCCACCAGCCGCGATGTCCAGCGCCGCGCGGCTTCCAGCCGCGTCATGGCGGCCTGGTTGAACTCTGCACAGAACCTGGCGACGGTCGCATCGAATGCTGGCGCATGGTCTCTGCTCAGCCCGGGCATGGGCCCGCACTCGCCCCAGCCGATCGCATCCGGCGCCTCGCTGCGCCAGGCGCGCACAAACCAGATCGTCCGGCTGGTGAGCATTCCGCGTGAGGTCGGCGCAGGGTTGCGAAAGTGGAGCGTGTAGGGCGTCGCTGCGAGCTGAAGCATGGCCAATAAAAATTGTGATCAAGGAAATTTCGGGAACTTGTCGAAATCTGGCCGGCGTTTTTCGAGAAATGCCTGTTTGCCCTCCTGCGCCTCTTCCGACAGGTAGTAGAGCAACGTGGCGTTGCCCGCCAGTTCCTGAATGCCCGCCTGGCCGTCCAGTTCGGCGTTGAACGACGCCTTCAACATACGAATCGCCAGGGGGCTTTTCTGGGCGATTTTACGACACCACGCCAGGGTGGTCGCTTCAAGCTGGTCGAGCGGCGTAACCTTGTTGACCAAGCCCATGTCAAGCGCCTCTTGTGCGTCATACTGGTCACACAGAAACCAGATCTCGCGCGCCTTCTTTTGTCCGACGATGCGCGCCAGGTAGGACGCGCCAAAGCCGCCGTCAAAGCTGCCCACCATTGGCCCTGTCTGGCCGAAACGAGCGTTGTCCGCGGCAATCGTCAAGTCGCACACGACATGCAGGACATGACCGCCGCCAATCGCATAGCCAGCCACCATGGCAATCACCGCCTTGGGGATCGAACGGATCATTTTCTGCAAGTCAAGCACATTGAGACGCGGCACCTTGTCGGCGCCGACATAGCCGCCCACGCCGCGCACACTCTGGTCGCCGCCGCTGCAAAATGCCTGGTCGCCAGCGCCGGTGAGGATAATGACCTTGATGCGCGGGTCCTCGCGGCAGATTGCCATGGCGTCGATCATCTCCTGCACGGTCAGCGGAGTAAAGGCATTCCGCTTTTCCGGCCGGTTGATGGTGATCTTGGCAATGCCGTCGTACAGCTCGAACAGAATCTCTTCGTAGTGCTGGATCGGGGTCCAGACAACTGGTTCAAGAGAATTCGCGGCAGGACTATAGTTGAAATTAGTTGACATTTTATTCATATTCCTCTCGCACATGCCAAAAAAGTATTACATCACCTCGCCAGTATACCTGTTTGCCCCTATCATCACTGTGAACGCGTCCACAATTGGGGGGACAGACGAGAACACGCAACTGAACTAGCGGCCTGGCCTGCGCAGACGGCGCAGCACGGCCAGCGCCCAGGGCAGGCTCTCCGTCACCAGCCGATAGCCAACCGGCGAGACGACGTAGTCCCACGCGCCGATATGCGGTTGAAGCAACGCGCCAAAGCCCTGCTTGAATTGCCACACCCCATGCATCCGGTCACCCGGGTCGTCAAGCACGGTCGGCGCGCCCCACCAATCGTAGGTCGCGCATCCCTGGGCCATGGCCCAGCGCATTGCCTCCCACTGGAGCAGGTGGTTGGGCATGTCGCGGCGGTGGCGCTCACTGCTGGCGCCGTAGAAGTACCAGGCCGTGGCCCCATAACGCAGCAAAAACAGACCGGCCACCGGCTGTGGATCGTCAGGATGTTCGGCCAGCAGCAACGCGCCGCCCGCCGGATTGTCCGGTGCAGCCTGTGCGCGCAGAAACGTCTTCCATGTGGTCAGGTAATAGGCGGGCGGGCGAATCAGAAAACCGTCGCGCTGTCCGGTCTCGGCATAGAGCGCATAGAACGCGGACAAGTCCGCTTCCTTTCCCAGCCGCACCGTGATGCCGCGTTTTTCCGCCAGACGGATATTGTAGCGCCATTTGCTCTTCATCCCCGCCAGCAGCGCAGCTTCGCCGCGGCTCAGATCGGAGGTTGCCGTGTGCTTGAACTGGATCTGCTCTGCACTGGAACGCCAGCCGCGGCGTTGCAGTGCGTGGAGCGCCAGCCGCCCCACGGTCGTATCCGCGCGCACGTCGGGGTCGATCTTGACAAAGAGGCAGCCTGTACGCCGCGCGTGCATCTCCACCGCGGCCAGCGTGTCGTCGACCAGGTCGAGGTTCGACCAGTCAAGCAACGGGCCTTTGGGCGCATAGCCGATGCGCACCCGCGCGTAGGGAAGCGGCTGTCGCCAAAGAAACTGAAAGGCAGCTATGCCGTCGGACGTCTGGAGAGAGAGCGGTTCGGCGCGCCATGCGGTCTGCGCTTTGATTTCGCCCCACTCCCAACTTTGCAGCACGTGGGGCGCTGGGATTTGCGCGAGCACGCCGCGCCATTGCTCGGCGCTAGTTGCCTGTTTCACAATGGGACGTTCGATTTCAAGTCGTGCCGGCGCTGGAATCGCCTGGCTTTGAGAGAATGACCTGGATGAGGCAGGAGAGGCATCCACGCCGTCGAGCTTTGCTGCGAGCACGCGCAGCGACTTTGTTGTCTCCGCTTGCCACTGCCGGGCGGCAAGGCCAGCCGTGTAGAGCCGGGCGCCCAGCGGGTCGATCGGCATATCCCACGCCCCGACTGCGCGCACGACGCGCCCGCCAAAGCCCTGCTTAAAGCGGTAGACGCCCCACAATCCATGGTCGGGCAGCGCGTCGAGCTGGATCGGCAGCGCGTCGGCGAGGGCGCCTTCAGGCGCGGGAGCAAGCGCCATCGCCAGCCGGCCCAGCTCGTCGGGGACGCCCCAGAGATCGTAGCGGGTGGCGCCGCGGGCGCGCGCCCACTGCATCCCCGCCCATTGCAGAGCGTGGTTGGGCATGCGGCTACGTTCGCGCTCGCTGCTGGCGCCCCACAGATAAACGGCGTGGCGGCCGGCCAACGCCACCACAATGGCGGCCAGTGGGGTTCCAGCATACTCGGCCAGCAGGAAAACAGCGTGATCAGGCGTCAGCAGATCAAAGGCTGCGGCAAAGTAGGCGTCGCTGTGCACGGCAAAGCCATCGCGTGCGCCGGTGGCGTGCATCAATTCGTGAAAGGCAGGGAGGTCGCTGCGCGTCATCGCTCGCACGTTGACCTCTTTGCGCGCGGCCAGCCGGATGTTGTAGCGCCACTTGCTTTTCATCGCCGCCAGGATCGCAGCTTCCGTCACGTCCAAATCGACGACAATCGTGGAGGGCGGCTGGATTATCTGCGCGCTGGGAACGAAGCCCATCCCCCGCAGCAGGTCGCGATTGGCGGGGGTGTCGGGCAGGTCTGGCTCGATCTTGAGCACGGCGACGCGTTGGCGGTGACAATCAGCGCGCAATAGCGCCAGCAGTTCGGCCACCTGAGCGCCATCCGACCAGTTTACGAGCGGCCCGCGCGGCGCGTACGCCAACCTGACGCCGTAGGCGCTGCGCAGCAAGATTTGCGCGCCCGCGACAATCGCCCCGCGTGCGTCGCGCAGCGTCACATGGCGCTGCGTCCAGCCAAATTGCGCTTTGAGACGCCCCCACCCGCTCACCTGCAAGGGATGGCCGTCGCCGCGCCCGTCCACCCAGCGATCCCACGCTGTGTCCGGGCGTGCGATTGGAGGCGAGAGAGAGATTTGCTTGGTTGATCCTGCGCGGTTTCGGTTCATGGCGGGTATAATACCTGAAAAGTGGGGCGAGAGGCGAGTTGCAAGGGGCAAGGGGCAGTTATATGTCGATCATCGAATGTGTGCCAAATTTTTCCGAGGGGCGCCGGCCTGAAGTGATTCAGGCGTTGGTGACAGCCATCCAGGCGCCGGGTGTGTTATTGCTTGATCACAGCAGCGATATGGCGCATAACCGCTCGGTGATCACTGTGGCCGGCGCGCCGGAGGCGGTGCTGGAAGGTGTATTTCGCGCCGCCGCGGTCGCCGCACGCACCATCGACCTCTTTGCGCACCGCGGCGAGCACCCGCGTATCGGCGCCACGGACGTGATCCCCATTGTGCCGGTTACGGGAATTACGCTGGCGGAGTGCGTGATCCTGGCGCACCGGCTGGGCAAACGCATCGGCGAAGAACTGGGGCTGCCGGTGTACCTCTACGCGGCCGCGGCGACGCGACCGGAGCGCCTGCGGCTGCCCGACATCCGCCGCGGCGAGTTTGAAGGGCTGGTCGCCAATATGCAGCAGCCCGAACGCACTCCTGATTACGGCCCGGCGCAGGTGGGGCCGGCCGGCGCGGTCGTCGTCGGGGCCCGGCCATTTCTGGTGGCCTACAACATCTACCTTGCCACGCCGCAGATCGAAATTGCCAGGACGATCGCCAAACAGATCCGCGAAAGCAGCGGCGGGCTGCCCGCGGTGCAGGCCAAGGGCTTCCTGGTCGAAGGCCAGGCGCAGGTAAGCATTAATTTACTTGACGCCAGTGTGACGCCGCTGCATGTCGTTTTCGAGACCGTAGCGCGGCTTGCCAGCCAGCAGCATATCGCTATCGACCGCTCCGAACTCATCGGGTTGATGCCCGAACGGGTCATGTTGGCGGCGGCCGCCCACTTTCTCAAGCTGGAGGGGTTCCAGTCCACCAACACGATCGAAGGCGCCATGCGGCAAGCGGCCGCGCAACAGGCCTGAATTGCTCGGATTCCATTTTGCTTTGCCCGCTTCTTTCCTCACGTGCTACAATGGCGGGCACGTGAGGAAAGACGTGCGTGAGGAAAATCCATGCTGAATCGTGCTATCACCTCAGCATCAGGACTTACTGCATCAGAACTGCATACAACAAGTCCTGATACAGCCAGTCCTGGTAC
>JACSRH010000159.1 GCA_014879855.1 Caldilineaceae bacterium | reverse complement strand
CGGCCATTTTCCAGCACGAGTTGTGCATGTCGCCGTGAAAGTTGTGAATCGCCCGCCAACCGGACGTCGCACTGGCTGCTGCGCCCAATTACGCAGGGAAAGCGATTGAAGGTGTGTTTGGTGCGCTCGCCGGGGCTGGGCGACTCGAAGACATCGACCAACAGCTTGCCATGCTTTCTGCCGCCTCCACCTCCAGCCCCGGCGCCGGCTACGACAGTGTAGTCTTCAGCGGGGCGGGCAAGCGAGTAAGCGGGTCTGGCCGGCTTGCGACCTACGGTGAACCAAAGCGCCACGCTGGACAACACCACGACGATGGCGATGGCAAGCAGCGGGTTCTGTTCCAGCCCCGCCCAAATGGTGGCGAAAAAGCCAGGTTTGGCCGGCGGCGTTAACTTGAAGCCAAACGGCTGGGTGTCGGCGTCGGTGTTTTGTGGTGTGCGCAGCCGGATAAACAGGCTGAATTCCAATGGCTGTGGATTGTCCACAGGCTGGCGTGCGGCCGGCGGCATCGGCACCGTGACTTCGGCGCCGCCAGGATAGACCTGCATGTTCGTATCGACCACCTTCTGGCCTGCTTCATCGTTGATAAAGGCCTGGTAATCATCCACCTGATTCGACTGGTTGATATCCAGCTCAACCAGCAGCACCCCTTGTTCGCTGTCGGGGCGAATTGAGCGGATAGCGGCGAGCAGCGGCGGCGCCTGCTCGACAGTATGCTTGAACTTCAGTTCTCCCAGGATCACCTGAGGGCCATCGTTGATGCGAAATTCCTGCGGTGGTTTGGTGAGCAGCTCACCGTTGGCATCCTCCGCCATCACTTGCACGATGTATTCTTCGTCGGCTCTCAGCCGGGCCATATCGATATCAAAGGCAAGGGTCGCGCGCCCGTCAAGTTTAATCCGGATCGGCTCAGGCAATACCTGGACGCCATTCGTGTTCTGCACCTGAATCATTACATATGCCACCGATGACGCAGGCGAGAGGCTGATACTGAACGAATAAAGCCCGCTCGCATAATTCGGCTGCGCGGCATTGGGCACAAAAACCACCAGGACCCCGGGCGTCAATGTTGCCGTGGGCAGCGGCAATGGCGTCTCCGTCGGTGGGATGGGGCTCGGCGTCGGAAGATAATTCTTTGGCGAGTTGAACTCAAAGACGGTGGAGTTTACGCGCTCGTTCAGCCCGGCAAGCTGCACTTCGAGAAAGGCGCGGTTGCGTCCCTCTTTGGGCAACACCACAAATTCCACCATATATTGGTTGATGATGCCGGCAAACACCTGCCCAAATAATGCATTGAGCTGGCCCTGATTCCCGATCGCGGAGGAGCCGCCGGTGTCGGTGGCGAGACGTTGCAACGCCGCTTCCTCGACCGCGCCGAGCAACCCAATTGTATAGACTGGGATACGCTTGCTGCGGGCGTTTTGAATGACTTCCTCAATGGTGCGGCGGCTGCACGCAACATTCGGGTCATTGACCATGTCGCGCCCGTCCGTAAACGCTATCACAGCCTTGCGCGCGGCCGCGCCGGCTGAAGCTAGCAGCGCGTTCAGGGTTTCAAGTGATTCGTTGACCGCATCGTAGTAGCAGGTGCCGCCGGAAGGATTCACGATGCCGTCGATGGCAGTGCGAATCGCGCCGCGATCGTCCGTAAAATCCTGCCGGACTCGAATCTCCGGATCGCCTGCCTGCCCACTGAAGGTGACGATGCGGAAGCGCACGTGAGCGGGCGCACTCTCTACGGCCGATTTTGCTGCCGCGCGCACAGCTTCAATCGAAGACTCCATGCTGCCACTGACGTCGATCAGAAGCGAAACGTACAAGGGCGTCTCCACCGGTGCAATCTGATTGAACATCGCAAAATCGATCGCGCCGGCCGGCATGTCCAGCAAGCGCAGATTCATACCGTCGATGCGCGCGTTGTCGACAGGAGCGCCATTGGCATCGAGCAGACGGAAGGGGACGCGAACGCTGAGCGTCGAGCCATTATCATTGACTGTAACTGGCAGCAATGTGAAGATCTGGACAAGATCGGAGCTGTCCTGTGCCAGCACCGCAGTTGGCGCCGTCAGCATGAGCGCGCAGATCACCCAGGAAAGCAACCGGACGAAACACACACGTTGCATGATCTAGCAAGCCATTTCATTGAAGAGTGCCCGGAGCGTTGCTTCACTGCCGTCAGCGATCAGCACTTCATCTGGCGCTGCATCTGGCGCTGCATCGGTCTGTGCAGCCGCTGCCTTGCCGCGCTCATAGACAATCAGCAACGCCGAGTGATTGGCGTCACTTTGCCAGTAAACGCAGTCGCGCCGCTGTGGAGGTTGATTGTCACGCTTTGTCAGGATGGTGAGCGTGGTCAGCGCGGAGGGCGTGATGAGATTTGCCGCCAATACCTCTGCTTCTGCTACGGCCATTCCTGCGCGGTTCAGCACATTGACGATCTCTCCGGCGCGCCCAGCTTCTGCAAATGCGCGTGCCGCGGCCATGGCCGCGGCTGGCACTTTGCGCGGCGGCTGGGCGCGCGCCGGCATTTTTGCAGGGCCGCAAAATTCTGCCAATGCCTCAACAAGCGCCTCGATGCCGTGAACCAGTGTAAACTCGTGCAGCAAGTCACCCGGTCTTGTGTGAATAACGTCGTCACCGTTGCGCCGGTACCCGAAAAAAGCCAGTGGCAAACCATCGTTATTCGCATAGCGATAAGCAGTAATCAACTGCACCGGATCTACATAACCACTTAAAACACACAGTAAATCATCAGCCAGCAATGGTTGCTGGTCGGCGCCAAAGCGCAGCAAGTTGCGCGCACGCAACGCAGCCGCGGCCGTGTCATGCGCCGTGGTGATCTGCTCAGGCGAGAGCGCTTCAAACGGGTCGCGGTCGATGCCAACGCCGGGATCAGCGCCAAAGAGTTTTAGCAAATAGACCAGTTCGGCGTGCGAGAGGGTGACTTGAAAGCGCGCAGATTGCGTGGGCATGTTTACTCCTCACCGCGCTGCTTGCCAAATTTACCCAGCATTGTTGCCAAAAATGGGCTGGTTGCCAGCAGGCTGGCCAGCGCGCCAAAGCCATGCTGCGCAGCGCCTGACGTGGCTGCTGCGGCGCTGGCGCCACCGCCCGGCCGGCTGAAACCGCTCTGCGCGTCCCCGGCGCTTCCCGATAACCCTTGATAGCGGAAGCGTGAAGGCGCAGCCGCGACTGCGCTCCCGCCGTCGGCGCCAGGTGCACCCACTCCGTAGCCGCCGTCCCCAAAGCCACTGCCGAAGCCGCCAAAAGAATTGCCAAAGCTGCTTCCGAGACCACCGCCAAATCCCCCTCCGAGACCGCCGCTGCCGCCACCCCCGAGCTCCGCCGCGTCCATTGCCGAACGCGACTCACCGGCCACTTCGCTGCCACCACCCGAACCGCCACCAGAGCCGCCGCCAGAGCCACCGCCCCCTGACGCCTGTGCTTCGTCCTTAAAAGGTGTGGCCGCGGCCTGATCCGCTTCCTGCATCGTCTCGGCGACTGTCCCGGTGATCTCACCCGCCATTGTCAGCGCGGCGATCAGACGGTTGATGGCTGGGACAATATCTGCCTTCATTTCCGCGAAGAACGCTGCGGCGCCTTCACCGATCCAGCTGCCCTGTTCGAGCGGCGCGTAAGCCCCTTGTACACTTGCCAGTAGTTCGGTGGTGGCCTGGGCGCGGCTGCTAAAGCGGGCGGCAATTTGCGCCAACGCGGCATAGTCGGCGCGGATTTCGTTTACCATGCTCCCTCCTCTGCCTTATTCCTGATCAGGATTTTCGTCGATAGCAGTTGTGGCGCGGTTGTCGTGCGCGTCCGCTTGAGGTGCTGCGGGCGCGCGCTGCACATTATTCTCTACCAGAAACTTCAGCGCGATCTGGCTGCGTTCCAGCACGATCACATCGCCCGCGGCAATGGGTGTGCGGCTATTGTCGAGCAGGCTGACCGCCTCTCCACTGGCGCGTCGCAGGAGGGCCGGGTTGCCTGACATGCGCTGCACGAAGTATTGGCCGCTTTGTGCAATCACTTTGACATGGCGGCGCGACACGCGCAGCCCCGCGGCCAGTGCTTCAAGGTTGACCGCCAGCAGTTGGTTGTCCGGCAGATTGCGGTCGGGGCGCCCGATGATGGCCGGCAGCCAGTGCAACCGGAAGACGCGGCCTGTGCCGAGTTCGCGCAGATAGATTGCCTCCGTTGCTGGCTGCGCGCCGCGCGGCGTGGCGGGTCTCTTCTCCACCAATTGTAGATGAACGTCTTTGGCATCCTTGCCGAATAACTCGCCCAGCGGCTTCTCGTCCAACGCGTTGCCACTTTTTAGTTCGAGCAGTTCATAATCCGCCGGGTCAATGCCAAGCCGTTCGACTTCGCCAAACTCCTGCAACGTGGCCGCGATCAGTTCCTGGGGCGACAGCATCATCAGCGCTGATGCGCGCTGGCCCGGCATATCCAATACATCCAGCTTGAGTTCGAGGCGGTCTTTTCCTGCACTCATGATGATGCGTCTCCCTCCGGTGATCCAGCGCCATTGGTTTCTGCCTCAGGCTGGATAGTGATCTCAGGGAATATCCCTTCTGCGCTGTTAAGAATGTCCTCTGTGCTCGGCGCGTCGCCCAGCACGGGCGCAAGCCCCAGCCGCGCCCATTCTTCATGCAAGGCGCTGGTGATGAATGTCAACAGAATATCGTTGTGTGGCCGGTCAAGCAGCGCGGCCGGGTCATCAAGCTTGCGCTTGTGGGCAATGCGCCGCAGCAGGTCAGTGAGCCGCGCGGTGCGCGCATCGAATGGGTTGTCCGGCGCGACGCCATTGGCGGCTGGCGCACTGTCTGCGGCTGGCCGTCCCCACTGTGCACGCGCCTCCGGATGCTGCGCGAGAACGCGCTCCACCCACCCGTCGAGCGCCTGCGCGGTCGTCAGGAGCTTCTCCGTCTCTGCGGCTGTTTCTGCAGCCATTTCCGCGCGCTGGTCGGTGTAGGGCGTCGCCACCTGGATCAGCGTTGCCGCCCCCGATTTAACAAGATAGCCGCGACCGATAGGAAGCTCCTGATCCTGAATGCCGGCTGGTCGCTTGTTGACGCGCAGCGCGTCAAGGGTCTGGCTGATGCGCAGGCCCAGCCCATAGTTGGACGATTGCACGCGGCGCCGCAGCTCCGCACTGGCGCTGGTCAGCTCGGTCGAGCCAGCGATCACAAAATGCAGACCATCGCGCCCGAAGCGTCGCGCCATTTGAGCGAGCTCCTCATTGAGTGGACGCCTGGCGATCAACTCATCGCTGAAATCGTCGAAGTTGTCGATAAAAATGAATAACTCGCGCAACTGAGCTTCCGCCAATGCAGCGCATTCGTTGCGCAGTCTGGGCAGCAGCGCGACCAGATCGTCCACCTCTTCGATCGCGGCCAGCACGTGCGGGAGTTCGATCAGCTTGTGACGCCCGCCGTAGTCGAAGAGACGACGCTGCGTGTCGATCAGGATCATCGGCGCCTGTGGCGGTGCATAGCGCAGCGCCAGTGAGAAGATCCAATTGTAAAGTACGGTTGTTTTGCCGGAGAAGGGGGGGCCGACGATGGTAAAGTGCGGCCCCAACCGGCTGAGGTTGGCGAGCGCCGGCTGCAAGGTTGCATCTTCACCGAGCACGCTCTCCAGCCCATCACCGCTTGTCACGCGCGCCTCGTCAAACATGGCTTGCAACGAGACAACTTCCGGTAGGATGCGGATCGAATCTGGCCTGACCTGCGCATCGGACGGACTGCCTGCCGCGTGCGTCGAAGCCGCGTGCTGTGCCTCTTTGCGCTGCACGAAAGCGTTCATGCTGGCAGCTACGCGCTGAATTTCGGCGCTCTCGGCAAAGGCATCGAACGGCTGCGCTGCATCGAGCAGGCCAATCGGCCGCGCCGCGTGGAACATGAGCGGGCGCTGCCCGCGGCGCACATAGCCGCGCCCCGGCAGCGCGCCGAAGTCGATGGCGCCGCGGCCAACGAGATCGAGATAGCGGTCCGGGTTGGACTGGCGCAGGGTGACGCGCTCGCCAAAGAGAGTGCTCACTTTGCTGGCCATGCTGCCGCCGCTGCTCGTTACGACAAAGGTGATGCCCGCGGTCAGCGCACGACGGATCAGCGGCGCCAGTGTGTTTTCAGCCAGCAGCTGCTGGCTGTCCCACAACTCGGAGAAGTTGTCGATCGCCACCACGATCGCCGGCAGCCGCGCGGCGATTTCGGGGAGCATGTTGTACTCATACAACGACCCGACGCCCGCCTCCGCCAGCCGCATCTGACGTTCGGCAATTGTGCGGTCGAGCATGTCGAGCAGACGGCTAAAGCGCTCGTCATACGCTGCTTCGTCAGCGTAAATGACCGTGCCCACGTGAGGCAGCGCCTGGATAGCACGATAGTTGCGGCCGGTCAGATCAATCACATAGAGGTGCAGTTCGTCGGGCGCGTGCGTGGCCGCCAACGACAGGATCAGCGTGCGCAGCAAGTTGGTCTTGCCAGAGGAAGCATCGCCAAAAACGGCCAGATGATAGCGGCTGAGGTCGAAAGTCAGCGGCGTCTGCACAGCTTCCGCGGGGTCATCAACCAGCCCGACGGTGGCGCGCAGCGCGCCTTGCCCCCAATCGACGCCCGGCCACAGATCCGTGGTTTCGTCGTTTGCCCAGTGCGCGACCTGCTCCATCAAGATGCGCGGCTGATTGCTTTTGGCGTCAAAAAGCGTGCTTTCCAGGCTGAAATTGTCGGGCAGGAAACCGGGCCACGGCTTTGGCGCCATCTGGTTGTGATGCAGTGCGCGGGCAAGCTGCACCACCCTGTCGTAAAATTTCGGCGGTTCATCGATGGCGGTAGGCGGCATGGCCGCGCGCGCGGGCCAGACGACAGCCGCAGGTCGGTCGTCTGGCTGCGGGTCGCCGGTGTAGGAGACCTGGATCAGCTCGATGTTCTCGTTGCCGATCTGCAAATAGCCGCGCCCCGGCATGCCACTGGGCAGGAGCGCGGCGTCGGGGCGACGCAGCAGCTCGCGGCTGGTGTCCATCTCCTCAACGCGCAGGCAGATGCGCAGCTTGATGTTGGCGCGCATCTGGTCGGTGACGCCTTTGGGACGCTGCGACGCCAGGATCAGATTGACGCCAATCGAGCGCCCGACGCGCGTGATGCTCTCCAGTTCGGCCTTGTATTCGGGGTTGTCGTCGATCATCTCGGCATATTCGTCGATGATGATGAAAAGGTGCGGAAAAGGTGCGCCAGTGAGATGCAGCCCGCGCGTGCGATAGTCGATGATGTCTTTCGTGCGCGTATCGGCGTTGAGCTGCTGGCGACGGCGCATCTCGGCGCCGATGGCGGTGAACATGCGATGGACGGCCGCCTTGTTGAGGTTGGTCACAATATCGACGACGTGCGGCAGTGTTTCAAAGGGCTTAAACGCGCCGCCGCCTTTGTAGTCCACCAACACCAGGTTCAAGATCGACGGATCGTAATTGACCACCATGCCCACGATCATCGTCATCAGCAATTCGGATTTGCCTGAACCCGTGCCGCCCGCAATCAAGCCGTGGACGCCGTCGCGCTTTGCTTCGAGATGCAGGGTGCGCGGGCGGTTGCCAGCGGTGATGCCGAGCACGAATTGCAGCCAGTCCGCGGACTCGGCTTCGCGTGTCTGTTGCCAGCGCTTCTGCATTCCTGCGTACAGTCCGCCGACGAACGTGGCGTCCTCCGGCATCTCTAAAAGCCCGCTCAGCACCTGCCGGTAATCCGAAAGCTTGGGCAGCGCCTCAATGCGGAAAGGAAGCTGTTTGCGCCAGTGCGCGCGCCCTTGCGCGTGCATCGCGCGCGCCATCGCTCGAATCGTGTCCGCTTCGCTCAAAGGCGCGGCCTCGTCATCCGCTTGACCAATGATCAGGGCAACCTGGAATTCCAGCGGGTCGCGACCGACTTTGACATAGCCGCGCCCTGGCGTTTCTTCAAAACCTGGGATCGACCCACCTACAATCGCCCGATAGTCGTCCGTCTCAGCCAGGCGCAGCGTCAAGCGTTCGGTGAAGAGGCTGTAGATCGGCGTCGGCAGCGCGCCCAACCGGTTGACTGTAATGACGCAGTGGATCCCGTAAGCCTTTGCCTGTCGCGTCAGCGCAACAAACTTGTTGAGCAACGAGTCACTGTCATCCATGCCGCCTTTGCCGCCAAAGGTCTCGATGAATACGCTGAAGCTATCGACGGCAACCAGGATCGCGGGCAGTTGATCGGCTGGCGTGCGCAGGTTGTATTCGAAGAGCGAGGAAACGCCAGTGCTGCCAAAGCGCCGTTTGCGCTCCTCCAGCACATTATCGAGTTCGCGCAGCAGTTGATCGACGCGCTCCTCATAGCCGCGCTCGTCGGGAATGATCAGCGAGCCGACGTGTGGCAGCTCCTTCAGCACATCGAGCGAGCGGCCGCCCAGGTCGAGGATGTGCGCCTGAAACTCGGCCGGCGTGTGCGTAGCGGCCAGGCTGGCCACCAGCGTGCGCAGCAGGGTGGTCTTGCCGTAGCCCGACGCACCGAAGATCACGGCATGGCCGCGCGCAAAGTCGATGACCAGCGGCAGTTGTCGGGCGTGCTGCGGGTCATCCACCAGACCAACCACGCCGCGCATGGCCTGGGTCTCCCAATCCACACCGGGCCACGCGCCGCGGCCCTCCAGCCAATCCTGCACGTAAGGATTGAGGGATGTGATCGGCCGTCGCCCCAGCGTCACCTGGCGCGCGTCCGCTGCTCCCCAATAGGCAACGCTCAATGGAGCGACGAGACGCCAACTGGCTGGCAGCGGCGGCGGCCACGGCCGGCGTGGGCGCTCACCCCTCAGCAGATCCTGCGCCAGATCGACGATGACATCGTAGAATTTGGGCTGGCGCGCACCTTCGCGAATCGCGTCATCGGGCAGGTCCGTATAATCTTCGCCCGTGTACGCGACCTGCATCAATTCGATGGCGTCATTGCCGATCTGCAAATAGCCGCGTCCCGGCATGCCATTGGGCAGGAACGCGGCATCGGGGCGCCGCAGCATTTCGCGGCTGGTATCGACTTCCTCCACGCGCAGGCAAATCCGATATTTGATGTTGGCGCGCATCTGGTCGGTGACGCCCAGCGGTCGCTGTGCGGCCAACAACAGATGCACACCCTGCGCGCGCCCTGTGCGCGTGATCGAATCGAGCGCGTCCTTGAACTCTGGGTTGCTCGCAATCATTTCGGCGTATTCGTCAATGATCACGAACAGATGCGGGTAGGGGATGCCCGGCGCGCCGTCCGGTCCGTGCAGGTGAAAGCCCTGCGTGCGATATTCGACAATGTCCTTGGTGCGTGTGCGCGTGTTGAGTTCCTGGCGCCGCTGCAACTCGGCGCTGATGGCCGTGAACATGCGTTGCACGCCAGACTTGTGTAGATTCGTCACGACATCGACCACATGGGGCAACTTCTCGAAGGGGAGAAACGCGCCGCCGCCTTTGAAATCAACCAGAACAAAGTTGAGAATGCTCGGGTCGTAATGCAGCGCAAAACTGACGATCATCGTCATCAGCAATTCAGATTTGCCGGAACC
The DNA here is from genome assembly GCA_014879855.1 of Caldilineaceae bacterium. GTDB lineage: Bacteria > Chloroflexota > Anaerolineae > Caldilineales > Caldilineaceae > Caldilinea. The sequence goes on along the minus strand of JACSRH010000159.1, from coordinate 15,426 downwards.
GGTGCCGCCCGCCAGCAGCCCGTGCACGCCATCGCGTTTCGCCTCCAAATAGAGCGTGCGCGGACGGTTGCCGGAGACCACGCCCAGCGGCACGGCGGGCCAGTCGGCCGCGTGCGGCGCCAGACCCGCCTGCCAGCGCTGCGCGGTGTGAAGGCGCACCTGATCCAGGAGCGGCTTGTTCTCTTCAAGCGCCCACAACCGCGCCAGCAGCCGCTTAAAAAGTAAGGATGTGGGCAACGGGTCGATGCGGATCGGCAGTGCAAAGCGCCGCCCGGTGCTTTGCATGAACGCGTGCATCTGGCGGCCAACGATCGCCAGCTCTTCGGCTTCGGTTATGCCTGTTTGCCCCAGGTCGAACGGGCGCGCGATCTGGAAGGTGAGCGCCTGCACGCCGATTTTGACATAACCACGGCCGGCGATCTCAGGCAGCGGTTCGGGCGCGCCGGGCACGATGGCGCGGTATTCGCTCGGATCGTTCAGCCGCAGCACCAACCGCTCGCTGAAGAGATTGAAGACCTGCTGCGGGAGTGCGGCGGAGGTGTGCGCGGTGACAACGAAATGCACGCCGTGGGCGCGCGCCCGCCGCGCCAGATCCACAAATTGATCGAAGACATCTTCGATCTCGTCGTTGCCGCTGTCAAAGGTTTCACGGAACTCGACAAAGTTGTCGATGATGATCACCAGTGCTGGCTGCGCGTCGTCCGGATGAAGATCGTTGTACTCGTGGAGCGAGGTGACGTTGGCGGCTGCCAGCTTGTCCTTGCGCCGGGCAACGATCGCACCGACATCGCGGAAAAGCTGAGCAACGCGCTCTTCATACCCCTCATCATCGGTCGAAATCACCGAACCGACGTGCGGCAAGGCTTCCAACGCGTTGAGGTTGCGCCCGCCCAGGTCAAGTAAGTAGAGATGGAGGCGGTCAGGTGAATGGTTGGCGGCCAGGCTGGTTGACAGCGTGCGCACAAAGAGCGTCTTGCCCCATCCAGAGCCGCCGATCAGCACGGCGTGGCCCTGCGCCAGGTCGATCACCAGCGGGATCTGGCGGGCGGCAAAGGGGTCATCCACCAGCCCCACCACCGGACGCAGGGCAATATGCGCCCAACCTGGCGTCTCGCTCCAACCTTCCTCACCGTTCAGCCATTTGTTGAGCGCGGGATTGAGCGACAGCGTATGCTCTGCCGGCTGCCCACCTGCAATCTGCCCGACATTGCCCAGATAATGCCACGAAGTAATGGCGGGAATCTTGTCGTCGTCGGAGGCCAGCACCTGGGTCAGCGCAAGCGATTCCGGCAGAAAATCCGGCCAGGGCGCGCGCTGGCGGGGTCGTTTCTCGTCGCGCGCAACTTTGGCGAGCGCTCTGATCAGCACGCGATAGAGTTCCGGCGTCTCACGATAGGAGTAGAGCAACTCATCCTTCTTGCGATCTGGCCAGAGCACCGGCGCCGGGTCGCGATAGGCGCCGCCGGCATAGGCGATCTGGATCATCTCGACCTCATCGTTGCCGATCTGCAGAAAACCACGACCCGGCAAACCGCCGGGCAGGAAAGCGGCGTCTGGCCGGCGCAGCAATTCGCGGCTTTCGGCGGGCGTTTCCACACGTAGGCAGATGCGATACTTGATGTTCGACCGCATCTGCTCGGTGACGCCGGTGGGTCGCTGCGCAGCCAGCAGCAGATGTACGCCCTGCGCGCGCCCGACGCGCGTGATGCTCTCCAGTTCGCCGCGGAACTCGGTGCGGTCGGCGATCATCTCGGCAAATTCATCGATGACAATGAACAGAAATGGATAGGGCCGGCCGCTGCTGCCGTCGGGCCAGGTGACATGCAGCCCTTTCTGTCGATATTCCACGATGTCTTTGGTGTCGGTGTCGGTGTTGAGCGCCTGCCGCCGCTTCAACTCGGAGTTGATGGCGGTGAACATGCGCGTCACGCCATTGGCATTGAGGTTCGTCACCAGATCCACGCAGTGCGGCAAATCACGGAGGGCATCGAACGCGCTGCCGCCCTTGTAGTCGACCAGGACAAAATTGACGACGGTCGGGTCGTATTGGAGCGCCAGCCCCATGATCAGTGAGATCAGCAACTCCGACTTGCCGGAGCCGGTGGAGCCGGCCACCATGCCATGGACGCCGTCGCGCTTGGCGGAAAAGATCAGGGTGCGCGGCTTGTTGCCGGCCAACATGCCGATCTTGGTGCGCAGCCAGTTGGCGCGCGGCGCAGTGATGCTTTCACGCCATTTCGGGACAACACCCACTTGCAGCGCCTGGAGCGTCTTGTAGTTCATCAACTCCAGAAAAGGCACCGCGGCGGCGATGTCAGCGCCGGCGCTGCGGCGGATGCTGCATTCGGCCAGCCGCTGCGCCAGCTTGCTCATCTCCTGCACGCGGTCGACCGTGTCGGCGGCGCCCAGATAGCGCACCGTGTTGACGCCTACTTCGGCGTAGCGATAGCTCAGCACGCCGTTGCTCTTGCGGTTAGAAGGCGGCGTCGTGTGTTCGATCTCGACCACCGCGGTGCATTGGCTTGGCGCTTTGCTGCGGTCAGGCGTGAGAAAGATTACCGCCGCGCCCAATTGCCCGCCATTTTCCAACAGAATCGACAGCGCTGAATCGGCCTCGATTTCCTTGAGCGGAGAATCCGCGTGATACGCGGCGTCCATCAGATCGACGACCAACAGCAGAAAAGGCAGCGTGACTGCCTGATTGGACAATCCGCCTTGACTGTTATCGTCGCGCTCCTCCAATTGCAGCTTGCGCTGCGCCAACGTGCGACGAATCCCTTCCAGGAAGCGGGTGTAGGGCGTCTCCTCCTCGTCCTCGCTGATCACTGCGTCTTCGGCGTCGGGCGGCGCATTGAGAAAGCACCATTGCGCGGTGTGCTCGCCCTGGCTGTGCGGCAGCGCTGTCGCCCAGCGCCACTCGGCGTCCTTCTGCGCCACGCCGTAGACGCGCGTGTCGAGCGGCGAATGGAACACGACAAAGTGCGAGAGCAGCGCGCGGGCATAGCCATAGACCGCTTGCCGGTCACCCACCAACGCCAGCGCGTGGGTATAGGGTGTGCGGACGACCTGCTGCTCCTTGGCCTGCGCCTCTTCTTCCCGTTCGCCCGGTTCGTCGTCCTTACGTTCCTCCGGCGGCTGGCGCAGCGAAAGGATCACCGGGATGTCGGGCACAAAGCGCGAGTCGTCGGCTACTTTCATCGCCGCGCGCAGTTGCGGGTCGTCGGTAAAGGGGTCCGCGTCCTGTACGGCGTAGACGACGGTCGAAGGCAGCGCGCCCATGCCTAGCCGCAGCACGCCAAAGTCGGCGTCCTCGGTGCGGCGTTCCCACAGCCGCGCCTGCGAGCGCAGCAGGTGTGGGGAGTTTTTGGCCTCCGCGTAGGCTGTCTCGGCAAGATGGAAGGCCGTCGTCACCTCTGGGTAGTTATGTGTGTAAAAGCGGCGCTGCTGTTCGTGGCTGGCGAGCATCGCCTTGTTCAGCTCGACCAGGCGCGCGGTGTACTTGCGCGCCTGCCGCGCCTGCTCCTGCTTCTCACGCTGGTAGGTGTAGAGTGAGAAGATGACCGACGCCACCACCGAAAGCGCCATCGGGATCATGAACCACGGGTTGCGCCCCATCCCGCCAAAGGCCGACATGAGGATGTAGCCCAGGATCGTGATCGTGGGCAGCGCGACCTGCAGCACGCGCATCCAGCCGTCGGTGCGCTTGTCCGGCGGCTTGGGAATGTCGATCTCCCCGAAGGGCAGTTCGGGCTGGATGCGTGGGGGGCGGTCGATGGGTGTTGGGTTGGTCATGGATTTTCTAAAATCTACGTGCAACTGGATTTAATGAACTTTTGGCACTAACCCCTTCCAGTGCCCTTCCGGATCTACCATGTTTTCAACAGCCCAATCTGCAATCTTGTCATCCACAATAGGGATCGGTATGAGCGCGTTGAATGCTATTCTTATCATTTCGGCATTTGTGATTTCCCCATTGAAGTAACGGCCCATATCTTTGAGACTCACAATGTTACTTATGAAGCTAACGCCTTTTTCGGTATCTTTCAGGAATTCGCCCACTTCCTTCATGCCTTTGATGTAACCTCTGGTATCTCCCAGATCGTTCAGTAGGCGACCGATATCCTCCAGGGTATCATCAAATACCTTTGTGGCATGGGGAGACTTCGAAATCCAGTTAATCGGCTTAAGTACGTCGTCTAGCAGATGAATGGTGTTTTCGATTGAATTCGTAATAGTAATGTTCCAAGCAGGGATACTCGTCGAGTGAGGAAATTCGCGTCCTTTGATCGAGTTGATATCCAATGTGCCACTGTGCATCTCCAGCGCGGCCAAGTCGGTAGCTCCGAAATAAGAGGCTGCCTCATTTTCAGCTTGACGTACTGTAGTGATGACAACACGTAACACACTTTGTGTTTGCAGCAATCCATCAATCAACCGTTTTTCCGCCGGCCTCACCTCCCCATCCATCTCGCCTAAAAACGTCGCTACACCCCTGCCCTGCCAGCTCCCGCCGCGCAGCACTTCCACCTGGCGATTGACGCGTTCCAGCAGCGCCTGCTGGGTCTCGGCAGCGGCGGCAAAGCGCGCAGCGATCTGCTCAAGCTGTTCGTACTGCGCCTGGACAATACTTGCACTCATGATGGTCACTTATCCTGGTTCGCGCTGAGGATAGAGAATTAACACAACGAAACCGTCAAATCCGTTGACACGGCTCGCAAATCAGAGTAGTGTTACACGCATCAGCCGACCTTCTTCATGCACCCCAACAGGAAGTTCCCTATGCAACAACACTGCCTGATCTGCCAACGCACTGCTCCCGACGCCAATCTGTACTGTGAACAAACCTATTGTCCCGGAGAACTGTCGCCGCTGATCCTGGAAACGGGCGAGCATATTGCCGATATCGAGATCGTGCGCCCGGTTACGATCCTGCGGTCGGGCGTCGTCTACGCTGGTGTGCGCCAGGGCGAGCCAGTCTACGTCAAGGTGGCGCATCAGGGCGCCGGCCACAAAGATCGCCTCAAACGCGAGGCCGAATTGTGTGCGGTGGCGCAGGTCAAGAAAGTGGCGGCGCCGTTTTTGCCTGCTTTGCTGCCGGTAAATCTGCAACGGGCCGGCAAGCAGGAAACTTACGGCAAGACCATGATCGCAGGTCGCCTTGTCTACTACTACGTCTTTGCCTACGTCGAGGCGGAAGCGCTGCGTGATATCCTGCGCAAGCAACCGCAGCTTTGGACAACCCACATTGGCTGGGTTTCAATCGGCGTCGCCACCGCGGTGGCCTATCTGCATCGGCGCCGCCTCTTTCATTTTGGCCTGGCGCCGGAAAGCGTGCTGGTGCATTTCGACGCGACGCCGCCTTATGCCCCGCGCATTCTGCTCGTCGATCTCGGCATTGCCAGTCCGGCCGACGCACTTGCCCAAAGCTGGTATCCTGAGTTTCTGCCGCCTGCCTACACCGCGCCTGAATTGATCGACGAACGCCGGCGGCTCCCCAAGCAAAGCGGCCAACAGGTTCCACCCAGCGCCCAGGTTGATGTCTACGGGCTGGGTCTGCTGCTCTATGAGATGCTGATCGGTGCACCGCCGATCCCTGACTTGCTACGTGGCGACGAGGCGCTTTATGCGCTGGCTGTACGCGGGCCACAGCAGCCAATGGATCGTCTCGACGATGTGCGTCCGATTGCGGAACTGGCGCGCCAGTGCACCGATATACAGATGAACAAGCGGCTGCCCGATCCCGCGGCGTTTGGCCAACAACTGATGGCCTTTTTTGGGCCAATCCCCGAAGCACGCAAACAGAACCGCCGGCCCAGCCAACGCACTGTTTATGTAGTGGCTGGGGCAGTGCTGACCGTCGCGTTCCTGCTGGCGTTAGCGATCTCCATGGCGCAGGGCTTGCTGTCGTAGGCAATACGCAAGGTTTACAAAAACCGAGTTTCTTGGAGAAACTCGGTTTTTCGCTGCCCAGACTCCCCTGAATCGCTTCTGTCACCTAGTAAAAACGGGTGGCGCCGCGCTGGTCGCCGCGCTCGTAAGCGCCCACTGAGGAGACAAGGTCTTTGTTCAATTCCTGGCACTTGTCTGCCATGCGTTTGACATGGGGCTTGATCATTTCGATGAACTGGATGAGCGCAAACCCGCCGACCAAGCCAATAAATGCCGTCGTCTTCAGGATCGTCAGCAACGCCTCCAATGCGGCGTTGACGGCCTGTAGCACTTCGCCAACTTGCCCAAAATTCTGGGCCATCTGGCGCACCGCCGGAATATCCATATAAACTTCATCCATAGATCGCCTCCGTGGAAATTATGGTTTACAAGCTGTTAATAGATGCGGCTGAAAACATCGCTCAACGAATTCACCATGCCCTGCACCTTCTTGTCGGCCTCGTCGATGACCTCGACGGCATGATTGATGTTGCGCGTCGTCGTGCTGATCTGATCCATCACCTGGCCCACGCCCGGGATCATCAAGGAAGACACTTCCTCGACAAAGGCATTGGCGCCTTCCCCAATCCAGATACCGCCCATCACCTGCTGCACCATCATCCGCATCGGCTGCAGGGCTTGGTTTTGCACCACATTCAACTGTTGCGTCAGTTGCGATGTGACATTTTGCACCACCTGCCGCGCCATGCGAATCAGGGCTTGTTCGATACCAAACATCGTCATCTCCTTCCTGATTTAGCCAAACTTGCTCTTGGATTCAATGTCAGCCTGCATGGCATAACGCATCGCGGCGCGCACGTCTCGATCCAATTCGTTGAACTTACTCGCTAGCCGATTGATCGCGGGAACCAATCTGCCACGAATCCCCTCAACAAATGCCTCACCGCCCAGTCCGAGGAGAGCGCCATCTTCCAACGCCGTGGCAATGGTTTGCATTTCCTGCAAGGTTTGCTGAAGCTGTTCGGCGCCTTGTTGGAAAGTGCGGCTCATCTCTTCCATGTCGGGATACACAACTCGAATTTCGTCAGTCATAAGCGATGACCTCCTCGTTCATTCAATTGATGCAAAGTGGTTGGCTATAGTTTTCGCTGACAGTCTCACTAACAGCTCCGCTGACAGTTTCGCTGACAGATCAAGTAGTGCGGAACGGAGAACTTGCTTCTTCATCGGCCTGGCGCAGGGTTTGGACAATGGCGCCTGTGGTGCGTGCGGCCTCGCCCAGCGACTGTTGTAACCTCTGCACGGCAGGCAGCACTTCGCCGCGCATCTCGCGCACAAAGGCATCTGATCCGCGGCCGATCCAACTGCCATTTTCCAGCGGCTCCATGGCCGCACGCACCCTTTGGAAGGTGTCCGCCACCTCTGACTGCGCGTTGGCAAACCGGCTGGCGACCTGCTCGAGATCGCCGTAAACTCCCCTGATTTCGTTGGACATACGAGCATTCTCCTGAATTGAACTGGATCGATACGACGACTTTGGTTAGATTTCCACAAACTGGGTCGGACCAACAGTAGCAAGCGCAACTGGTAGGCTCAAAGGTATGGGAATTCCATTTAAGGCTGTGGATGCGTCAGGTTCCAGCGCCAACCAGATCTGCTGATCGAACGGTTGTGCTCATGATAACAAATTCAACAAATGGGAACCTTACGCTATTGTCGATAATGAAAATGGAATCCGGGTCAGGTCCAAGTCGGAAGCGCTGAAGTCATCATACTGCAATTGTAATCCATTTGCAATCCCCAAAACTGGCGCCCAACTAGGGCCAACATCCCGTAAAACAGGGGAACTTTGCCCCTAATTTATGTGTGACGCTCCTCTATACTCGTTTACATATCCCTTTCCTGACAAATTTACAGCATTTTGTCAGGAAACAGGATTTACAGAACCAACGATATGATATACAATTCAGTAAGCTGGCGACCTGACCAGAAGGTAAGTCCATTTTTGCCGAAATCGCCCTGTAGCATTTTCTATAAATTTTTCTGCTCTTAAGCATCTTGCCGGCTTAACAGCCTACCCGCCCCGGGAGCGCAACATGAATTTCCCCTTTAAAGGTGCAGCTTTCGCAACTCGTCGTGTGGCCTGTAGTGCGCTGATCGCTCTGCTGCTTTTTGTCTACGTCCAGGCTATATTCCCGGCACGCATGGCGCAGGCGCAAGATGCTGCGGAACCCATTCTCACGATTACCGGCGTTGATCCTAGCCAGTTGCCGTTGATCCGCGTGACGGCTTATGGCGCAAACTTGAAAGATGCGCTTGCTGAGTTGCCCATTACGCTGACCGAGGACAACGTCGAACAACCTATTTTGGAGAGCCGCCCAGTGGATGTTGGCGTGCAGATCGGCATTCTGTTCGATCTGTCCAATAATGTATTGCCGCGCTATGGGGAGCTGGCTGACGCCGCCGAACGTTTTCGCGTGGCCCAGCTATCGGCAGAGACAGATTGGCTGGCCGCCTATTCCGTGAACCTGGACGATGGAACCTTGCGCGTCATTTCGGATTGGTCACAGGATCATCAGGGCATGGCAAATCTCGTGCGGATGGATGCGCCCGACCGCGCGCCGGCCACGACGCCGCTCTTTGGCTTGATCAGCGACGCCTTGGATCGCTTTGCTTCATCAGCCACGCCCAACAATCTGCGACGCACCCTGGTCGTTCTTTCGGACGGCTCTGACTTGGTGAGCGCCCAACAGCTAGAAACGATTGTGCGCAAAGCCGCGCGCTTTGGCATCACCATTGACACGGTGATGATCGGGGATGGTCGCAACGCTGCGAGCCAGCGCAATCTCGAACAGATCGCGCTGGAAACCGGCGGCGGCTACTGGGATTACAGCAGCGCCGACAGGATCGCCGCGGTTGAGGAGATGTGGCAACGGTTTGGCGCGCAGCGTCAACAACAGGAATATACGTATCGCCTGACCAAACCGCAGCCCAGCGAGGTTGGCATGGCGCTCACGTATCCCGACGGGCGCACATTGACGGCGCGCTATGACTTCCCCGCCGTCAATGTGCGCCCGCCCAGTTTGGAGCTTTTGATCCCGCCGCCGGATTACCAATCCGTGCGTATTGCCGATGCCAGCGATACACCGCTGACCGATATTTCGCCAACTTCACTGCCGCTCCAGCTAAATATCACCTGGCCGGACAATCATCAACGCGCCATTCAACGCATCGAGTACGAGGTGGGAGGGCGCACAGTGGTGCAGAACTCGGAGCCATTTGGCGCCATTGACTTCCCAATCGACGCCTTTGACAACGGGGTGTACACCGTGCGCGTGGCCGCGGTCGATGAACTGGGATTGGAGGGCAAGTCAGCGCCTGTTTCCTTCACCGTCCAGGTGATCCGCCCGACGCCCGCGCCCACCGCCACGCATACCCCTTTGCCGACTGACACCTCTGAACCTGAAGCGCTTGACCCTGCAACACCAGCCAGCGTGTCGCAAAGCAACACTCCCGGATCGGACGCGTCAGATGCCGGAGCAACTATCGTGATTCCGCCGCTGACAGCGGCCATGGCGTTCTCCACCACCTTGCCCGCGATTGGACTGCTTGGATATGGAATGTCTCCCCAAGGCGGCAACGCTTTATTTGTAGGCGCACGCATCATCCCAATGACGCCGGTCACCATCTTGATCGCAATCATGCCTTTACTGCTGATCGCCGCGGCCGCCGTTATGCTAACGCGGCGTAAACCTCCTGTGGACGATGTCTTTACAACCGCCACCGAAGCGGCGTATGACTCAACCGCCTTTGACAGCAAGCCCACCATGGTGGAACAGACCGCCTACGAACTGACCGAAGACGCCACCGAACCGCAGGTGATGGTCAATTTTATTTCGCCGGCCTCATTGATTTATGTGGACGGAGGGGATCATCTGCCCTCTAAACTTGATATCGAAGGCGGGCGCGAGGTGCGCATCGGGCGCAAGCAAGCTTATTGTGACATCATTATCGACGATCAACGCGTCTCGCGCTTACACGCCTCCATTGTTGAGAAAGAGGACGGCAAATTCTACCTCAAAGATGAGGGCAGTTCCGGCGGCACCTACGTCAACCGGCGCAAACTGCGCGTCAACGATATGGTGGAACTCCATCACGGCGATATCATCAACCTCAACACAGTCTCCTATCGCTTCGAGCTGAACGATCAGCCGGAACAGCATCAAAGTTAGCCCAGATAAATGAGCCGTGACCAGAGACCGTGCTCTGTTTGAGCATGATTTCCATGGTCATGATCGGTGCAAGCAACACGTTCGAATCACACATCAGGAGGCCGGCAACAGTCCCTATGGCGGCATCTATACTCAACTTAGGCCCCTATCGCTATCGACCCACGCGTCAACTTGATGAGACGCGCATGTCCACCCTGTGGTTAGCCAGTGAAGTCACCCGCGAGAGTACAGCCTCGCCGGGCAATCTCGTGATCATCAAGATTGCCCGCATGAGCGATACTCAGTACAGCTTGACCAACCAGCGCGCCATCGAGAACGAAGAAAAATGGTTGGGCAAGCTGGAGCACCCCAACATCATCCGCCTGCGCACGGTGGCTGAACGCGAAGCTTCGCGGCAGCCCATTTTCCGCGCCCGTTCGGATTTGCCGGGCAACCCCTGGTTTCTGGTCACCGATTACCTTCCCGGTGGCGACTTGCAGTCGTTGCTTAACGAGCGGCAGAAACTGCCGGCCTCGCTTGCGCTGGAGATCGCCGAACAGCTGGGCGACGCGCTGACTTATCTCCATGCCCGCCGTTGCATCCACTGTGACATTAAGCCGCGCAACATTCTCTTTCATGAGCAGCCCGCCGGGTATGGCCTGACCGACGCCACCCGCCCGATTCTCATCGACTTTGGCATTGCCAAAAACCCGTCGGATGGCCCACAGCTTGCTTCGGGCACTCCTCGATGGATCACGCCTGAACTCCACGAGGCGCTGCGCATTGGCCGCAAAATCGAGGTGGATCCCTCCTGGGACGTGTACGCCGCAGGGCTGGTGCTCTACACCATGATGACCGGACGCAAGCCGGAGCTTGACCGGCCGGGCAGCCATTCCTGGACGCCGCTCGCTCCCGGCGAACTCAGCGACGACACCACCGTTATCCAGGAAAGGCAGCTGGCGGAAGGCTTGAATCGCCTGATCGCTGGCGCCACAGCTGACCGCAGCGCCGACCGCGTTCAGGCGATCCAGTTTGCCGATGAAGTGCGCAGATTGCAGCAGCATGTGCGCAAGCCAGGCGCGACGCCTGTTGTCACGCGCAGCGCACGCCGCGCCAGCAAAGGCTTTTGGCTGGCTGGCATCGGCGTGGCCGCGGCGATGGTGCTGGCGGGCGTGCTGCTGTTTGCAAACTCGTCCCAACTGCCCCCCGGCGCTGGCGGCCCAACGCCGCCAGGGATGTCGGCATCCGCCGCATTTGCGGGAGAAGAAGGCGCGATCCCACCTGGCGCTTCACCCACGGCAACTGCAACCACAGCGGCTCTAGCGCAAAACGCAAAACCGCCGACTTCGACGCCGATCGACACGTCCACTCCAACGGTGACGCGCACTGCAACCCACACCCCGACGCGCACACCCGTGCACACACCGACTGCCACCGAAACGCCGCGTGGCGCCACTGCCACCTCGACGCGCGTTGCCACTGTGCGCGTTGTCACGGCCACGCCGGCGTCGGTTGCGTCCGCGGGCGGCAGCCCCACTTCCACCCCAGTGACCGGCACGTCCACGCGCGTCCCTACATCCACACGCACCCCGATGCCGCTTCTCATCTCGCCGACCTCGACCAGCCAAACGCAGGCGACGCCTGTGGTGCTTACCGCCGGTGATGGCAGCGACCTTAGCGTGACGTTGCGAGGCCCTGCCGACAACATCACCGCGGCGGGCGAGGTGCGCTTTAGCTGGCAACCAAGCCGCGCGCTCAAAGAAAATGAATGTTTCGAGGTCAGTTTCTGGCGGGGAGAGCCCAGCAACTGGCTGAACGGTTCGGGCATCTGGGGCGCTAATCGCGACAACTTCGCCACGCGCACCTTCAATGAAGAGTATGACAACAGCACGGGATGGCTCGAAGATGGCGCGACCTATTACTGGGGCGTGCTGTTGATCGAAGACTGCCAGGCATACGCTAACCGGCAACCCAGCCCTCGGCGCCTCGTCAGCGAGGTGCGTCGCTTTACCTTTGACCGATAAAGGAGCAACCGATGCCGACATTCGAAGGCGTCAACTTTCTAGACAGACCAACGCGGGTCGATGCCGGCACCCACAACGGCGCACGCAACAAGCCCAACGAAGATCGCTTCGCGGTTTTTACCGGCCCCGGAGACAATGGCCAACTCGTGCAGTTTCTGGTGGTGGCTGATGGCGTCACCAGCACTCATGGCGGCGAACGCGCCAGTGATATTGCCGTGCGCGTGCTCCAGCAGATCTTGCAGACGCCGCCGCCCGGTCGCGCCGCACCCAAGTTGCTGCGCGACCGGGTGGCCGACGCTATCCACCGCGCCAACCACGAAATTCTGGAGGCCGCGCGCAAAGATCCTGAACTAAAAGGGATGAGCACAACGTTGGTTGTCGCCGCGGTTGATGGCAACCAATTGCTTGCCATGCATCTCGGCGACAGCCGCGCCTATCTTGTGCGTGGCGGCAAAGCGCACCAGTTGACGCGCGACCACACCTGGGTGCAAGAGGCGCTGGAAGAAGGGCGCATTACGCGTGAGCAGGCGGCCAACCACCCTAACAAACATGTGATCCTGCGCTATCTCGGCGATACGCGCGGCATCAGCATCGATCAGGGCGTCCTCGATCCCGACAAGCCGCTGGCCGACATTGATGAAACCGAAGTTGGGCGTCAGCAAGTCAATGTCGGCGACACCGCGCTGACGCTGCGCCCCGGCGACGCGCTGCTGCTTTGCTCGGATGGCCTCTACAATCGCATCACCGACGCTGAGATCGCGGGGGCGGTGACCAGTTATGCGCCGGAGAAGGCGGTCAAGTCGCTGATTGATGAGGCGGTCAAGCGCCAGGAACCGGATAATATCACCATTGTCTTGTGGACGACGATGGGCATGGTGGCGCCCGCCACAGCTTCGCGCCGTCCGGCATTAGCGCTGGCTGCAGCCGGCGCGATCTTGGCGATCCTGGCTTTCCTGGTTTTCAGCTTCACGAGCAACAGCCAGCCGGTTGCAACGCCCCCCGCGAATGCAGGCGAGGTCGCCGCGATGGCCGCCACCGTAACCGAGCCATCGAGCAGCGAAGACAAGGCCACAGCGGTCAGTGATGCACCGACAGTTGTCGATGCATCCTCGCCTACTCCCGAGCAGGCGCTAACAGAAGCGACGCCAGAAACACCCACCATGCCGCCTCTGGTTGACGCTCAACCAAGCGAACCGGCAGCCAGTGGCGCCGTCGCGCTTACCTCCACTTCCACTCCGCTCGTGGAAGGTGCGCCGGGTGAAACCATCACAGAAACACAACCGGTCGCGGAGCAATCTTCAAGGACTAACCCTACGACTATCGGCCCAGAAGCGACGCTGACGGCGGTGGCATTGACCGAGACGCAAATTGCCATTACCGTCGCTGCGACTGATCAATTGGCGGCTACTGCGACGCAGGCGCTTGCTGTGACCAGCACCCGCCCGCCCACCAGCACGCCGGCCGCAACACCGACAGCGTCGCCATCGCCCACACCTACACTCACCCGCACCCCTCTCCCTGCCGCGGTCGCACCCACGAGCAACCAGGCGGCCGCGCCGCCGCCCCCGGATAGCGTCAATCAGGCAGGTCCGCGCTCCGCAGTGATCCTGGCGCCCGGCGACAACCATAGCAGTCATACCGCTACCCTGTTTCGCTGGAAGCCTGATGCTGATTTGGCGCCCGGCCAGGAATACGAGGTGGTCTTCTGGAAGGCCAATGGGGAGAGTGAGGCGGATGCAAGAGGATTGGTGCGTTCCTCACCGTTGACGGAGGTCCTTCTGCAGGTCGGGAATCTGGCGCCTGATGCGTATCGCTGGGCGCTCTACCTGGTGCAGCCAGAGCCCTATCGACGCATCCGTCCGCTGGCGGGGCCGTTTGCGTTTACGGTGCCGTCTGGGGGCGGTGGGAGTGGAAGTGGCGGCGGGCCGGCGCCTGAAAAAGGTAGTGGGACTAAATAACTACTGGACTATCTATTGGTAGCAGAATTCCAAGGAGGTCAATATGAAACTTCACGTCAATTGTCGCCCGCTGTGGTTTTCGGCCGTGTTGTTCGGGACGTTACTGGTTTGGTTACTCATTATCAACGCATTTGCTGCTTTGGCCGAGGATCATGATGCAGGCGGCGGAACAATCCCGCCCCTGCAAAACTTCACGAAGACTGTTCGCTCTGTTGCAGGCATTCAAAATGAGGCGCGTCCTGGTGAAAAAGTCATCTACACGATTTCGATGCACAACACCATCTCTGAGAGCTATACAGCTCGTATCGGTGTAACCGATACCATACCTGCTGGGCTATCGGTGCTTACAGCTACCATTGCCCCTAAGGACAATGCGCAATTTTTTACGATTGATGGTGTATCCTTCATTACATGGACAGTTGATGTCGAATATGGAGCGTCCTACACACTCACCTATTCTGCTGAGGTAACGAGCACGATAGGAACGTTAACTAATACAGCTGTCCTCTATGAAATCTCCAATCAATATGCCGCACCGACAGAAATTACAAAGACTGCACAAGCAGTATTGAAGGTTCATCAATGGGAAGTATACCTCCCCTTAATTCGTCGAGATGATCCGCCGCCTCCAAAATCTCAGCTCCCTCAATTCGACCATTATAACTTCGAAATAAGCACTAAGCTGAAGAGTGGTTGGGAACAACTTGTTGATGACAAGAGTGGAAATCTCATCTACTCTGCGCAACAAACAAATCTTGTGATGCTTGATGGCAGCCATGTTGCATGGCTGGGAGGTGCACCTGGTGAGAATAAACTGAGTCAGCCCATCGCACTGCCAGCGGATTATAGCAACCTGAAGGTGCGTTATCTTTATTGGATTTACTCAGATGAAGATAGTTGCAGCAATGACAGCGCAGATGTACGTATAAACGGCGCTTCAATCAAAAACTATCTACTTTGCAAAGCGGAGCGTACATTCGATTCAACAAAAGGCCACGGCTGGGTGCGTGAAGTACTAGACGTGGCTGCTTACAAAGGTCAAGCTATCACGTTGTCTTTCGTCACAAATCTTAATGAGTCGAAGAACAGCAATTTCTTTATCGACGTGGTGCAGCTATGCAGCAGCGACGCCGATGCACCACCAGGCACAGTGCGTTGTGACGACCCACCGACGCCGTAGTGGCGTCGACGCTCGGCTGTGAATCTTCAGATTCGCAGCCGAGCGTCAACATAGATAAACATTTAGCCTGCCTAACCGAAATGCGAATCGTGCAGCCATGAGCCCCACACCCCACCAGATCGGCCCCTATCGCATCCAAACTGAGATCGGCCGCGGCGGCATGG
>JACSRH010000206.1 GCA_014879855.1 Caldilineaceae bacterium | reverse complement strand
CGCGCGTGCGCATCTCCTCGCTAAAGGACATGAAAGTGGCGCTGCGGCTGATCTTGTCGCCAGCCACCAGCGTGCGCCGGTTCGGACGGCGCACCAGCAGCCCTTCCTCGGCCAGTTGGTCGATCGCCACGCGCACCGTCATGCGGCTGACGCCCAAGTCCTCGGCGAGCAGACGTTCTGGCGGCAGCGCGCTGTCCGGCTTGAACTCGCCGCGTTCGATGCGCTTGCGTAATTGATCGGCAATCTGGTCACGTGCCAACATAGCGCCAGGAAGAATTAGTTTGGATGATGATCGCCATTACCATAGCAGTTTGGTATACAGATTGTCAATAGAAACGGGAAAAGTCAGACCATTTTATGCGTATGGTCTACCAATCAGCAGGAGGCAGGTGATCGATGCCCCCGATTCCTCGATGCTCTGGCATCCGCCCGTTTCCCCAATTGCCCAATCGCAAATCTCTGATTTCCAATCTCTCCCCTGCATCCAGTATACTGTGCGCCATGCTTCAGTCACTGCGCAATAGGAGGAAGTCCGCCGGGTGCGGACAAAGATCTGCGAGATGACGCCGCTGTGGGTTTGCGGCGCCGGCAGTGCAGCCTGAGCGCAGAATGTGTCACCGCATCCGTACGCCACACCGGGAAAGCCGGGTGGCGTTTTTTGTTTGGCATCTTTTTCTTTTTATTCAGCGAAAGGGTCTGCTACATGTCCGCCAAAAACGTTAAACCTGTCGTCAAGAAGTGCGTGCTCGCCTATTCGGGCGGGTTGGATACCAGCATCATTGTGCCGTGGCTCAAAAACACCTATCACTGCGAAGTGATCGCGTTTTGCGCCAATCTCGGCCAGGCCGATGAGCTGGTCGGCCTGGAGGAGAAGGCGCTGGCTTCCGGCGCGAGCAAGGTCTATATCGAGGATCTGCGCCTCGAATTTCTCAGCGACTACGTTTTTCCCACCATGCAGGCCGGCGCCATCTACGAGCGTGAGTATCTGCTCGGCACCTCCTTTGCGCGCCCGCTGATCGCCAAGAAAATGGTCGAGATTGCCGAGATGGAAGGCGCGGACGCGGTCGCACACGGCGCCACCGGCAAGGGCAACGACCAGGTGCGCTTCGAACTGACGGTGATGGCGCTCAACCCGCGGCTGCGCATTATTGCGCCATGGCGCGAGTGGAACATCCGCGGCCGTCGCGACGCGCTCGACTACGCGGCCGAGCACAACGTACCGGTCAAGGCGACGATGGAGCGCATCTACAGCCAGGACAAAAACCTGTGGCACCTCAGCAACGAAGGCGGCCCGCTTGAAGACCCGTGGAACGAGCCGCCCAAGGATATGTTCGAGTGGACGGTGGACCCGCTCGACGCGCCGGATGAGCCGGAGTATGTCGAGATCTACTTCCGCAAGGGCATCCCGGAGCGCGTCAACGGTGTGGCGCACGGCCCGGTCGGCATCGTGCAGGCGCTCAACGAGATCGGCGCACGCCACGGGATTGGCCGCGTCGATATTGTGGAGAACCGGCTGGTCGGCATGAAGAGCCATGGCGTCTACGAGACGCCCGGCGGCACGCTGCTTTACAAGGGGCACGCGGCGCTCGAGCAGCTTTGCCTCGACAAGCAGACGCTGCACTTCAAGCAGACAGTTGGGCTAAAGTTTGCCGAACTGGTCTACAACGGCCAGTGGTTCACGCCGCTGCGCGAGGCGCTGACGCACTTTGTCAACCACACCGAAAAGAACATCACCGGCGCCGTGCGCTTCAAGCTCTACAAGGGCAACATCATCCTCGCCGGCCGCCAAAGCCCCTACAGCCTCTACCGCGAAGATTACGTCACTTTCGACCAGGATGATGTCTACAACCAGGCCGACGCGGAGGGTTTTATCAAGCTCTTTGGCCTGCCGATGAAAGTGGAGGCGATGCTGCGCGTGCAGGGGCGCGGCGTCTCCGAGTTCGACGAGGTCGATTACGAGGATTTCAAGCGGGACTAAAGAAGGAGATTGGAGATTAGAGATTGGAGATTGGGTGATAAGAATGGGACGCCCCCTAACGCAATCTCCCATCTCTTAATCTCTAATCTCTCAATCTCCCCACAAGGAGGCATCCATGAGCTTTATTGTCAAAGGTTTCGACGCCGGTGCGGTGGCCGCAGGCATCAAAAAGTCAGGCGCGCCGGACTTGGCATTGGTGGCGAGCCGCGTGCCGTGCCGGGCCGCGGCGGTCTTTACGCGCAATCTCTTCCCGGCCGCGCCCGTCATCTTCGACCGCCAATTGCTGGCGTTCAACCCGGACAGCATCTACGCCGTGCTGATCAATGCCGGCTGCGCCAATGCCTGCACCGGCGTCGAGGGGACCGCCAACGCGCGTCAATCCTCCGAACAGGCGTCGTTGCACCTGGGCGCGCACGAACACTCGGTGCTGGTGATGAGCACAGGCGTCATCGGCGTGCAACTGCCGATGGAGAAGCTGTTGGCTGCCATTCCCAAAGTGGTGGGAGCGCTGACGCCTGAGGGGTGGACAGCCGCGGCAAACGCTATCCTGACGACCGACACACGCCCAAAACTTGCAACGCGCAGGGTGACGCTGGGCGATGCTGGGGCCACCATCACCGGCATCGCCAAAGGCGCCGGCATGATCCACCCCAACATGGCGACGATGCTTTCGGTCATCGCCACCGATGCTTTCATCACGCAGCCGTTGCTCCAGCAGGCGCTGGCTGAGGCCAACGAATTCAGCTTCAACCGCATCAGCGTCGACGGCGACACCAGCACCAACGACACGGTGATCGTCCTTGCCAACGCCCTTGCCGATAACGAGGAGATCGTGGAGGCGGGCAGCGCGGACTATGCTGCGTTTGTCGCCGCCCTGACCGATCTTTGCACGGAACTGGCGCAGGCGGTTGTGCGCGATGGCGAGGGCGTAACGCGCTTTGTCACGGTGCAGGTGCACGGTGCAGTGAGCAACGCCGAGGCGCATCAGGCCGCCAACACCATCGCCACCAGTCCGCTCGTCAAAACCGCCTGTTTTGGCGGCGACGCCAACTGGGGGCGCATCCTGGCCGCGGTGGGACGCGCCGGCATTCAGGTCGAGCCTGAGCGCTGCGATCTCTTTATCGACGGCGGGCCGGACGCGGCCACGCGCCGCGGTGAGTTGCAGTTGGTGGCAGGGGGCGTCCCTTTGCCCTATAGTGAGACGGCTGCCACGGAGATTTTTGCGCAGCCGGAGATCGATGTGCGCGTCGTGTTGGCGCTTGGCGACGGCGCGGCCACGGTATGGACTTCGGATCTGAGCTATGAGTACATTCGCATCAACGGCGACTATCGGACGTAGCCTGTTTCACCATCCTTGCACTTTGTGGCGCTGCCCAGAGGTGACAGCCGCTTCCCTCCAGTGACTGTCACCTGGAAAGCAGAACGTTCCCAGCGTTAGCCAAGGCGCTGCTTGATCCACCCTGACCATCCTCATCAAGCCCCTATAACCCGCGAAGGGTTGCCCGCGGCTACACTCTTTCCTTTGCCGTTTCGTTTCCTCTAGTGGCATAATCCAGTGCATGACTGAAACCTTACGCATTTTTGTTGGCGCCACCCTGGATCTGGAAGCGGAACGCGGCGTGATTGGCAAGGCCATTGCCGAATTGCCCGTACAGGCGTCGATCGAGATTCGCCGCACGCCGCCGCTCCTTCCCACGCACGAAGAGATCTTTGAGCGCATTGCTAACTGTGACCGCGTCTATTTTCTGCTCGGCAACGACATCACCGCGCCGGCTGGCCTGGAATGGGAAACTGCCTGGCGGTTGGAGCGCGCAGTGCTCCCGCTGCGCCGCAGCCCACGCCCTACGCCGGCGGCGCAGGAGTTCCAACGCCTCTCCCCGCGCCCGTGGCTCGATTTTCGCTCCGCCACGGACTTGGCGCGCATTGTGTCGCTTGATGTCGCCCAGTTGCTCAAACACCCTGCCAATCGCTACGGGTTGACAGTGCCAGAACTGGAGCGGCTGGAAGTTTACATCCGGCGTCTCGGCCAGCTTCAAGCGACGCTGGACAAAGAGCCAAGCGGCGCTGAAGGCGGCGGCATATTGTTGGACAGCCGCCAGCGCCGCGACGAATAAAAATTCAGAGAAGGAAGCAGCATGGGGTTAAAAGAAAAGGTTATGCAGGTGGCGGCTGGTCTTTTTGTCGAACGGCCCGCTCGCGCCAAGAGTCTCGGCGCATGGAAGGCTGTGTTGGAAGCGGACGGCGTCGCCGTCGACCAGCGCGCGGCGGCCGCGCAAGACCCGCTACAGGCCAGCAAAGTGTTGCGGCACATCTCTGGCATCGAACGCTGGGGGCAGCGCCGGCTCAAGATTTTCCTGGGTGAGCCGCCAATCCACGACGAGTACAATGACTACCGGCCTGGTGCAGATCTGACGCTCGACGAGCAGCGCGCCTTCTTCCGGCAGACGCGCGCCGAAACAGTGGCGCTCGCCGTGCGCCTTCAAGCTGCTGGCATTGGGGATGACGCCAGGTCGCCCCACAATGATTTTGGCCCGCTGAGCGTGCGCGGCTGGCTACGCTACCTCGATTCGCACGCCAACATCGAGAGCAAGAAAATTCGCTAGACAATGATGCATCTTGCCCCTTCACTTTCAGAGCTTACCTGACGGCCGTGCTATAATCCGCGCCATGGAGAGGTGTGAACGAGTTCCGGCGCGTGTGGGGTTTTGGGCGGTGTTGCTGCTGGGCGTCTTTGCCTGGGCGCCCGCGCTCTATCCCGGCTACTGGCAAGGATGGGAAGGATTCGCCCCTGTTTTTCAGAGCGTCACGCCAACCGCGCTGGCTTCGGTGGCCACGACGCCAGACCTCTGGCGCGGCGCCGGCAGCGGTGCGTTTCTCCTGGCGCAACCGCTGCTGCGTCTGGGCGCCGCGCCAACCTCGGCGATGCAGATCGTCTTTGTACTCAGCTTTATACTGGGCGGCAGCGCCGTCTATGTCTGGCTGGCGGATCGTTTTGGCGATCTGGGCGCTGGACTGGCCGGACTTGGCTATATGCTGTTGCCGCTGGTGCTGGCCACCGTCTACGAGCGCGGCAGTTTGAGCAATGCCTTGATACTGGCGCTGACGCCATTGGCGCTGGCGGGGCTGACGAGCTATCGGGACCGGCGTTCGTTGAGCGGCGCGGCGGTGGCTGCGTTGAGCATCCTTTGGATGTGGCGGATCCAGGCTGGGCTGGCGGGTGGCGTGACGGTGATGCTGTTGCTCTATGCCCTGATCGTGGAGCGCAGATGGTTGGTCGCGTTGATCGTGGCCGCAAGCGGCGCCGCGGGGATCGCGAGCCTGATCCCGCTGTGGACAGTGGCTGCACCGCCGGCAACTTCTTTTGCAAGCCAGTTCATTCACCTCAACACGCTGCTTGACGTAGGCAACGAAGTTGGCGGTCGCACTTCGACGGCTCTGAGCCTGCATCCGCACCAGATCGGCTTTGCCGCGCTGGCCGGCGGCGTCTTGAGCGCCTGGGGCATGGCGCTGCCGCGCAACCAACTGTCGCCGCATTTGCGCCGCCTGCTCTGGTTTTGTCTGGGCGCGGCGGTCGTCGCGGTCTTGCTATCGCTGCGCGTGAGCGAGCCATTGTGGCAACTGACGCGTGCTGACCGGCTGTTCACCTATCCGTGGCAGATGTTGTTGGTGGTGGCGCCGCTGCTGGTCGCGCCCCTGGCTGCACTGCCGATTATCTTTGCCGAACTGGAGACGCCGGTCTATTGGGCGGTGATGATGGCGTTGGTGGTGCTGGCGAGTCTTGCCCATCTGACGCCTGCCTACACTCAGGTGCGCCCGCCGCTGCGCCCCGTCGCCATCCTGGGCGACAACCAGGTGATCGTGCTTGGCGCGCAGTTGACAGAGCAGGAAGCGCCCCGCACGGCGACGCTGGAAGTGACCTGGCAGCCGCTGCAGCCGCTGGAGGTGGACTACAACATTTTCTTCCAGGCCCTGGCCGCCAGTGACCGCGCGCCTGCGCAGGTCGTGGCGCAGCTTGATGCACAGCCGTTGGGCGAGGCGCGACCCGCGACAAGCTGGCAGCCCGGTGAGGTGCTGACCAGCACCTATGTGCTCGATCTGTCCGCCGCTCCGCTGGAGACGCCTTTGACCTATTACTTCGGCTACTATGACTGGCGCGACGGCAGCCGCCTCCCGGTCAACGGCGGGCGGGATGACAAGCTGGTGCTGCATGGCCAGTGAACGACAGGACATCGCGCCCACGTTATGGCGCGATGCGCTCTTCTGGATGACGCTGGCGTTGACTGTCTTTGCCGTGGCGCCTTTTCTGCTGCCGGGTTACTTCTGGGGCGCCAACGATGCGCGCCACCACGTCTATTTCCTCTTCGAGTACGACCGGCTGGTGCAGGACGGCATCTGGTGGCCGCGCTGGAGCCCCGACTTCGCTTTTGGCTACGGCTATCCCTTCTTCAACATTTACGGCGGTTTCAGCCATTTCCTGGCCGAGTTGTTCCACTATTTTGCTGGGTTTGGTTTTACACAGGCGGTCGAGGCGGTGTTCGGGTTGAGCATTGTCGCCAGCGCGGGCGCTATGTACGTCTACATTCGCGCCTGGCTGGGGCGACCGGCCGCGATGATTGCAGCGCTGGCCTACACCTATGCGCCCTATCATCTGCTCAATCTCTACGTGCGCGCCAACCTGGCGGAGAGCATGGCCTTTGTCTGGCTGCCGCTCTGTTTGTGGACAGCGCGACAATCGGTCGTGCGTCCCGCCTACCGCTGGGTCGTGGGACTGGCGATCAGCTACGCTGGCCTGATGCTGACCAGCAACCTGGTGATTGTGCTTTTTACGCCGCTGCTGGCTGGCTATGTGCTGGTGTTGATCTTTGTCCACCGCCACGACGATGCAAAGCAGCAAGGCGGGCAAGCCGTGCGTTTTGGCTGGCTGCGGCGCAGCATCGCGCCCGCGCTCGGCGGGCTGGCTGGGCTGGGTCTGAGCGCTGTCTTCTGGCTGCCGGCCTTCACCGAGCGCCAGGCTGTGCGCGTCGACCAGTGGTTCGATGGCCGCTACGCGTATCGCGGGCACTTTGTCGAGTGGAGCCAGTTTTTCAGCCCCGCGTGGGGTTTTGGCGTCAGCGTCCCCGGCCCCGATGATGCGATCAGCTTTCAGATCGGCGCCGCCATCCTTACCTTTGCCGTCTTGGGAATTTTCTTTACCTGGCGTATGGCAGGCAGGCTGCGCTGGGAGATCACCTATTTTATCGCCGGGGCATTGGTCGCTGCGTGCGTGACGAGTACGTGGGCGGCGCCGCTGTGGGAGACGCCTCTCCTCGGGGGGTTGTTGCAGACCGCACAGTTTCCCTGGCGTTGGCTCGTCGTGACAACGCTGTGCGTGAGCGTGTTGGCCGCGCTGATAGGCCACCGCGCGGTTTTGCTCGAACGCGACCGCCTGTCGCTGCCCCTGCTGGCTGTGGCGACAACATTGATTCTGGCGAGCTATCCTTATCTGCGCGTGGAGATTCGCGAGCCCGCGGAGGGGCCGGTGAGTCTTGCCGGGCTGATGCGTTTTCAACAATCTTCGGACGAGATGACGGGCAGCACGGCCTGGGTCAAGGAAATTCCGACCTGGAGTCCGATGGCCGATTATTACATCAGCCAGGATCAGGCGGGAGCGCCAGTGGAGCCCGTTGACACCAAGCTGGATTATGCTGTTTTTGACTATAAAACATTTGGCGCCAGCTCGGTGGCGCACAGTACAATCAGTGAGGAGATTTATTATTTCAACAAGCGGTCGTCACCGCAATCTATCGTCTTCGAACACTTCTACTATCCAGGGTGGAATGCGTATCTGCTGGATGGCGAACACGGCCAGCGCGTCGCGCAGATTCCGGTCACGCCGGAAGCCACAGGCGTGCTGGGGCGGATGACGGTCGCGGCGCCGCCGGGGGAAGGGTATCTTCTGCTGGTTTATGAGGACACGCCCCCGCGCACGCTCGGCGGCGTCATCACACTGAGCACAACGGGTTTGCTGGCCATTGGCGTTGTTGTTGTTGCATACAGGCGGCGCCGCGAAAAAAAGGAACAGGACAATCGATAAATGCTCGAACATTTGCTTGCCAGCAACCGCGCGTGGGCGGCGCAGGTTGCGATTCAGGAGCCTGGGTTTTTTGACCGGCTTGCCCAGCAACAGGCGCCCCAGTATCTGTGGATCGGTTGTTCGGACAGCCGCGTCCCGGCCAATCAGATCACCGGCATGATGCCGGGAGAAGTCTTCGTACATCGCAATATCGCCAACGTGGTGGTTCACACCGACCTGAATTGCCTTTCGGTCATTCAATATGCCGTGGAAGTGCTGCAGGTCAAGCACATCATCGTGTGCGGGCATTACGGCTGTGGCGGCGTCAAGGCTGCGCTGCAAAATCAGAAATATGGGCTGATCGACAACTGGCTGCGGCATATCCAGGACATTATGCGCATCCACGCCGGTTTGCTGTCCAGCATCGATGACGAGGCAGTGCGCCTGGACCGTCTTTGCGAATTGAACGTGATCGAGCAGGTGTGCAATGTCTGTGAGACCACCATCGTGCAGAATGCATGGGAGCGAGGCCAGAAGCTTTCCGTGCACGGGTGGCTCTACAGCATTTCGGACGGGCTGTTGCAGGACTTGCAGATGGTCGTCTCGACGCCCGATCAACTCGCGCTGGCGCATGATGTGGCGCTGGACCTGGTTGCGGCCCGCGCCTCATTGACTGCTCCGAAGGCCTGATGATTTAGTTGTCTCCTCACCACCCACCACGCAAGACAGGAGAAAGCCATCGATGACATTGCCACCCACCGCCAATAGCATCCAAACCCGCCGCCCCATGATCTCGGAAGAAGAAATTGAAGAGCTTGCCGCGCGTTATGGCCAACCGATGCGCCGCGGCCATCTGCTCCAGGCCGACGAATACATCCGCCGCTATCGGTGGCGCACCGACAGCGACCGCCGCGCTGAAGTGGTGTTTGTGATCCAGGACCCGGCCAATCGCATCCTCTTGCACGCCAAAGCGCATTACCCCGCGCACATCTACCGCATCCTGTCCGGCGGCGTCGGTTGGGAGGAAGCAATCGAGGCTGCTATGATGCGCGAGGTGGCTGAAGAGACAAATCTGCCGGTGATGATCGAGCGCTTTCTGGGCGTCATCGTCTACGAGTTTCGCTACCGGGATGAGACCGCGCACTTTGCCAGTTATATTTTTCATCTGCGCACTGATTTTTCCGAGCCGGTCTGTGTGCGCGACAATGAGATTTCGGCCTTTCACACAGTGCTGCCCAGCCAGTTGCTCGATGTGAGCAACGAGCTGCGCAACCTCATTGGCGACCGTCGCGGGTGGGGTCAGTGGCGGGCGCTGGCGGTCGATCTGGTATATGAACAACTAATGCGCACGATGTAAAAAGTACGCATCACGCACCCTTTTGAGGAGTAACCGCTCATGTTGGCGCCCTTGTCTTGGCTGAAGGAATATGTCGATCTCACCCTGCCGGTGGACGCGCTGGCCGAGCGCTTGACGTTGGCGGGGCTGGCGGTCGATGCCATTCACCACGTCGGTGATTGGTGGGATCCAGAAACGATCACCGTCGGTGAGGTGGTGGCTGTGTTGCCTCATCCCGACGCGGACCGCCTGGTGCTGGTCGATGTAGCGTTTGGCGGCGATGCGCGGCAGCGAGTCGTGACCGGCGCGCCAAATCTCTACCAGTATCGTGGTGTGACGCCGTTGCCCGTGCTCAAGGTCGCCTTTGCCCGCGCCGGCGCGCTGTTGATCGACGCCTACAGCGACCAACGGCCGCGCCCCAAGAAGAAACTCAAAGCCTCCAGGATTCGCGGCGTCGAGTCGTCGGGCATGGTCTGCTCCGAACGCGAGCTGGGGCTGAGCGAGGAGCATGAAGGCATCATTCTCCTGCCCGAGGATGCGCCGGTTGGGATGCCGCTGCGCGATTACCTGGGCGACCGGGTTTTCGAGTTCGACCTGACGCCCGACATGGCGCGCGACCTGAACATGATCGGCATCGCGCGCGAGATCAGCGCGCTCACTGGCGGCGCGCTCCATCTGCCCGCGGACGTGCTGCCAGCCGCAGGCGATGACAACGTGGCCGACTATGTGGCCGTGCGCATTGATGAGCCGGAATTGTGCCATCGCTACACGGGCATTGTCATCCACGGGGTGACGGTTGGCCCGTCGCCCAAGTGGATGCAGGAGCGCCTCACCAAAGCAGGAATGCGCCCCATCAACAATGTGGTCGACATCACCAACTATGTGATGCTTGAATACGGCCAGCCGCTGCACGCCTTCGACTATGACACGCTTGTGCGGCGGGCGCAGCAGGCCGGCGACCGCACGCCAACGATCATCGTACGCCGCGCCGCGGCGGGTGAGAAGTTCATCACGCTCGACGACATCGAGCGCACGCTCGACGACAGCATGTTGATGATTGCCGACACACTCGGCTCGGTCGCCATCGCCGGGGTGATGGGCGGCCAGGAGAGCGAAGTCAGCGACGCGACGCGCACAGTTCTGCTGGAATCCGCCACCTTCGAAGGCATCAACAACCGGCGCACCGGCCAGAAGCTCAAACTCTACAGCGCGGCCAGCTATCGCTTTGCGCGCGGCGTGCCGGCCACGCTCAACGACATTGCCGGTCGTCGCGCCGCCGATTTGATGCGCCAATACGCGGGCGGGCGCATCGCGCCTGGCATCGCTGACGCCTACCCGACGCCGCAGCGCCGCGTCACGGTCTACGCGACGGCCAGCGATACGCGCCGCATCCTGGGCATGACGGTGACGCTCGAGCAGATGGCCGACGCGCTGCGCCGCCTCGACTTCGAGGTGCGTCAGGTGGCCGATCCTGCCCCGGATGCACCGGCTGCCGCCACCTTTGCCCTGCACCGGGCCGCCGGCGAGCCGTTGCTCGAATGCGTTGTCCCGTGGCATCGGCTTGACGTGACCATGCCTGCCGACCTCATCGAGGAGGTGGCGCGCGTGATCGGCTACGAAGATGTGCCCATCACGCTGATGGCGGACATGCTGCCGACGCAGCATCGCAACGAGATCGTCGAAACTGAAGAAAAGATTCGTGACATCCTGATCGGCAGCGGCTTGCAGGACACGGTCAACTATGCGTTGACTTCGCCTGAAAATCATGCCCGGCTGGCGCTTGCCTTTGCCCCGCTGGACGGCGTTGAGGACCGCGCTCCCTTTGTCGAGTTGGCGAACCCGATTGCCGTGGAACGGCGCGTGTTGCGCCGGTCGCTGCTGGTCAGCGCGCTGGAGAGCCTGCAATATAACCTGCGCTACGCCGACCGGCTGGCAATGTTCGAGATCGGTCGCGTCTATCTGCCTGAACGCGGCGAGGGGCCGCTGCCTCACGAAGATCGCCGCCTGAGCCTGGTGCTGACCGGGCCGCGCCAGCCGCTGAGTTTTTACAACAGCAACGCCGAGAACAACACGACTGGCGCGCTGGATTTCTACGATCTGAAAGGCATAGTCGAAACGCTGCTCGCGCGGCTCGGCTTCAAAGCTGACGCCATCGAGTATCGCGGCGCGCCCGCAACCGGCGCGTTTGGCCCGCGCTGCGCCGAAGTCGTGGTCGAGGGCGAGGTCGCCGGCTTGATCGGCGAGGTGCACCCGCAGGTGCGCGCCGCCTTCGACCTGCCCGCGGTGCGCATCAACGCGGCGGAGCTGCGCCTTGCGGTGCTGCAACGCCCGCACTGGCGCCACGATCCCATGCCGCCCATCAGCTCCTACCCGCCTGTCGTGGAGGACATGGCCTTTATCGTGGACGAGTCGGTCACGGTGCGCATGGTTGAAAGCGCCATCAGCGCGGCGGGCGGCGCGCTGCTTACCGCAATCGAGCTGTTCGACCTGTACCGGGGCGAGCCGTTGCCGGTCGGCGCCAAGTCGCTGGCCTTCCATCTCACCTATCAGAGCCAGGAAGCCAATCTGCGCGACAGCGACGTCGCCAAAGTGCGCGAGCGCATCATCCGCCGCGTGGAGCGCGAGGTGAGCGGTAAGTTGCGCGGGTAGATGCGAAAGCCTAACAACACCACTTTTGGCCGTTGCG
Organism: Caldilineaceae bacterium; assembly: GCA_014879855.1. Classification (GTDB taxonomy): domain Bacteria; phylum Chloroflexota; class Anaerolineae; order Caldilineales; family Caldilineaceae; genus Caldilinea. Next base: position 13,020 of record JACSRH010000206.1, on the reverse strand, counting down.
TAATTCTTGCGATACAATGGAATTATCTTCGTAACGACACCCTACATCCAGTTGCAGATTGTCCATTGATAGAATTTGTACTGGCGAAGAACCCTTTGCACCCGATTCAGCGCGCTTGATAGGGCGATCCGGCATGACTGATGTACTGCTGAAAACTGAAGCTATCTACAAAGAATTTTCGGGCGTCCCCGTGCTGAAAGGGATCGACCTGGAGATCGTGCGCGGCGAAGTGCTGGGCATCATTGGCGAGAACGGTGCAGGCAAGTCCACGCTGATGAAGATATTGGGTGGCATTTACACGCCGACCTCTGGACAAATCAGCTTTGAAGGGCGTCCGGTGACAATCCGCGAGCCAAGCGACGCCAAAAAGCTGGGCATCAGCCTGATCCCGCAAGAATTCAACCTGGTGAAGGATCTGACCGTCTACGACAACATTTTTCTTGGCTCGGAGATCCGGCAGCGCAACGGCCTGCTCGACAAGAAGACAATGATGGCGCGCACCAAGAGCCTGCTGGAAGAACTGGAAGTCACCATCCGTCCGGACGAACGCATCGACCGGCTCAGCGCCGCGGAAAAGCAGATGGTCGAGATCTCCAAGGCAGTGGCGATGGATGCCAAGCTGCTCATCATGGATGAACCGACCACCGTGCTGACCCAGTATGAGATCGACATTCTCTACCGCCTGATGCACCGGCTCAAGCGTCAGGGCGTCACCATCATCTACATTTCGCACAAATTAAAAGAGGTCAAGGCGATCTGCGACCGGGTGATGGTGTTGCGCGACGGCGAGGTGATCTGCCTGGAGCCGATCGACAAGCTCTCGATCTACCAGATGGCGGAGCGGATGGTCGGTCGCGAATTGAGCCAGATCTTCCCCAAAAAGGAGCGCGCCGGCACAGAACCTGTGCTGACCGTCCAAAACCTGACCGTGCCCGGCGTGCTGGAAAACATTTCGTTCGAGCTCAACAAAGGCGAAATTCTGGGGCTGGCCGGTCTGGTCGGCGCGGGACGCACGGAAGTGGCCGAGACGATCATGGGCATCCGCAAGCACACAGCGGGGGAGATCATTCTCAACGGCGCCAGGCTGGAAATTGCGTCGCCGGAAGATGCGGTTGCCGCCGGCATCAGTTATCTCTCGGAAGACCGGCAGGGCAGCGGCATCCTGACAGGGTTCAACGTCGTTGACAATATTACGCTGGTCTCGCTGCGCGCCTACTGTGACTATGCCATCGATCTGATCAACAGCAAGCGCCAGCGCGCGGCCGCGCAGCAGCACGTGGAACGCTTCAACATCAAGACTCAAGGACTCGACACCCGGCTCGAGTTTCTCAGCGGCGGCAATCAACAGAAGGTGTCGCTGGCAAAGAGCATCGACCCGCAGCCGATCGTGCTGATCGCCGACGAGCCAACGCGCGGCGTGGATGTGTCGGCAAAACAGGAAATCTATCGGTTTATCAAATCGCTGGCGGACATGGGGCTTTCATGCCTCTTTATTTCGTCGGAACAAGAAGAGATCGTCGGCATGTGTCACCGCGTGCTGGTGATGAAAGAGGGCAGGATGATGGGCGTCCTGTCCGGCGACGAGATTAGCGAAGCCGAAATTATGTTTCTCGCCACCGGCGTCAGAGAGACCGAAACCCTTCATGAATAGCAGAGCCAGACCATGAGCAGCAACGCACTTACCGCAAATTTTAAAAAATTTAACTACGAAAAATATGCTTCCCTGATTGCCCTGGTTGTCCTGTTTATTATTTCTTCGATCCTAAGCCCTTACTTTCTTCAGGTTCAGAATATTCTGAACATCCTGCGCCAGGTTTCCTACACAGGAATTATTGCCCTGGGCATGACCTTTGTGATCATCAGTGGCGGCATTGATCTGTCGGTGGGGTCCGTGGCGGCTTTTGTCGGCGCGGTCGGCATTATCGCCCTGAATTACTTCCTGCCGATTGTGGGCAACGAGTATATTGCCGTGACGATCGGCATCGTGGTCGCCCTGCTGATGGGCAGTCTGGCGGGCGCGCTCAACGGCTTCATGATCACGCGCGGCAAAATTGCCCCCTTTATCGTGACATTGGGCACGATGGCGATCTTCCGCTCGCTCAGCCTCTTCATCGGCAACGCGGGCGAGGTGCGCTCCGACAGCAATCTTTTTGGCAACTTCGGGATGAATTCAGTTCTGTTTTTGCCGGTTCCGGTCTTTGTGATGTTGGTGCTGGCCGCGGTGCTCTCCGTGATGCTCAATCAGACCCGCTACGGGCGCTATCTGTGCGCGGTCGGCTCGAATGCGCGGGTGGCCGCCTATTCGGCCGTCAACGTGGATCGCATCAAGTTTTTGGCCTACACGCTGATCGGCCTCACTGTCGGCATTTCGGCCACGCTTTTGTCCTCGCGCTTCAACGCGGTCAGCACTTCCAACATGGGCATGTTTTTTGAGCTGGATGCGATTGCAGCGGTTATCATCGGCGGCACGCCCATGACCGGCGGCCGTGGCACGATCTGGGGCACTGTCATTGGCGCCATCATCCTGGGCGTCATCAACAACATGCTCAACATGCTGGGCGTGTCGCCTTACTTGCAGGGCACGGTCAAGGGCATCGTGATTATCGGCGCGGTCTATATCCAACGCCAAAGAGCGTAACACCAGCCCGATAGTTTATTTGGTTTATTTCGGTAGGCAACGGCCTTCTTTTAGAAGCCGTTTTTCAACGTATGGTGCTCCCCAATCAAACCCTGCGCCTCGCGAAGGTAGCGTCTTCACCTCGTTGCAGGGTGGTACGGAGACCCACATTCCTTTCAGGAGGAGAATCATGAGACGAGGATTCACAGTAGCCCTCACATTACTGATGTTGCTGGCGTTGCTTGCTGGCTGCACTGTGCAGGTTCCCGCCGCGGCGCCAGCCGCGGCGGGCGGCGACCAGGCAGTTGCCGCGGCGCCAGCCGCCGACGCTGTGGCCGTAGGCCCTGGCGCGCTGCCGGTCGTACCGGGCAAACCGCTGAAGATCGGCTATTCCATGCCGTCGGCGACGCACGGCTACATGGCGCGCGCCATTTACTGGGCGGAAAAAGGCATGGCCGACTGGAAAGCCCAGGACCCGACCATCGAGTTTGTCTTTGTGACCGCCGATAATGTCAACAAGCAGGCCAATGACATCGAAGACCTGATCCAGCAGGGTATTGATGCGCTGATCGTCTTCCCCTTCGACGCGTCCGTCACCTCCGTGGTCGAAAAAGCTTTCGAGGCCGGCATCTACACCATTGTCATGGATCGCGGCACCACCAAGCCAGTGTACAACGTCTATCTCTCCAATGATGACGAAGGCTATGCGCGCACCGGCATGGAATATCTGGCCAAGCAGCTCGATTACAAAGGCAACGTCGTGATCATCGAGGGCATCCCCACGCCGATCAACACAGTGCGCGTCGATGCCATGAAGGCCGTGGCGGAAAAGTATCCGGAACTGACGATCATTGATTCGCAGCCGGGCGACTGGAATGTGCAGAAGGCGCTGTCGGTCATGGAGAACTATCTCCAGAAGTATGACCAGATCGACGCTGTCTACACGGCCGACGACGACATGATGCTGGGCGCCATGCAGGCGTACAAAGAATCCGGACGCAGCGACATCAAGATGTTCCTGGGCGGCGGCGCGGACAAGCGCGTGATCAAGACCATCATGGATGGCAGCGACCCGCTCGTCACCGCCAACGTCACCTACCCGCCCGACCAGTGCGCGACGGTGGTCTCACTGGCCGTGATGGGCGCGCGCGACTATCCGCTGCCTGGCTTCTACCAGCAGAAATTGCCCGTCCGCATCATTCTGGCCGCGGAATTGGTGACTGCTGAGAATGCAGCCAGCTACTACTTCCCCGACGAGCCGTAACTCGACGAGCCGTAACTCGACGAGCTGTAACTCGACGAGCTGTAACTCTTTGTTTTACCGGCGCCATGCAACACCCAGGAACGCTACTCCTGAGGATTGCATTTGGCAACGCGTTTTGAGCCATCAGGCCGCCCCCTGCCAAAATTGAGCCAACAGGAGATCCCCCTCTCTGTTGGCTCAGGTGCGCTGATAGGCGTGCACCAGTAAGCAGGACGCCAGCGCAATCCTCTCACGCAATGCACACATCCTGCCTCACCCAAACCGCCGGCTGATTCTCCATAAAAGGTAAGTTCTGGTTAGATCACTCACCGCGTCTTTCCCTGCACGCAAAGATGCTTTGCGCCATTTTTTTTCGCTTTGACAACTCTCTTGAAAGCGTGTACGATGGCGCCGCTCAACCCGTGAATGTAGATGATATTCCTCCAACACAGCCAGCAGACGCCGTCTGTCGCATGGACGGTGGCGCCGCTACCCGTGAAGCTATGCGTTGCATCAGAGTGTTCTGTCCACCCATATCATGTTGAATCAAACAAAGGGAGCAACTATGACACACCAAGAAAACCGGAGAACGTTCTATCTGTTCGGTCTGCTGGTGGTGCTGGCGCTGGTCTTCACCGCCTGCGCTGCACCGGCAGCCGGCCCGTCAACAGGGGCCGCAGACGCGCCAGCCGTGGCCGCGCCTTCGTCGGATTTGCCGGCCGAGCCAGGCCGCGGCACCGACGGCACGCTGACGCTGCTTTACTGGCAGGCCGTATCGATCATCAACCCTTACCAGTCCACCGGCACCAAGGACTATCACGCCGGCTCGCTGGTGTTGGAATCCCTGCTCGAATACGACCCCGCCGGCAACCTGATCCCGACGTTGGCGCAGGAAGTGCCGACGGTGGAAAATGGCGGCGTCTCTGAAGATCTGACCACCATCACCTACAAGCTGGTTCCCGGCGTCTTGTGGTCAGACGGCACACCGTTGACCGCGGACGACTTTGTCTTCACCTGGCAGTACTGCGTCACCCCGGAAACGGGCTGCACCTCTGGCAACTTCTCGGCCGTGGCGAGCGTCGAGGCGGTCGATGCGGGCACGGTGAAGATTACCTTCACCACACCGCAGCCGTATCCGTACTATGCGTTCATCGGCTATCTGTCGCCTGTCCTGCAGAAGGCGCAGTTTGAGAACTGCGTCGGCGCGGCGGCCGCCACCTGCGCCGACGCCAACAGCTTCCCGATCGGCACTGGCCCCTACAAGGTGAAAGATTTCCGCGCCAACGACGTGGTTGTCTATGAAGTAAACCCAACCTATCGCTTTGAGAATCAGCCTCACTTTGCCGAAGTTGTAATGAAGGGCGGCGGCGACGCCGAGTCGGCCGCGCGCGCTGTACTCGAGACCGGCGAGGCCGACTATGCGTGGAACCTGCAGGTCCCACCAGACATCCTCAACGAAATGGCAGCGAAGGGCATGGGTACGGTCGTCGCCGCCTTTGGTGGCAATGTCGAGCGCATTTTGATCAATTTCACCAACCCGGACCCCACCCTGGGCGACGCACGCTCCGAATGGTCGGAGGCCGATCCGAACCCGCACCCGTTCCTGACTGACCCGGCTGTGCGCCAGGCGCTGTCAATGGCGATCGACCGTACGATCATCGCCGAGCAGTTGTACGGTGCGGGCGGCAAACCCACCTGCAACATCGTTTCTGGCCCTGAACTCTATGTAACGACGACGAACGATGGCTGCCTGACCCAGGACATCGCAGGCGCTCAGGCGCTGCTGGAGGGGGCCGGATGGGTGGACAGCAATGGTGACAACGTGCGCGAGAAAGATGGCGTCGAACTGCGCGTGCTCTATCAGACCTCGACCAATGCCGTGCGTCAGAAGACGCAGGCGCTTATCCAACAGTGGTGGGGTGAGATCGGGGTGGCGACTGAACTGAAAAACATCGATGCCGGCGTCTTCTTTGGCCCGACCGACAACGCCGATTCCCTGGCCAAGTTCTACAGTGACGTGCAGATGTTCACCAACGGCAACGACAGCCCCAACCCGCAGGCTTACCTGGGCGGCTGGCGTTGCCTCACCGAAAACGGCGTCAACATTGCCAATAGCAGCAATGCCTGGGGTGGTGAAAATATCGAGCGCTGGTGCAATACTGATTTTGATGCGCTGTGGGGCGAACTGGCCGCGACCGCCGATCAGGATGCTCGCATCGACCTGGTGCACCAGTTGAACGACATGATCGTTCAAGACTACGTGAATTTGCCGTTGGTCTTCCGTGCTTCTGTCTCTGCACACGCCAACACCCTGCAAGGTGTAGAGTTGGGTGGCTTTGAGACGGAGGAATGGAACATTGAAAATTGGAGCCGCGCGCGGTGACCTGTTCTGCAGAAAGGCAACTTTGAAAACCGGAATCTGGGCTTTAGCTCCAGATGAGTTGCCATGCAACGGAAACTCGGTTTTCTAGCGCCCGGCACGATGAAGAACTCAGGGGCTGCATTGGCGGCCTGATGCAGCCCCTGAGTTCTTCTTTCATCTTAAAAACGACCGATCTCCAGGTTATACATCTATGAGGGAACTGCTATGGGCCAGTATGTTTTTCGGCGCGTGCTGACGGCCATCCCGACGTTATTGTTCATCAGTCTGATCATTTTTCTACTGCTGGATCTGGCGCCTGGCGACCCTTCGGCCAACCTCCCATTGAGCATCCCTCAAGAAGTCCGCGTGCGTATCCGTGAATCTCTCGGTCTCGATGAACCCGTGCACATCCGCTACTTGAAGTGGATGAACCAGTTTTTCATTGTCGAGCCTACCGCGGCGCTGGAAAAGTTAACCGGTCTTCAAATTGGCGACTCGGAGAATCGCCTCCGCATTGTTTCCTGGACGAGCCGCGGCGTCCCTGTCATCGATCTGATCTTGCAACGCCTGCCGCAGACGCTATGGGTGGTGGGTCTCTCCTACCTGCTCTCCGTCGTGATCGCGGTGCCGCTGGGTGTTCTGGGCGCCTACCACCATAATGGCCTCTTCGACCAGATCAACAGTGTGATCTCGGTGATCGGGTTTTCCCTCCCCACGTTTTTTACAGGCCTTCTGGTCATCCTGGTCTTTGGCGTCTGGCTTGGCTGGTTTCCCACCATCTACAACACAACGCTGGTGATCAACAGTTGGGAGACCTTTGCCCAGCAGATCAGACAGCTGGTGTTGCCAGTGTTTGTGCTCACCTTCTTCCAGATGGCGGCGATCAACCGCTTTACACGGTCGGCCGCGCTTGAAAATCTCAAACAGGACTATGTCCGCACCGCGCGCGCCAAAGGCCTCAACGAGCAGGTTGTTGTCGTGCGTCATGTCGTGCGCAACAGCCTGATCCCGGTGGTGACGCTGGTCGCGCTGGGGATCCCCGGCATTTTCGGCGGCGCGATCATTACCGAGCAGATTTTCCGCGTCAACGGGCTAGGCGCGCTGCTGATCCTGGCGATCCAGAGCAACGATGTGCCCGTTGTCCAGACAACACTCTTTATTTTTGCCGTGCTGGTCGTCCTGTTTAACCTCATCGCCGATGTGCTGTACGGCGTGCTCGATCCGCGGATTCGGTTTTAATATTCTGAAGGGGTCTGCTCAGTATGACAGCCACAACAGCCTCACCCACGCTCACCGTCAAAGTTGTACAGCGCAAGCACCGCACGTTATGGGGAGACGCCTGGATTCAATTCCGGCGCAACCGTCTTGCCGTCTTTGGCTTGATCGTGCTTGTCGCCCTGATTCTCGCGGTTGCTGCCGGCCCGTACGTCTACCGCGTGGATCCAAAACACATCGACATCATGGCGTCTGGCGAGGCGCCCTCCTCCACCCATCCCTTTGGCACTGACGATCTTGGCCGCGATCTACTGGCGCGCAACCTCTACGGTGGGCGCATCTCGTTGGCGGTGGGGTTTGCGGCCATGCTTATCGCCATGACCTTTGGCACAACCGTGGGTCTGTTGTCCGGTTTTGTGCCGCGTCTTGATAATTTTTTGATGCGTTTTACTGATATGATGTTTGCCTTGCCGCAGTTGCCCCTGCTCCTCGTCATCAGCAGCCTGCTCCAGGATACATTGCGGAGAAGTCTCGGCCAGGAATTGGGCGCCTTCTTGCTGGTGGTTACTGTCATCGGGATGTTTGGGTGGATGCCAACCTCGCGCATTGTGCGCGGTTCGGTGCTATCGATCAAGCGCAAGGAATACGTCGAAGCAGCCGTCAACGTCGGCGCGCGCGACAACAGCATCATGATGCGCCATATTCTGCCTAATGTCTTTGGCTCCATCATCGTCGCGGCCACGCTGGAGATCGCGGCCGCAATCCTCACCGAGTCCACACTCTCGTTTTTAGGCCTGGGCTTTCCGTCGGATGTGCCAACGTGGGGCCGGCTGCTCTACGAAGGCAAGGATTTTCTGACGACCATGCCCTGGATCTCCTTTTTTCCCGGCTTGCTGATCTCGCTGACTATTCTCGCCATCAACTTCATGGGGGATGGCCTGCGCGATGCATTGGATCCGCGCCAACGGCAATAACGTCCCCAAAGGATGCGCCTGACATAAGGCGGCAATCGTGCGGTTGATTTGCCAGAGCGTCTGTTTTCCAGTATTGTATAGCCCTAAAGTTCGGTGTGATCCTCATGCCGCTCGAATGATATTTCCACAACCCAACCAACTCTGAAAGGAGATCCCAATGACGCGCAAGCGAATGCTCCTGTTGAGCGTGTTGCTCATCCTGGGTCTTGTCATCGGCGGCTGCACCGCCCCGGCAAGTCCCTCTGGCGCCACCTCCGAAGAGCCGGCCGCAACAGAAGCGCCGGCCGCAGCCGCGCCGGCCGGCCCATTTGAACCGATGGTCTATGCCGCGGAAAACTGCGATTATGGCGGTCTGTTCAAATCCATGGAAGCGGTGGACGAGCAGACTGTCAAGTTTACGCTCTGCTACCCGGACGTGGCGTTCCCGGCCAAGGTGGCCTTCTCCGCTTTTGCCATCAACGACGCCGATTATCTGGAAGCCACCGGCGGCGGCGGCGACCTGATCGAGAACCCCAATGGCACCGGCCCCTACACGCTGGCCGAATGGCGCCGCGGCGACCAGATGATCTTCCAGCGCAACGAAAACTACTGGGGCGAAAAAGCCATCCCGGCCACTGTGGTCTTCCGCTGGGGCGCGGAAAGCGCACAGCGTCTGGTCGAGCTGCAGGCAGGCACGGTCGATGGCATTGACGGCGTTGGCGCCGATGACTTTGCGACCATTGAAGATGACGCAAACCTGCAACTGGCGCTGCGCAGCGGCACGAATGTCTTCTATCTGGGCATGAATAACAAATTCCCGCCCTTTGACAACGAGCGTGTCCGCCAGGCCTTCGCCATGGGCATTGACCGCCAGCGCCTGATCGACAACTTCTACCCACCAGGCTCTTCGCTGGCGACGCAGTTCATGCCGCCCTCCATCTTTGGCTACAGCCAAGGCCAGGAATGGTATGAATATAACCCGGAAGAGGCCAAGAAAATCCTGGAAGAAGAAGGCGTGTTGCCGGGCTTCAAGACCACGATCACCTATCGTGACGTGGTGCGCGGCTACCTGCCCAACCCGGGCATCGTTGCCCAGGACATCCAGGCGCAGTTGGCCGACCTTGGCGTCGAAGCCGAGATCGTCGTGATGGAATCTGGCTCCTTCCTGACCGCGGCCAACGACGGCGAGATCGACGGCTTCCACATGCTGGGCTGGGGCGCGGATTACCCGGACGCCACCAACTTCCTGGACTATCACTTTGGCCCTGGCGCTTCCGCACAGTTTGGTGCAGGGTTCCCTGACATCTGGGAAGCACTGAAGGAAGGTTCGACTAAGGCCACCCCGGAAGAGCGCCAACCCTTCTACGATACAGCCAACGAGCTGATCAAGCAGCACGTGCCCATGATCCCGGTGGCGCACGGCGGCAATGCCGCCGCCTTCAAAGCGGATGTCGAAGGCGCGTATGCGTCGGATATTGGCGCCGAACAGTTTGCGCTGATGAACCCCGGCGGCCGCGAGGCGTTGGTCTGGATGCAGAACGCTGAGCCGATTGGTCTCTACTGCGCCGACGAGACTGACGGCGAAACACTGCGCGCCTGCGAGCAGGTGATGCAGTCGTTGCTTGCCTACGAACCAGGCACGGCCGCTGTGATCCCGTCGCTGGCGACCGAGTGGTCGGCCAACGAGGATCTGACGGAGTGGACCTTCACGCTGCGTGACGGCGTCACGTTCCACAACGGCGCCACGCTGGACGCCAATGATGTCGTACTTTCCTATGCAGTGCAGTGGGACGCCTCCCATCCGCTGCACGTCGGCAACTCCGGCCAGTTCAGCTACTTCTCGTCGCTCTTCAACGGTCTGTTGAACGCACCGGCAGCGGAGTAGAGATAGTTTTAGCAGCAAGAGAGGATTGGGCGGCACTGCCGCCCAATCCTCTCTTGCTGCCGACCTGGTTTTAAACAGCGTATGATTCTGGATTGAAAAGTCGTGATCGCATACATTCTTCGGCGTATTGTGCTTGCCATCCCGGTCATGATCGGGATCCTCTTCCTGACCTTCTTGCTCAGCCGTCTGATCCCAGGCGACCCCTGTCGCGCCATGCTGGGTGAAAAAGCCACCCAAGCTGTCTGCGATGCTTTTGTCGAGCGAACAGGCTTGAACCAGCCTATCCCCGTACAATTTGCCTACTATTTTGGGCGCGCTGTGACGGGCGATCTGGGAGAGTCGCTGCGCTTTGGCCGGCCCGTCACCGACATGTTGATGGAGCGGCTGCCAGTCACCGTTGAGCTGGCGCTGCTTTCGCTGCTCGTCGCCACCTTTGTCGGCATGACATTGGGGGTGGTTGCGGCCTACTGGCAGAATTCCCCTATCGACGCCATTACCATGGTCTTTGCCAACCTGGGCGTCTCGGTGCCTATTTTCGTGTTGGGGTTGTTGGCCGCTTATCTCTTTGCGGTGGCGTTCAAGGATACGCCATTTGCATTGCCGCCCTCCGGCAGATTGCAGCCTGGCTTGATCGTGAAAACGATTCCAGAAGCATGGGGTATGGAGGATCTGGGCGGCCTGCCACGCACGTTGCTCGATTTTCTGTCACAGATGTATGTGGTCAATGGCATCCTGACCCTCAACTGGAAAGTTGCCAGCGACGCGGCCCGCCATCTGATCCTGCCGGTCTTCGTCCTGGCGACTGTGCCGATGTCGATTATCGCCCGTATGACCCGCTCCAGCCTGTTGGAAGTGATGACGTTGGATTACATGCGCACTGCACGCGCCAAGGGGCTCAACGAACGTCATGTGGTCTTCCGCCACGCTATGCGCAACTCCTTACTGCCGGTGGTGACGGTGGTCGGCTTGTCACTTGGCGGCCTTCTCAGCGGCGCTGTACTGACCGAGACGATCTTCGGCCTGACCGGTGTAGGACGCACCCTCTTCGACGCCATCACCTCGCGTGATTACATCGTGATCCAGGGCTTTACGCTTGCCATTGCCTTTATCTATGTGTTCGTCAATCTGCTGGTCGATCTCTCCTATGCTGTATTGGATCCGCGCATTCGTTTAAGCTAATCGGCGCACGCTCAATTATTATGACTACATCCGCTGTCACCACCTTACCGACCCCAGTCGAACCGATCTTCAACACCAAACCGCGCGGTCTGTGGAGCACCGCTTTTCATCGGCTCTTTCACCGCCGTTCCGCGATCATTGGAATGATTATTCTGGGATGCTTGCTCTTTATCGCGGTTTTTGCGCCATTTCTGGCCACCCACGACCCAGTTCAATCACAAATTGGCATTGTGGACGTTCAAAAGCGCGCGGCGCCATGCATCCGTCTCTTTGGCTGCCCCGCGGACCAGCCGGAATTCTTTTTTGGCACCGATGGCAATGTCCGCGACCTCTACAGCCGCGTGCTGTACGGGGCGCGGCTGTCGCTGATGGTTGGCATTCTCTCGGTAGGCTTTGCGATCGTTATTGGCGCTTTTATCGGCGCCGTGTCGGCCTATGCGGGTGGTTACATCGATAATCTGCTCATGGGATTGATGGACATCCTGCTTGCGTTTCCCAGCCTCATCCTGGCGATTGCCATTGTCACGGTGCTGGGGCCGGGCCTCATCAACACGCTGCTGGCGATCGGCATTGTGAGCATCCCCGTCTATGCGCGTATTATGCGCTCCAGCGTCCTGTCGATCAAGCAGCAGGATTACGTGCTCGCGGGCCAGTCGATCGGCTCCTCGTCCCGCCGCATCCTCCTCCAGAATATCCTGCCCAATGCGCTGACGCCGCTCGTCGTGCAGGGCACGCTGGGCATCGCGGTCGCCATTCTCGACGCGGCTGCGCTCTCATTCCTCGGGCTGGGCGCGCAGCCGCCGACGCCGGAATGGGGCTCGATGATCGGTCAGGAGCGCAACCAGGTCTTCACCGCGCCCCATCTGATCATCTTTCCGGGCATCGCCCTGATCCTGACCGTGCTGGGCTTCAACCTCCTGGGCGACGGGCTGCGCGACGCGCTGGATGTGCGGCAGCGGTCGTGAGCAGCTATTGGGAAGAATCTGTTTACTCCCAGCAAGAAAGCGCCGCTTCCTGAGCTGGCAGCAAAAGTTTGCTTACTGCTTTGCTTACTCGGTTAGCCCTTGCCGCGCCTGCATCGTCGCGTCAAAATCGCCGATAAAACGCCACCAGTTGCTCAACGGCCGGCCGCGCCAGGTCAGGCCGTTATTGGCGCCGGGCAGGCTCTGCATCCAGTAGATGAACCATTGCAAGCTGTCGCCGCGCCAGCGGTCGCAATTGATGGGAAGCTTCTGTCCGCCGCCTTCAGGACGCCAATCTTCGATATCGCTCCAGACCACAGTACGGTTGCGCCAGTCGTAGTCGCGCACACCATTGGGTGGATAGTGCGCCCAACCGCAGCGTCCTTCGCCCGGCTTGCCCACAAATCTGTTCCAGAAGAGCTCGGGGTCCACGTGGCGCAGCACCGCCTCGATCTGATGCATGTGGTCTTCCACCGCCTCAGAAGGCCCGCGGCCATAGTTGTAGTGATAGACGGTGTACGTGCGGTCGAAGACAGGCAGATCGTGCGGGTCGCGGTCGCTGTTGCTGATGTCGCCCCACGGCCCTGCCATGTTCGACTCCCAC
>JACSRH010000337.1 GCA_014879855.1 Caldilineaceae bacterium | reverse complement strand
TACATCCACAGTTGCATGGCAAGCGGCACGATAAAACGAATATCGCGATAGAGCACGTTGAGTGCAGACCCCAGCAGCACAACACCCAGCGCCAGCAGCGTCTGAATCGCCAACAACGGGATGACCCACAGGATCGTCCAGTTCAGGGTTATTTGGTAAAACAGGAACATCCCCACCAGGACGAGAGAAGCGACGCCAAAATCCACCAGGTTTGCCAAGGCGACGCCCATAGGAATGATCTGGCGCGGCATCTTGACTTTTGTCACCAACGATATGTTGGTTGCCAGGCTAGGAACGCCGGTTGCAATCATGGCGGCGAAGAGGCTCCAAGGCAGGACGCCCGTGTAGGAAAAGAGAGGGTAGGGAACATTTCCAGAAGGAATCGGCGCCAAATAGGAGAAAACAAGGGTAAACATGATCATCAAGGCCAGCGGCTGCAGGATGGCCCACAGGACGCCTAAAAAGGATTGTTTGTAGCGCACACGCACATCGCGCAGACTCCACATCCACAACAGTTCAAAAAATGCCTGCCTGCGCTGAAGGAAAGAGGGTGCGTCCGGTTTTTGTTGGTTCCAGGTGGGCGCGATATTCACGACATGCCTTCTTTCTGGGCAACCATCACGAACACACAGGCATCCAACTGTCGCGACTGCGGTGTGGCCGTCCAGTCCACCGCCTCCATCGCAGATTGGAAAAGCACGGTCGTCGTGCGCCGGAGTGGCAGCGGTAGACGCTGGCCCCAATGCCAGTGGCGCAGGAGGCCATCTTGCAGCAGTTGCATCCCTGACGCTGCCAACCCCATAACGCCGGCGACATGGGTGACGGAGAAGCCGCTCTCGGCCAATAAGTGACGTAAGCCAGCGCCAGTCCAGCGCCATAAATCCATCGGATCGGGGTGATACATCCAATAGCCATGCGTGGAGAGGATCAACAATCCATCATCCTTGAGCACCGTGTGAATTGCTGCTAGATAGTTGGTGGGATGCACCACATGCTCCAATACCTGCGTAGAAAGCACGATGTCCACGGAAGCCTGCTGCAAGTCGATGCCACGCACCGGGTCAAGATAAATATCCGCGTAGGGGTTGCCAGGAAGGTCGGCGCCGATATATTTGCCTACATATCGTTCAAAGATCGGACGATAGGGCTGCTCACCACATCCCATGTCAAGCATGATTGGGTGCTGTTTGGCGCGGAAAGAGTTCAACTGTGCGACCTCCTCCAACGACCGGCGGAGTTGGACAAGGTGGTAATAGCGGTCATGCCAGCGGGGAGGATAAAGCCGGCCCTGGCGTGATGACATCAAATATTGCACTTTGCTATCTCCTACCCCCATCGTGGCCTCCACAGAATACCGATTATCAAACAAACAGCACTACCTTCGCCGTTTCGCAGCTTGCACCAGAAATGTTGCTGCGACTACGACTGCCGCCAGCACCGTCGAGACAAAGAGAGAGGGAATCGTGCGCCGCGCATCACCAGCCTCGCTGCTGTGCACCGCACGCAGCCCAGGCGAAGCGCCGAGAGCGGGCGCGGCTTGTACGCGGGTGCTCTTGGTATTGATTCTATTTTGCAAAGCGTCTGCGCCCTGCTGTTGCGCCGACAAAGCTGATGACTGCAACGCTTCCTCAAAAGGCTGTGCCGTGATCGACGGCGCGGTCACACCGGCCATTGTATGCCACACGCTCCGCGTGGCGTCGCCCAAGAACAAAACATGGAGTTGATTGCCCCCTACAATCGCCAGGACGGACTCTTCGTTGAACTTGCTCGAATAATCCGGATCGACGCTCGACAGGTTGAGCGGAGGCGTCCACCCACTGCCAGTCCAGGCCAAAAAAATCGTGGCGCCAAACTCACCCAGTCCTTCTCTGTGAACGGTGTCGCCGGTGTTAACAACCGCGTAGAGATGACCTGCGCTGTCGGCGGCCAGTCCCGGCGGGCCCGTTGATCCCCCTTTCATTTCGGGCAGAACGATGGGGTCAGGCGCCGACCAGGTGCGGCCACCGTCGCCGGACCAACGATGATAGCGTCCGCTGATACCCGACAAACCGTTCCAGGCGACATGGATTTCGTCGCGATCGACAGCCAATACATTGATCTCGGCATGACCATCGCCTGCCACTTCAACAGGGTCCGACCAGCTTTGGCCCCGATCTTCCGAACGGCTATAAAACACACCAAGGGAGGGAAAGCCGTCGGGCAGCATCAACTCCGTCCAGACCACGTGCAAGTCGCCGTCGGGTGCAGCGGCGATGCGGACAAAATCGGCTGTCGCCATGGCATGAACTGGTCTGGCGACCGGCGCCGGCAGCGTCCACGTTACACCTCGATCCGCTGAGGTAATCACTTCTACACCGCCATCAAGCGGTGCGGGATACACTACATACACAACACCCTCTTCATCCACCATAATTGCAGCGTGCAAGTTTGCCGACGCCAGCCCACTGGGGCGCGCCCAGGCGGTGGCGCGTTGGGCCGCTTGGGCATCGGCCGAACTGTAGTAGAGCAGATTGCCGCTGCCATGCCAGATAAGGTGAATGCGACCGCTCCGGTCCACCACGAGACTCGGGCCTTGGATGACGCCATCGGTGGCAATGATGTCGATGGGGGTGGTCCACTGGGTCCCATCCCAGCGCGCATACATAATGACCATACCGGTTGCACTTTTGTCGCCATAGGCCCACACCGCATGAAGGTTCCCAGCCTGATCGGCGGCGAGTGCAGGCTCTCTGTTGCTGCCTGTGCCTTGGAATAACGTGACGGGCATCGACCATTCCCCAGCGGCGCTCTGAGCGTTAACATTTTTTACCGTCATCAAAGTCGCCACACACAAAAAAACATAAAAAACGGCGCACCCGCAGCACCAGCCAAACTTGTAGCGGATCATGGCGACACCGCATAAATTTTCAGGGTGGGACCGGTTCGTTCGCGTTGGTACAGCGTGACAGCGGGTCCGTAAATTTCGTCAAAGATAAAGTCCGGCTCGGATGAATCAGCAGCCGGTGTGAAGACCTTCACTTTCTGAAATTGATCGTCCAGAGAAGCATAAAATTGTTGGCGTTGTTCGTGCTCTTTGGCAAAGATCAAAGGGATTTGATAGACAAAACTGCTGGCAATCAGGTATTCAAAACCCTGCTCTCGGCGCCAGGCAATGGGATGCTCGGCAAGGCCGGTCCGTCCAATCACGCTGACGTTGTAGCGATGGCGCGAGTTTGGCGCGTCAAATTCGGGGGTCGCTAGCGGCGGGCCGTGCACCGGCCAATCGACGGCGATTTTCGCGCCGGCTGGAATGTTCTGCTCGATCCATGCCTTGGCCAAGGTGCGGGTCACGTGCAAGAACGCCGTGGTCAGCAAGAGCGCACCGACCAAACCAGCCCGACGGTCGCCAGCCATTTTGCCAACCCAGTAGAGTGGCGTCACGGAAAAGGCGCCCAATAGCGCACTCGTCAGTCGGCTCAACAGGAGAAACATTGAGGGACCGACTCGAGCCGGGTGTATCACTCTACTGCGCATTGCCATCTCAAATTGCGTTCGCTGCATGGGGGTCACTCACTTGACCGTTCGCCGCTCAATGCAGCGAATTCCGCCAGCGCAACATCAAAGTTGATGCGCTGGGCCGCGCTGACATGGTGATTGACCCACCAATGACGGCCCGTTAATTGGCCAAGGTGCACATCGACCGTCTGCCAAAGATCCGCCGCGCGCGCCGATTCTCCGGCAAGCGCATAGACCTCGCCCAGCAGCAGACGTGTGGCATAGTGGTCAGGCTGCCGCGCAAAGGCCGCTTCTAGCAACTGCCGCGCGTGGATATAGTCGCCTTGCGACAGGGCAATCTGACCCAGCCGCCGGTTAGCGGTGGCGTTGGACGGATCGAGCGTCAGAGCGGCCTGATAACGGCCCATTGCAGGCGTCAAATCGACCGCTGGGCTGCGCCGCAAGGCATCCTGCATCGGCCATTCCGGCCAGGTGTAGAGAAAAAGCTCGGCCTGCGTTTGCGCCGTCACGCCTAGATTGGCCTGCCAAGCCGCACGGCTGCCAGGCCAGGCAAAAAGCAGCGCGACGGCGGCCAGCGGCGCCAGCGCGCCGAGCAGGCGACGACTGCGCGCCTCCAAATCGACGCTGTGCGCCCGCCCGCCCGCCGCCC
Source organism: Caldilineaceae bacterium (assembly GCA_014879855.1). Taxonomy (GTDB): domain Bacteria; phylum Chloroflexota; class Anaerolineae; order Caldilineales; family Caldilineaceae; genus Caldilinea. The sequence goes on along the minus strand of JACSRH010000337.1, from coordinate 20,939 downwards.
ACGCCGCGCCGATCGGCAGAAAGAGCAGAAAAGCCAGGCGCGAGGCATACAGACCAGCGTCCACCAGCCCATGCACCAGCAGCGCAACCAGCGCAGCCAGCAAAGCAGCTTGCATGCCGATGGGTGTTACTCGTCGCGACCGAGCCTGCACCAACGCACTCAAAGCCGAGCAGATCAGGCAGAGCCAGGCGATCAGCCCCACCAGCCCTTGCTCCACGACCAGTTCCAAATAAAGATTGTGGACGTGCGAAATGTAGCCCACGTGGAGGATATAGACGTAGGTGGAAAGCGCCATCATCGTACTGCGCAATCCCGAACCCGTGAAGGGTGCATCGCTGGCCAAGGCAAGCCCATCGCGCCAAAGCGCCACGCGGTCGCCCGCAGGAAGAGCTGACGGCGTCATTTGCAGCCATCCAAGCCATAGCGCCACACCCGTCGCCGCAGCCACCACAAAAGCAGCGTCGACCACCACGGCCGCTGCGCGCGTACGGTGTGCGGCCCAGGGGCGCAACATCCAACCAGCGGCGGCCAGGGCAGCGACAAGCAAAGCGCCCCATGCTCCGCGCGAACCAGTGGCAATCAGGACAAGCGCGCTGCCCAGCCAGAGTATTCCCCAACTCATCAGCGCGGCCACCGTCCACCATCTGCGTATGCAGATGACCTGCGCCCACAGCCAGACCGCGCCCATTGCGCCCATTGCCAGCGAGATCACCAGGGCGCCAGCCAACACATTTGCATTGATAGCGTTGAATTTAGCCTCTACGGCTAAAGAGCCGGACACCCCTGCATACAGCGCCAGCATAGCCGCTCCTGCAGTGACAGCCAGACCGAGACAGCCAAGCAAGGCGACGCGTGTAGGGCGAGCACGGCCAGCCCAGGCCAGCAGCCAGGCGCCCATCAACCCACCCAACAGCAAGGCGGCGGCCACCAACGCGGCGCGCTTATCAGGCGCAATCCACAATGCGACAATGGTGCTCAGTGCAAATAACAAAGAGGCGCTGACTTGCACATTCATTCCCTATCTGTGACGCAACTTTTGCCTTAAAGGCGTTCTCAATTGGATTTCAAGGGGTATAAGCGCATTGTTCACAACCAGACAACTACGGCCAGATGAACCATAGTTGTCTGATCGGCCAGGTTTTACTCTTGCGTTTTCCAATCTTCTACTGGTTAGCGACTGAGGGCAAGAAGGTCGCAAAAGGTAGATCCACCGGCGCATCGGGTGTTGTCTGCACTGTGCACGCGCCGCCAAAGACGGTGACTGTCACGCGCACCGCGCCGTCGACTAGCGCGCACGCACCGCTGGCGCCCGCCACATGATAGCCAAACGGGCCGTTGACCGTGACTCCGTACGTTCCTATCGGCATAAGCAGCGTCTGATTATGATCGACTTCCTGGCTGTTGACCACGAACGACCACGCCTCAGGTGGAAAATCGTCGCTGGGGGCAACAAAGAAGCCGATTGCGCCAACGCCGCCTGCATCATAGGCGCTTTGCAGATTGCAGGTCCCTCCTTCCACACCGACATTGAGTTGGACATTGCCAGCTTCTGTGAGGCTACAGATGCCTGACGCGCTGACCACAGTATAGCCTGCCGGGCCCTGCACGGTCACCGTGTACAGGCCAACCGGCATGAGCAACGCGCCATTGTGCGGTACGATCTGACCGTTGACCATGAATGACCAAGCACTTGCTTGTGCGTTGCCGCCGCCCGGATTGATCACGAACCCGACGGGTCCAATCCCGCGTTTACTGATTAGACTGCATTCACCGCCTTCAGTGGTGACGACGAGTTTAATCTGTCCCCTGTCAAGCGTGCAGACGCCAGACGCCGATATTACCACGTAGTCAGGCGGGCCAGATTCGGTCACCACATAGGTGTTAGTGTCGATCTTGACCGGTTGGCCCATGGGCATTGGCTGGCCGTTGACCATCGTGACCCAATCGGAAGGCTGTGCGTCGCCGCCTTGTATCATGCGTGTAAAGGTGATCTCGCCAGTTTTGCGGCGATGCACCAGGGTGCACAAACCATTGCCCGGCGCGGTCAGCGTGACCGTTTCTCCCAAAGCATCAAGTTCACAGTCATCGCGCGCATCGAGCAGCGTATAGGTGGAAATAAAGCCTTGCAGCGTCGGCGTATAAATGCCGGGCGCCAGCAGCACTGTGCGGTTGTGCAGCATCGTCTGTTCACCCACCCGCATCGACCACGAAGCCGGATTGCGCGTTCCAACTTCGACGACGTTGAAGAACTTGACCAGGCGCGTCATTGTGATCTTGCAGTCACCGCCTGCCTTGCTGACGGCAAGGCGCACCACGCCATCGACCAGTGTGCAGGCGTCGCCGGTCAGCCGTGGCGCAAAGCCCGGGGGCCCGGCGATCGAAACAGTATAGTCATCGGTCGGCAATGTGATCTGACCGCCGTTGCCGCTGGCATTCTGACCGAGCACAGTATAGGTGAAACTGTCTGCGGCTGCACCGTTTCCTTCCACTGTAGTGCGGAAAGTAATGGTCCCGACGTCGCGCCGGTTGGTGAGGGTGCAGACGCCAGTGCTGCCGGACGTAGCTGGCACGGTAAGCTGCGCCGCGCCGCCAACCAGCGCACAATCGCCGCTGGCCGCCACCAATGAGTAACCTGCCGGGCCGCTCTCCGTCACAGGATAGGCGCCCGGCGCCAACAGCAGCTGGCCGGTGTGCGAGATCGTCTGATCGGCGACGATAAAACTCCAGTCAGCAGGCGTCGCGTTGCCGCCTTCCACCACTTTGGTGATGATGACTGGCCGCGTGTTAGTCACCGTGCATGTCCCCCCTGTCTTGCTGACGGTGAGTTGGATAACGCCGTTCACCAGCGCGCACACGCCTGTAGCCTGGCGCGGCGCATAGCCGGCTGGGCCATTTTCAGTGACATTGTAAAGACCGGTCTCCAGCACAGCCTGGCCGTTGTGAGCGACCGTTTGGGTGAGCACGGTAAAGTTGAAATCAGCCGGTTGCGCCGCGCCGCCTTCCACCACCGCAGCAAAGGTCACAGCGCCTGTGTCACGTGTAAACATCAGTGTGCAGGTGTTGGCGCCTAGCGCAGCATTAAGTGTGATCACGCCATTCGTCACGCTGCACGCCCCGGTTGCGCTGGTCAGGGTATAATTTGCCGGCCCTGTATAAGTTACCGTGTAGATGCCAGGGTCAATGCGAAGCGTGGCGTTGCCAGCAGCTTGTTTTCCATTGGCTGTGTAAACCCAATCGGCAGGTTGCGCAGCCCCTCCTTGCACTTGCGTCGTCATCATTACATCAGCGGCGCGTACATAGACCATGCGCACCGAGGTATAGGCAGAGGCCGATCCATTGGACTGACCGCTAGGGTATTGTCCAAATGCACGCACCCATACGTTCTGGTTCATCGCCAACGCAAGGCCGGTAACCTTCCACCCCAGAGGCGTGCGCACTGCGCTGCCCGCTGGCAAAAATGTCACACCGTCATTCGATGCCTCAAAACTGGCAGCAATCAACTCAGGGCCGGCGCCATTCTGTGTCCACAGCAGGCTGTCGCCATCGCTGCTTGCAGACAACTGTTGGAACGCCGCCAGATCACTGTTCAGCCGTGCAATAAATGGATGGGCCTGGCCGCCGACGGTGGTGAAGGCGCCGCCGATCATGGCTCGCCCATCTGACAGCAATCCAATGGCGTACACCGTACCGTTGGCATTGGGGTCGTAGGTCATGTCAAGGTTGCCGAAGGCGTCGAGGCGTGCAAGACGATTCCGTGTAATAGGGGCGCCGTCCACTACGGCTGTGGTAAACGCGCCGCCGACGAGCAATTTGCCATCTGGTTGCAGCGCCAGCGTATAGACAGGCGCATCAAACGTCAAAGTCGGCGCAAAGGAGGGGTCGAGCGTGCCGTCCGCCTCGAGCCGCACCAGATAGGCGCGTGGTGTATTGTTGATCTGCGTAAACGCGCCGCCAACCACAATGCGGCCATCAGGTTGGACGAGAAGCGCATAAACATCGGCATTGGCGCTTGCGGCAAACGTTGCGTCATGTGAACCGTCACTGGCGAGGCGCGCCAGACGGCCTGCGGCATGGCCAGAAATTGTCGTAAACGCGCCGCCGACGACGATGCCATTGTGGACGTCGGCGGCAAGCGTGCGCACAGGCGCCGAGGGATTGGGGGCAAAGGTGGCGTCTGGCACACCATCGCGGTTTAGGCGCACAAGATGTTGGAAGCTCGCGCCGCCAATCTGCGTGAAATTTCCCGCTACCAGCAGTTGATCGCCAGCGTGCCGCATTATACTGAAAACAGGCCCATTAGGGTTGGGAGTAAACCCAGAGACCAGCGTGTCAGCAGCGTCGAAGCGCACCAGATTGGCATACGACTGTCCCGCGATCTTGCTGAAAGCTCCACCTACGGTCAACGTTCCGTCCGGTGCAACCAACAAGCTGTAAACACTTCCGATGACAGTGGGCAAAAAGCTGGCGTCAACCGTTGCCGAAGGTGTTAACCGGGCAAGACCATTGACCACCTGCCCATCCATTGTGCTAAAGGAGCCGCCTGCCACAGTTTCCCCTTTTGGGGTGGAACTGAATGCATAAACAATGCCATTGGACTGTAGATTAAAGGGGAGATCGACTATCCCGCTCCGGCTCAGTAAAGCGACGTTATTGCGCGCGGCGCCATTGACAAGCGCAAACGCCCCGCCAATGATCATTGTGTCGTCTGCGTTGACGCCGATAGCATATCCTGGACCGTCCAAAGCGGCTTGAAAGTCTGGCACGATAGCGCCCGTAACATCGAGTTGAGCAATTCGGCTGTGGCTTGCACCGTTGACCGTCACAAAATCACCGGCAATGAGAATGTTTCCGTTCCCAAGCAGATGTGCAGTATAAACATTCGGGCCTTCGGAATAGCCGACAAAACCCGGGTCGAACACACCATCCGCAGTTAACTGAACGATACGCTTTCTAGAAGCACCTGCTATCGCAGTGAAATTTCCGACGACGACCAGTTTGTCATCCTGGCGCACCAAAATACGGTGAACAATCCCGTCACTTTGAGCAGTCCAACTTGGATCCAACACCCCATTGGCAGTGAGTCGCGCAAGACGAAAAACAGATGTTGTGTTGATGTTTTTAAACAAGCCGCCGATCACAAGCTTTCCAGTAGACTGGATGGCAATCGTCCGTACAGAATCATTGATCGCAACCCGGAACGTAGTATCCAACGAACCATCTGAATTGAGACGGATCAACCGGGAATAGGCGTTCGCACCGTTATAGAAAAATGAAAAGTCTCCCCCAATCAGGAGCTTGTTGTCGGATTGAAGTTCGATCGCCCATACCGTCCCATTGATATATGCGATCGATTCGCTAATGGGAGCAAAGGAGCTGTCCACCTGGCCATTCGGTAAGATGCGGGCAATTCGATAACGATTGACTCCTCCCACCTGTGTAAAACCACCGCCGAGCAGCATACTGCCGTCCGGTAGAAGTTTGATGGTTTTGACTTCACCATTCAGTGTGACATTCAGCGAAGCATCAAGGGCGCCGTTGGGCAGCAGACGGGCCAGATAGCTTCGAGGCTGCCCATTTACCTGTGTAAAGCTGCCTGCAATCACTATCTTGCCATCCGACTGCTTACCAATTGCATACACCGTCCCATTCACATCCGGCGCAAACGCCGAATCTGCCGACTGGGCGTAAGCAGGTTCGGCCCCCAGTCCCCATATCGTCGCAGGTGAAATCAGGATTAGACAAAGCAGCAGCCAGTGCAGGACGCTCAACACCCTTGAGGTTCTGGCCGATTGGATAATAAGCGCACAGATGTTCATGGTCTATCTCCCGATTGTTGCGTAAAATGGACATCGGTAGTGACCCCACAGGTGGGACCACCCTGGCTGCCATTATAGAAAGCTGAGCGCGGCCTCCTCTAGCGACAAACGGCTTAGCTTTCTACACAATATGCTGATTTCTAGATAATCCTGCTACTAATGACGCAGCAACGCCCTGCACTCTCTGGCGCACCTCTACGTCCTTCTGCCATGAATATGCGACCGGTTGCATCCTGTGCATTTTGCCGGGTCTCTTCTGCGTCGGAAGGTCAAACCCCATCGTTGCTGCGTCCACCAAGCGACTTGTCCAAACTGGGACTTTTTGACGCCAGACGCGTCCAATTTTCATCGAGAATCAGCCGCGCTTGCGTTCTTTATTTCCCTGTGCTATAGTGCCGTTTGCAGCGAATCGCTCCTTGGTGTTTGCGAGGGACGGTGGCGCTGGGGGGAGTCGAGTGAGTTTGGCGAAAGTGGGCAGCCCCCACTTTTGTTGTTATATGGGATAAATAACCAAAGAGAGAGCAGGCATGTCCAAGGCATTGATTGCGGGCATCAACCAGGTGGCGACGGATAAAGGGTTGGACCGTGAAGTAATTTTTGAGGCGATCGAGGCCGCGCTCATCTCCGCCTACAAGCGCAACTATGGGCCGGTTGCTAATGTTACAGCGCAGGTCGACCGCATTAGCGGTGAGATGCAGGTCTTCACCGAGCGCGAGGTGGTGGACGAGATTTTCAACGAGCGCACTGAGATCACCGAAGCAGAGGCGCGGCGTCTGTCGCCCACCGCCCACTTGGGTGACGTGGTTGCGGTGCCCAACACACCCACCGATTTCGGTCGCATCGCTGCCCAGACTGCCAAGCAGGTCATCCTGCAGCGCATTCGTGAGGCCGAACGCGACACGGTTTACGAGAACTTTGCTCACCGCGTCGGCGAGGTGATCACGGCGCAGGTGCGCAGCATCGACACCCAATCGGGTGCCATCTCATTGCTTCTCGACGACAAGCACGAGTGCCTGATGATGCGCGAGGACCAGATTCCCACCGAGAAGCTGCGCCGCGGCGATTATCTCAAAGTCTATGTGGTGGATGTGCATAAAAGCACGCGCGGGCCGGTCATCAAAATTTCGCGCACCCACCGCAATTTGCTGCGCCGGTTGATGGAGCAAGAGATTCCTGAAGTGCGCGACGGCAAGGTCGAGATCAAATCGATCGCGCGCGAGCCCGGACAACGCAGCAAAGTGGCGGTGCAGGCGACCCTGCCAGGTCTCGATGCAGTGGGCAGTTGCGTCGGGTTGCGCGGGCTGCGCATCCAGAACATCGTCAACGAGCTGGCCGGCGAAAAGATCGACGTGGTGGAATGGGACACTACGCTGGCGCGCTATATTTCCAACGCACTCAGCCCGGCCAAGGTGCAGGCGGTGTTGCTTGACGAAAGCGGCGCCATCAAAACCGCCACCGTAGTCGTGCCCGACCGCCAATTGAGCCTGGCCATCGGCAAGGAAGGACAGAACGCACGTCTGGCTGCCAAGTTGACTGGCTGGCGCATCGACATCAAGAGCGACAGCGAAGCGCACACCGAGGGGCTGGATCGCGTCATCGCCGACCGTGCACAGGAAGCCGCGATCAAGGCCACCGAAGATCTGCTGGCCAAGGCCGAGCGCATCCTGCGCAGCGAGGGTGATGAGGTGGAAGATCGCCTCTTCCAGGCCGCGCAGGCGCTGCGTTCAGGCGAGACGATCGAGACGCCCGAGATTCTGGCCGGCGAGTTCCGCAGCTTTGAGGATCTGCTGGCCGAGGTCAGCGACAGCGACCAACCCACCTTTGGCGAGGGCGTGTTTGCCGCTGAGGAAATGGGCGGCGGGATGCCTGCTCCGCAGCCGGGTGCGCCGGAATGGCCCACCGAATTGTTGGAGGAAACAGTCCTTCCCTCCGAAGCTGCCTTCTCCGAACTGGAGACCACGCCGGCGCCACCGTCCGTTGAGGACGCGCCGCCCGCCGAAGTTGCGCAAGAAGATCTGCCTGAAGTGATTACAGCAGACATGCTGCGCGCCCGCATGGCGGAGCGGAAAAAGTTTGCCTTCTCTGAAGAAGATATCGAAGTGCCTGCTGAGTTGCTTGCCGGCTACGAGGAAGAGGAAGCCGAGGAAGACGCCTTTGAGACGGGCGGCAAGGGAAAAGGCAAAGCAAAAGGCAAGGGAAAAGCAGCAACCAAAAGCAAAGGCAAAAAGCCGGCAGGCAAGCGTGGCTGGGGCCTCGAAGACGACGATTTTTGATCGATTATGCTGCCAGATCGTGAGCCAGGTTTCTGCCCGCAGGCGGAGTATACGCTATAATGGTGCAACAAGCGCAGGGCGGCCGCGTCAAACACACACCGATGCGCACCTGCATCGGCTGTCGGCAGGCGCAGGGCAAGCGCACTTTCGTGCGGGTCGTGCGTACGGCGCAGGGCGTCGTCGTCGACCCGACCGGCAAGCTAGCCGGCCGCGGCGCTTACATCCATCGCAGCCAAGCGTGCTGGACGGCAGCAATGAAAGGCAGCCGGCTAGAGCAGGCGTTGCGCACGAAGCTGACGGCAGAAGAGCGCATCCAGCTCGCTGCATTTGGCGAAAGTCTAGACGCAGTGGGTGGAGAATGAAATTCGGAGCCATACGTGATGCTTGACTCATTCCATGGTGCGCATCAAGCATTACACATCAAACAGGTTGGGATGAAACGTGGGATCATGAAACGCAAGGCAAAGATGTCCATTGGGACCGGCGGTCATGACGGCCGATAAACGGGTGATGATGCACAGGGCCATCAAGGCCGCGTCCGCGGAAGCACCGGTGTGGGAAATGGAACAGAGGCAGGTTCAGGTGAGGGTGCGTATGTAAGCAACGTTCTTACCCCGTCCCAGTGGGACGTCTCCTCGCTTCCTTTCATCTCCACCCTCCAGGCTTCGCACACTTCGTTCGTAAAGCTTTTAATGTTCGTAAAGCTTTCAATCGTCATCATTTTGTTTGCTCGCGCGCAGACAGGCCATTCTTACCTGCCCGCGTACGGGCGAATGCATCCTTGCAGCGCGCAAGGCTTGACTGCAATTGGCATCGCCCCATCCTCACATGAGAGCAGGGCGATTGATTTAGAGACACCCGTTTTGGGGCGAAAGGGATGGGGAGTATGAGCGTAAAAAGTAAAGCACCGAACAAGACATCGAACAAGAATGGGTCACATGGGCCGGGACGCAACGATAAGGGGCGGCCTCAAGCGGGTGGTGGAAATCGAGGTGGGCAACCAGTAAAAGAGCGGGTTCCAGCGCGCAACGACGAACCGCGTGCGGTGGCCACCGCGCTCCCCAAAGAAGTCGTGGTGGATAGCGCCATCACCGTACGCGACCTGGCGACGTTGATGCAGCGCAGCCCGATCGATCTGATCAAGATTTTGATGCAATACGGCATCATGGCCCCCATTACGCACACCATCGACCATGACACGGCCGTGATCCTGGGCGAAGAGCTGGGCGTCGTCGTTAGTTGGCCGGCGAAGGTCGTCGAAGAAGGTGACGAAGAGGCCGTTGCAGAAGTCAGCGCGCCACAACAACCCAAGCAGCGCACCTTTATCCAGGAAACCATGGCGGGACAGCGCGCCGATCATATGGTGGATCGCCCGCCAGTGGTGGCTGTGCTCGGTCACGTCGACCACGGCAAGACCACGTTGCTCGACCGCATCCGTCACACCAGCGTGGCCGCGGGCGAGGCAGGCGGCATCACACAGCGCACCGGCGCGTACCAGGTGACCGTTGAAGGCAAGAGGATTTCCTTCCTGGACACCCCAGGCCATGAAGCTTTCACAGCCATGCGCGCACGCGGTGCTCAGGTGACTGACATCGTGGTGCTGGTGGTGGCGGCGGACGATGGCGTAATGCCGCAAACCAAAGAGGCGATTAGCCATGCCCGCGCCGCCAACGTCCCGATGATCGTAGCGATCAACAAGATCGACAAGGCCAACGCCAATCCGCAACGCGTGATGGAGGAGCTGGCCAAGGAAGGGCTGCAACCCGAAAGCTGGGGCGGCGATACGATCATGGTCGAACTGAGCGCGTTGACCAACCTTGGCATCGATGACCTGCTCGACAATATCGTGGTGCTGGCCGAAGTGGAACAATACAAGGCCGACCCCACAGGCGACTGCGTAGGCACGGTCATCGAGGGCGAGCTGGATAAGTTCCGCGGCGTCACCGCGACCTTGCTGGTGCAAAATGGCACGCTGCGCCGCGGCGACACAGTAGTCGTGGGCAAGACGTGGGGACGCATCAAAGCCATGTTCGACTATGAGGGCAAGACCATCAAAGAGGCGGGGCCAAGTATGCCCACTGTGGTGTTGGGCTTGCAAGAGGTGCCTATGGCGGGCGATGTTTTCGAGCGCGTCGAGAGCGACCGCCAAGCGCGCCAGATCGCCGAAGCCCGCAAGTTGGCCGCGGCTGCCCCGTTGGAGGATACACGCCGCGCGGTCACGCTGGAAGATTTCCTCAAGCGCTTTGCGGGGGATGAGGCGAAGACGCTGAATCTTATTGTGCGCGCTGACATGCAGGGCACGTTAGAACCCATCATCAAGAGCCTGAACGACCTCAGCAATCCCGAAGTCGAAATCAAGATCTTGCAGGCCAGCATCGGCGACATTTCGGAATCTGACGTAATGCTGGCAGAGGCAAGCGATGCCGTGATCATTGGCTTCAGCGTCGGCATCGACAAAGCCGCGGCCACGCGCGCCGACCAATCCGGCGTCGAGATCCGCAAGTACGAAATCATCTACAAGATGCTTGAAGATATCGAAGATGCCATGAAGGGCATGCTCGAACCGATCTATAAAGAGGTCGTGGTCGGCCATGCCACGGTGCTCCAGCTTTTCAAGCTGCGCAAGGGCTTTGTCGCTGGCTGCATGGTCAACGATGGCACGGTCAAGCGCGGCGGCAAGGCACGCGTGTTGCGCGGTGGTGAAGAGATCGTCGCGGGGTCGCGCGTCGAGACGCTGCGCCGCTTCACCGAGGATGTCGCTGAAGTGCGTCAAGGCTACGAATGTGGCATCAATCTGTCACAGGGCGACGAACTGCTCAAAGAAGGCGATGTGATCGAGATGAGCGAACGAGTTCGCGTGCGCTAGCAAAAGCGGAAAATTAGAAAACAGGAGATTGGGAAGTTCCTTCATCTCTATTGCGCCGGCAGGCTCCTCCGCCTGTGAGCCTGCCGGCGCTAGGATTCGCAATCTCCCTCGCGCCACAGGATAAACTTATGTCTACAGAGATACGCCAACAACGTGTGGCTGGGCTGATTTATGAAGAATTGAGCATCATGCTGGCTGGTGAACTGCAAGATCCGCGCATCAGCCTGGTGAATGTGACGGACGTGCGCGTGAGCAAAGATCTGCGCAATGTGCGCGTCTTCGTTAGCCACGACGACGAGACAGTGCCGCGTCGCGACCTGCTCCAGGCGTTGCGCAGCGCGATGCCCTATCTGCGCACGCAATTGGCGAAGCGTCTGGCGCTGCGCGCCGCGCCAGAACTTTTCTTCACCTATGACGAATCGCCCATCATGGCAGCCCGTGTGGACGAACTGCTGCGCCAGATCGCTGCGGAACGCGCCGCACAGCACCAGAGCGATGCTGCCACCGATGAAGGACAAGTCCCATAGTCGCCTATCCAGTCCCATCATTTTATAACGAGTGACTGTACAATCCTTGCCAGACAACCAGCACTGATTCAGCCATCCCATCAACGCGTTCCGCCGTCATTATCACTTCTTCTATAATTATGTTAACACCTGCTCTGATCACCACCCTCGGCGAATATTCACAATCCCAGCTTGGCGTTATCCTCCCCCACGAGCACATCTTCGTCGATCTCGGCCCGATTGAAGCGCGCAGCTATGAAACTGCCGACGCCAGCGATGTGGTCGATGTGATGTTGCCGCATGTGCAGGCCGCCCAGGCCGCGGGCGTAACCGCGTTGGTCGAATGCACCCCCGTTGGCGTGGGCCGCCGCGTAGAAATCGTGCAGGCCGTCTCCGCCGCCGCTGATTTTCCGGTGGTTGTCGCCACCGGCATCTATCGCGAGCCGTGGGTTCCTGAATGGGCGCACGCCGCGGCAGAGGCCGAACTCACCGCATGGATGCTGGGTGAGTTGATCGACGGCATCGACGGCAGTGATGTGCGCGCGGCGTGGATCAAGCTGAGCGCCGGCGACGACGGCATGACTCCTATCGAGACAAAAATTCTGCGCGCGGCCGCGCGAGCCAGCAAGGAGACCAACGCCATCATCGGCAGTCACACCATCCGCGGCCGCGTGGTGCGCGACCAACTGGATATACTGGAAGCGGCAGGCGGCAACGTCAAACGCTTTATCTGGATTCACACGCAGGCCGAGCCGGACTTTGCCATGCATCTGGAAATAGCGCGGCGCGGCGCCTGGCTCGAATATGACGCCATCGGCAGCGAAGCCTTCACCGACGCGTGGTTTATCGAACACATCCAGCGCGTGCTCGATGCGGGGTATGGCGCACAGCTTCTGCTCTCGCACGACCGCGGCTGGTACGATCCTTCCAAGCCGCGCGGGGGGACGCAGCTCGCCTACACATACTTGACTGAAACGTTCCTACCCAAGCTGCGCGCTTCCGGCGTGGATGAAGCCACGATCGCACAATTGACGGTGCACAATCCGTGGCAGGCGTTTGCACGATGACGCGCGGCGCCGGGCTTTGACCATCTGACGAATCGCTTGACGCAGACGCGCAAAGATGCAGAGGTGCGCAGAGAAGGACCAGAGATGAACATCCGTCATCGACTATCGGCAGGATTGACGTTCGTGATCTGCCTGGCGCTGCTGTTGCCAGCGCCTAGCTCTGCCCAGAACCGGGACGCGCTCCTGCCCGCCGCGGCCTATGATCACAGCGTAGCCACGGCGTGGTTTGACCTGCTCAACGAGCTGGTGCGCCAGTCGCCAGGTTTTACACCGCCGGTCGCCTCGCGCGCGATGGGGTACGCTAGCGTGACTTTGTACGAAGCCATTCAACCGGGCATGACGGGCTATCGTTCACTAGCGGGCCAGCTCCACGGGTTGGCATGGCTGCCCGCGGCGCAGCCAGACGCCGGCTATCATTGGCCGCTGGTCGCCAACAGCGCACTCGCCAGTATCAACCGCCGGCTCTTTACACACGGCGGCGCCGCGGTGCGTGGCGCTATTGATGCGCTGGAAGCCACGATCCGCACGCGCTACGAAGCCACTGTGCCCGCTGAGGTCCTCCGTCGTTCGACCGCGCGCGGGCGCGCGGTCGCCGCCGCCATCTTTGCGTGGTCAAAATCTGACGGCGGTCATGAAGGCGCGCTGTACAACTTTCCCCTCACCTATCAACCACCACAGGGCGAAGGGATGTGGGTGGCGACGCCGCCAAAGGATCAGCGCGCGATGCAGCCTTTCTGGGGCGCCAATCGTCCTTTTGCTCTGCCCGCGCCCGACGCCTGCCTGCCCGCGGCGCCCCCTCCCTTTTCCACCGATCCCGCCTCCGCCGAGTATGGCGAGGCATGGGAGCTTTACACCACCGTCAGAAATTTGACCCAGGCGCAGCGCGAGACCGCGCTCTATTGGTCTGACGATCCCACGTTGACCGCCACCCCGCCCGGGCATTCCCTGGCAATTGCGACCCAAGTTTTGCGCCAGGAACACGCCACTTTGGCGCTGGCCGCGGAAACCTATGCGCGCGTGGGCATTGCCCTGGCCGACGCCTTTATCGCATGTTGGGACGCCAAGTTTCACTACAACCGGCTGCGCCCGATCACCTACATCCAGCGCTTCATCGACCCGACGTGGAACACCACCGCCATCACCGATCCTGTGTATACGCCGCCGTTCCCGGAATATCCGTCCGGCCATGCGACCGAGATAGGGGCGGCCGCCACGGTGCTCTCCGCGCGGTTCGGCGCCAACTATACCTTTACGGATCACAGTCAGGAGCGGCTGGGCTTTGCCCCGCGCACTTATGCCTCGTTCTGGGACGCAGCCGAGGAAGCCGCGCTGTCGCGGCTTTACGGCGGCATCCATTACCGCTCGGCGAACGAGCAAGGGTTGGCGCAGGGGCAGTGCGTAGCGGAATATGTCAACCGGCTGGAGCTTGGCCCGGCTGGCAACCCGTAATGCGTGATGCGTAAACGCCTGACGCATTGCCACCACATCAGAGGAGTGGAACGAAATGAACGGGAAATTCACGCGGTCGGCGGAGATGGCGCGTGACGCGCTCGATTGGGGCGAAATGGGCTGGGTCAGCCGCCCTGCCACCACCAACGCCGAGCAGATCGTCGCCATCGAAGTGACGTTCCTGCCGGGGGAAGGTCACAACTTCCATAAACACCCGCAGCAGGAAGAGGTGATCTATGTGCTGGCTGGTGAGGTGGAACAGTGGCTGGAAGATGAGAAGCAACTGCTGCAAGCAGGTGACTCCATCTTTATTGCACCGGGCGTCGTTCACGCCTCATTTACGGTCGGGAGCCAACCCGCTAAGTTGCTTGCCATCCTTGCGCCCTGCACCGGTGCGGACGGCTATGTAGCGGTCGACGTCGGCAACGAGACGCCCTGGAACGGGCTGCGCTAACCCAAGGAGGATGAGATGACTAAAACCGTAGTGCTTGTCGGCGCGCTGGACACCAAGGGCGCCGAGTTTGCGTTTGTCAAAACGTTGATCGAAAACGAAGGATTGAAAACCTTAGTGGTCGATTTTGGCGTAGTGGGCGTCCCAACTTTGACGCCGGACATCAGCCATGCAGAAGTGGCGCAGGCCGGCAACGGCGACCTGGCGCGGCTGGCGGCTGGCGAACACAAGGACGAAGCAATGGAAGTAATGGCCGCGGGACTGGCTATCATTGTGCGCCGCCTGTTCGACGAGGGCCGGCTGGATGGCATCCTCAGCATGGGGGGCAGCGGCGGCACATCGATTGCCACGCGCGCCATGCGCACGCTGCCGGTGGGGACGCCCAAAGTGATGGTCTCCACCATGGGCGGCGGCGATGTGAGCGTCTACGCTGGCGCCAAAGACATTACCTTTATGCCCTCGGTCGTGGACGTGGCCGGCATCAACAGCATCAGCCGTGCGATCTACACCAACGCGGCTGGCGCCATTGCCGGCATGGTGAAGATGGAAACGCCGGCGAGCAAGGCAGAAAAGCCGCTGGTCACTGCCTCCATGTTTGGCAACACCACAAAAGCGGTGGATCACGCGCGCGGCATTCTGGAGGAAAACGGTTACGAAGTGCTGGTCTTTCACGCCACCGGCGCGGGCGGCAGGACGATGGAAAGCCTGATCGCCGACGGCTATATTGTCGGCTCGATGGACATCACCACCACCGAACTGGCCGACACCGTCTGCGGCGGCGTCTTCGATGCTGGGCCGGAACGCGGTCTGGCCGCGTCCCGCGCCGGCATTCCCGCGGTCATTGTGCCGGGTTGTGTGGACATGGCCAATTTTTGGGGCGTGGAAACGATGCCCGAAAAGTATCACAGCCGCAACCTGTACCGTTGGAATCCCAACGTCACCTTGATGCGCACCAATGTGGAAGAGAACACGCGCATGGGCGAGATGCTTGCCGCGGCCGCCAATGCCGCCACCGCACCGGTTGCGATCCTGCTGCCGCTCAAGGGCGTCTCCATGCTCGACAGTGAAGGCGGCCAGTTTTGGGATCCAGCCGCGGATCAGGCTTGTTTCGATGCGATCAAACGCAATCTCAAACCGGGCATTCCGGTGATTGAGCTTGACAACAATATCAACGATCCCGAATTTTCAGCCAAAGTGGCGGAAACCATGCTGACTCTCTTGAAAGGAGCATAATCTCATGGCGCTTTCTCGACAGGAAATCCTCAAACGGCTGCGCAACCAGGTGAAGGACGGACGCCCGATCGTGGGCTGTGGCGCAGGCACGGGCATCTCGGCCAAATTTGCCGAAGCTGGCGGGGCGGATCTGATTATTATCTACAACTCCGGCCGTTATCGCATGGCCGGGCGCGGGTCGCTGGCCGGGCTGATGCCCTACGGCGACGCCAACGGCATTGTAGTCGACATGGCGGCCGAGGTGCTGCCGGTGGTGAAAGAGGCGCCGGTATTGGCCGGCGTGTGTGGCACCGATCCCTTCCGTCTGATGCCAATTTTCCTCAAGCAACTCAAGGAAATGGGCTTTTCAGGTGTGCAGAACTTCCCCACCGTCGGGCTGGTGGACGGCAATTTGCGCGCCAACCTGGAAGCCACGGGGATGGGCTACGATAAGGAGATCGAGATGATCCGGCTGGCGCATGAACTGGATATGTTCACCTCGCCCTATGTGTTCAATGCCGACGACGCCAAAGCGATGGCGAAGGCAGGCGCCGACCAATTGGTCGCACACGTCGGGCTGACTACGGCCGGCAGCATCGGCGCCGCAGTGGCCCTCACTTTGGACGAAGCGATCGGCAAGGTGATGACTATCGCCGCGGCCGGGCGCAGTGTGCGCAAGGACATCCTGGTCATCTGCCACGGCGGCCCCTTTGACGAGCCGGAGAGCGTAGTCGAAGCACTGGCGCGGATGCCGGGCATCGACGGCTTCTTTGGCGCCTCGTCGATCGAGCGCCTCCCCACCGAGCGCGCCATCCGCGGACAAGTGGAAGCGTTCAAGGCCGCGAAACTGGGCTGATGCGTGACGTCTGACGCGTCACGCCAGCCATGTAGCCGCGTCATATAAATTGAACGCATCGACGTAATGCTCGATCGAGCGCGCCACGGCTTCCACCACATAGGCATGGGGATCAGGCGCGACCAGGGCAAGCTGTGCGTAGAGTGTTCTGCGCGCAGCAACCACAGATGGATCGGTCCACACATATCTGGCGCCGGTCTGCGCCAGCCAGCGCCGGCGCGCTGGCGCCAAATCGGCGAACCCCTTGCCCTGCTCCTCTGCCTGCAGCCACTTCTGCCAACGATTGGATGCGACGACCGCCGCTTCCAGCACCGCCATAAAGTTGACCGCCTCCAGCCGCCGGGTGGCGGTCAGCCGCGCGGCGCGGCGATCAAGCTCCTCCAGTGCGTCGAACTCCGCAGCAGTGAACTCTGGCCCCACGTTGGCGCCGCCCATGCCCGTGGCCGGATAGTCGGCGGGATTTTCCACCCAATCCGTATAATGGCCCTTGAGCAGCGCGCCCGTCGGCTGTACGATCGCCGTCAAACGGCGCGCGGCGGCCGGGTCAAAGGCTGTTGTGTGCAGGTCAGTGCCCACCTGCGCCACCACGAAGGTAGGCCACGCGTGCGCCAGATCACGGGCGGCGAGCTGCGTCTTCAGCAGCTCCAGAAAGAGCACAAAATTCTCTACATCGACCAGGCCGCCGTGCACCTCTTCAGTGCCGACCTCATAGGCGACCTCGGCCAGGCCAAGCCGCAGCCGCTCGCGCTCGGTGTGTTCGATCAGATCCACGGTGCGTTCGACGACCACGGGCACCGCCGGCGCTTCTCCCGCGGGCAGCGTGCGGTCGACGGTAGGATCGATGTGCAGCAGCGTGTAGCCGGCTTCGAGGCAGGCAGTCAGGCTCAGCTTGACTTCATGCGTCGCCTGGTCAAGCGGCAGCTTGTCGCGCGTGTGGCGATCCTTGAGCCACATGCCGCCGTGATCCAGGCACGGATGAAGCGGGCTGGTGCAGCCATAGCGCACCGCATACTGCTGCATCTCGGCGACAAATTGCGCTGGCGTCCAGCCGGTGTAGCCGCCGTCACGATCCACCTGATTGAGCGTGGCGGCAAAGAGCATTGGCGTGTGACAGCGCGCGGCGACCTTGACCGCCGCCTCCAGCACCGCGGCCGAGTTGGGGCAGACGGCGAGCAAGGTCAGGTTGGTGTGCTCGTGCTCGCGCAGGTCGATCAGGCGCAGAATGGTGTGGCGTAGTTTTGGCATGGTGAGACTCGATTAGGATTGAAAGTGAGTGATCTAGATAGCTTGATAGAACGCGGACGGCGCGGATTGTGCGGATCAATGCGGATTTTCTTCATCCGCGCGCATCCGTCGAATCCGCGTCATCCGCGTTCCATTCCCGCATTGCGCAGAAGCGCAGCCGCTTCCTCGAAAGTCGGCTGCGCGTCGACGCCGCCGGCCGCGCGCGTGGAAGCCGAACCACACGCCGCGGCAAAGTCCACCGTGCGCTGCAACGGCCAGCCAGTGAGAAAGCCATAGACAAAGCCCGCGTTAAAGGAGTCGCCGGCGCCGGTGGTGTCCACCACGGCGACGGGCAACGGTCGCGCGGCAGCGATCTCCGCACCGCGTCGCGCAACGGCGCCATCGCCCCCGCGCTTGAGCGCGACCGTCGGCACGCGCGCGGCGAGCTGCTCCAGCCCGGCCTGCCATGTCGCGCCGCGGCCGATGGCCTTGGCTTCGGTCTCGTTAGGCAGGAAGATATCGACGTGCGCCAGCGCGGCGTGGATGCCGCCCTCCCACTGCTCGGTCGGGTCGTAGTTGGTGTCGAGCGAGACGGTGAGGCCGCGGCGCCGGGCTTCGGCGAAGAGATGGGGCGCATGGGGGCGCAGCGTGTCGAGCATGTAGTAGCTGCCCAGGTGCAGGTGGCGCGCCCGCGCCACAATCGACCAATCCACATCGGCGTAGGCGAGCACGCCCAGCGTGCCCAGGTAGGTGAGCATGGCGCGGTCGTTGCCGTGCGAGAGCACCGTCGTCAACCCTGTCTTGACGCGTTCGTCGCGGCGCACGCCCGTGATGTCGATGCCGCGCGCCTGCAGCGCGTCGAGCAGGTAATCGCCAAAGACATCCCGGCCCACCTTGCCGACAAAGGCCACGCGCAGCCCCAGCCGCGCCGCGCCGCACGCAAAGATCGAGGTCGAGCCGCCCATCGTGAGCGTGGCGTCGGCGATCAGCTTCTCCACCTGGCCGAAGACCGGCGTCACATCGCCCGTCAAGATGAGATCGGCGTTGAGGTCGCCAACGGCGACAATGTCAAAATTATTCTGCATGAATAGACAAATCTTCTAACGTCACATTGAGCGCACGCGCCATGGCAGAAAGAATCTCCAGCGATCCGGTGCGCTTCTTCGTCTCCAACTGGGACAGGTAAGCAGCGCTGATGCCAACCTGTTCGGCCAACTCCTGGCGGGTTTTTCCGCGAAAGGTGCGCCAGACTTTGATGGGATTGGCGCCGTCCAACAATGCATCCACAACCTCACCCGGCACCAGTTCTTCATCGCCGCGCTCCAGGGCGGCCTTGGCCGCATCATAGTCCTGAATATCTTCAAGCATTTCAGCCTTTTCGATCAGGCTCACATACTCTTCATAAGGGATGACTGCCCACTCTGGCCTATCCCCTTGTTTGATCAGTTGCACACTCATCGGTACACCTCACCACGCGCAGCGACCTTCACCACCACGATCACAATTTTCTCTTTATCCACCTCATAGATCACGCGCCAATCACCAACTCGCAATCGGTAACCGGGCCGCCCCTGCAACTTGGTTGCGTTGGGGATCGATGCAAACGGATCGTCAGCCACCAACGCAAGCTTTTCCCGTATCCGATCTGCTACATTGCGAGGAAGTCTTCGTAATGCCCTCGCAGCTTGCGTAGTGTAGACAACAGTATACATAGATCAAATTTAGCACATTGCAAATAAATTATCAAACAAATCACATGCTTTCAGTTAGCAAAAGGTAAATCTGCTGAACCCAGTACTTCACGAAACTCACGCAAAGCCACAAAGAGCACAAAGAGCACCATTTTCAACTTTGTGCTCTTTGTGGCTTCGTGTGAGGCAAATCGTGAATGACTGGAACTGGTCACCACTGTAGATAGCGCGCCTGTGCGGCCAGCAGATCGTCGGCCAGCGCGGCGGCCTCATCGATGGAACTCACCGCGCCGTCGAGCACCAGCGCCTGCACAAATTTCTCGCGGCTGCGCTCCAGCGCGGCTTCGACGATCACCTCCACCCACTGGTAGCGCGTCGCCAGCGTGCCGGTGAGCGCGGCGGAGAGCCGCGGCTGTTGCAGCGCACGCACGCCCAGCGCATCGACCAGCGCCGGCCCTTCGACGACGGCTTCCCGCGGCAGCGACGGCGCCTGGCCGCGATTGGACAGGTTGGCGGAGACGACGAGGCCGGCGTTGGTGCGCACGGCGCGGAGGATCTCCATCACCTGCTCGTGCTCGCCCTCAAAGCGACCGAAATATTCCGGCGGCAGCGGCGCGTCGCGCAGCGCCACCTCGCTCATTTCGGCGAAGGTGTTGTCGCCGTCGGCAATCGTGCCCTCAAAGCTGAAGGCATCGACGCCGAGCCGCTTGTGCCAGTAGGTTCCTTCGCGGAAGAATTGCGGGAAGAACTCTGTCACGTGGCGGTCGAGCACGGCCGGAAATGCGCCGAACCAGTGCAGCAGCCGCCAGGTGAACGGCTCGTCCTCGGGCGACCAGTAGGGGCTGTCGGCCACCGGCAGCGGCTCCGGCGGCTGCGCGGCGCGTGCCGCGGCAATGGCGCGCAGCCGCGGCATGGCATCCTCGTTGCCCACCTGCACCTGCGTGAACCAGGTCAGGTGGTTGATGCCCGTCGCCACGTAGCGCAGCGTCTCGACCTCGACCTCGAGCGCGCGCGCCAGATAGCGCGCGGTGCCCATGATGCCGTGACAGAGGCCGACCACCGGCGCGCCCGTCGCTTTGTGAATGGCGCGGCAGACCGGCGCCATCGGATTGCCGTAGTTGAAGAAGAGCGCGTCGGGCGCCAGGTCAAGCACATCGCGCGCGATCGCCACCATCGCCGGGATCATGCGCAGCGCGCGCGAAGAGCCGCCCGGCCCCACGGTGTCGCCGACGGGCGCGTAGATGCCGTAGCGTCGCGGAATGAAGACGTCCTGCTCCCAGGCGCGGCGGCCACCCACACCGACCGTGCAGATGACCGCGGTGGCGCCCGGCAGCACATCGCGGCGGTCGAGCGCGGCGCGCAGGGTCAACGGCGCGGCGCTGGCGCCGACCATCTTCTGCGCCAAGCGCAGCGCCACGTTGAGCGCAGCGGGGTTGGGGTCGACCAGCGCCACGTCGACCGGCTCGCCCAGGCGGATGAGATCGGCGATCAACCCGGCGGTAAAGACGGCGCTGCCCGCGCCGATCAG
>JACSRH010000090.1 GCA_014879855.1 Caldilineaceae bacterium | reverse complement strand
CGCGGAGACGCAGAGAAACGCAGAGAGTGCTTGCCGATAGTTGCCTGTTGTTCCTCTGCGAGCCTCTGCCTCTTTGCGCCTCTGCGTCAAGATTTGCCCTTTTCAAATAGCTTCTTAGTCCACAAACGCGGCCTGATTGGCGACAAACGGGATCCAGGCCTGCTGGCGGAGAATGCGCCCTTCCGTGTCCTGGCTGATCGGCACATAGGTTTGCGTCAGGTTCTTGAAGGGCCACGTATCCTCGATGTAGGACTGTACGACGTCAGCCATGATTAGAAAGGTGTCCAACTGGCCAACGCCGCCCCCAGCAGACGTAAATGAACTGTAGCCGTCGCCGCCGGTCAACATGAAATTGTTCGTGACCACCAGATAGTCTTTGGTCAGATCCAGCGGTTCATAATCCAGTCCTGTTGCGGCTGCCATTACGTTTTCCGTAGCGACTTCCACCCAGGCCACGCGAGTGTTGGGTGCGCCAAAGGGGTTCCACGTGAAGCGCAGACCGGCTACCTGCGGGAAACGCCCGGCGCCGCTTTCCGCCTGGCTGACGCCATTCTCCAGCGCGGCCTTGAGACCGGCGCCCTTGACAACCACCGTCGCCACTGTGTTGCCAAAGGGCAGCACCTCCAGCAGATTGCCCACGGTTACTTTGCCGGCTTGGATACTGGAGCGAATGCCGCCGCCGTTGGTGATGCATACGATCGGCAGGTTGTTGGGGTTGAAGTTTGGCTTCAGAATGATCAGGCGGCGCAGCGCGTCGGTGATCAAGTTGCCCAGATTGGTTTCCCGGCTGCGCACATTGGCGCGCGCGCCGTCCAGCAACATCGCGGCTTCGGCAAATTGCATGCCGCGCAGGGCGTCGACGCCTGGCTTGAAGTCGTTCACGATCTTTGTCTCAAAAGCAGGGTCGGGGGTGATGGGCGCGCCCTCGTCGGGCAACAGCGCGCGCGCGGCTGGCGTGATCCCATCCGCCCATACCGGGTCGATCTCGCCGCTCACCACCGCGATATTGCCATTTATGTCAAACTCGACAACGATGTTGCCTACCCACTTCCCCCATTCCCAATCCTGCGTGACGATCACGTCTTTGCCGTCTGGATCCTTGATCACTTGCGGATACGCAGCAATGCGGTTGATGCCCAGCGGCCAGGTGTTCTGCGCGTCAGGAATCAGCGGGGTGTGGCTGTGCCCGCCCACAATCAGGCTGATGCCGCGCACCTTGGCCGCGATGTCCAGATCAGCCAGATAGCCAACGTGGGTCAGCGCGACGACGATCTCGGCGCCGGCTGCTTTCAGCGCGTCGACCTGCGCCTGCGCCACAGCAACCAGGTTGTCGTTAAACACCAGATCTTTGCTGGGGCTGCTCAGCAAGGGCGTGTCCGGCGCGGTCAGCCCGAAGAGGCCGATCTTCTTGCCGCTGGGCAAAGTCACGATTGTGCCGTCGCCCAGTTTGCCATCAGGCGTATTGGCGCCGGTGACTTTGAGCGCGGCCAGTGGCGAGGTTGCGCCTGTTTTCACCGCGATATTGGCGCTCAGCATGGGGAATTGCGCGCCGGCGATAAAGTTTGCCAGCGTCTGGTCGCCTTTGTCGAACTCATGGTTGCCGACGGCAACCGCGTGATAGCCCAGGTCGTTGTAGAAAAAGAGATCGGCCTGCCCCTCGTACAGATTGAAATAAAGCGTGCCCTGGAAGACATCACCGGCGTCCAGAAACAGGATATCCTGGGCAGGGTTCGCGGCTTTGATAGCGTCAAACATCGTTTTGCGCCGGGCAACGCCGCCGAAGTTGCGCGCAGGCGCTGGATTGCCGCTGCCGATAGTGACGCTCACTGGCTCAATGCGGGCGTGATGGTCGTTCGTGTGAACGACGCGCATTGCATAGTTTGCGTCGCCTGCGTTGGCCAGCACAAGGCGATAACTCCCGTCGGCGTACTGATACAGCACAGCCCCGGCGCCCAGGGCAACCATTCCCTTCAGAAAACTACGTCGACTCATCGTAGACATTGAAGTGACTCCTTTTATCCTGATTGGTTAAGTATGGGGTCGAGCAGAAGCTCCAGACAGTCTACACACATCACGAAGTAGATGCGCCGTAAGTATAGCAGACGAAACAGATTATTCCCACTCGCACAGCGTTTCCAGATAGGTGGCTGACCCGTCGCGCAGCCAGCCGTCGAGCTGCGCCACTTCCTTGAGTTGCTGACCCCGCACGCGCGGCACGGCCACAAAGGCACAGTCGAAACCGGGCAGCGTCGTCATGTCGCCCCACAATTTCTCGAACTGGGTCACCGGGTAAACATCCTCCTGACCCTTGCCCCAGCGCTTCTTGACATCCTTGAGCGTGATGTACGTCGGCATACGCGCGGCCAGCGTACGCACGGACGCGGCGACTTTGGCTTCGTCGACGAGATCAGCGCGCGTCAAGCCAAAGGCCGCCAACAGTTGGTCGATGTCGATCCAATAGGTGGCAGAGTTATAGTAGGTCAGGTTGAATTCGATCTCCTCGCGCGGGAGCGCCAGCCCCTCGACCAGCCGCAGCCGGCCATCGACGCGCGCCAGCCCGCCGCCGCGATCCTCGATGCGCCGCGTGATCACTTCCGTCGTCATGGCCTTGCCGGTCTGGATGTGATAGCCCAGCAACAGCGGGTCGGCGTCAGCGCCCAGCGTGTCGATGTTGTGCACCAGCAAATGGCGCAGGTTGGGTCGTTCTGCCAGCAACTGCGCCAGCACGCCGTTGCGCAGCAGGTTCGGCGTCTCGTACCAGTGCCCCACCGGATGCAGACACTGTTGCGGCGCGTTGTCGGTGTAGTCGCTGCCTTCGCCCGTCTGCTGCGCCCACTGGAGCAGCGCAGCGTGCAGGCTCGCGCGCATCTTCTGCGCCTGCACGTCAAGCAACTGCTGCGGCATTTCCTCCCAGGCGAAACGTAAGTCACGCGCCATTGGCGTCAGGCGCAGCCCCACCGCGCGCCCCGGTGACAACAGCAATGGCCCCGGATAGCTGCAATGCTGGGTGCGCGCCAGAAAGCCGGCGACAGGCGCGTGCGTCAAATAGCTCGTGGTGATGACATGGGCCAGCGGCGCGCCCGCCAGCCGGCTGATGCGCCGGCTCTTGGCCAGATGCACCTCGATAAAGTTGCGATGCTTGCCGCCAATCCGTGCAAAGGGATTGAGCGCCTTGACCACGCCCGCGCCCTTGGTCCAACGGCTGCCCGCGCCGCCTGCCAGCGAGACTACGGCCACCGCCCCCTCTGCCAGCGCGTCCAGGCCGAGTGTGCGCAGCGCGGCCTGCTCTGTTGAGGAGAAGCGCGCCACATCGGTCACATCACCCGGTGCAACGTCCTCGATCACCGAACGCACGGGCAGGCGATTCTGCGCCAGCCCAATACGTCCGCTGCGCAGATCCGCGCGGATTTGCTCGTGCTGCACGCGATCAAAGCCGTTTGCATCGAGCAGCGCGGCCAGGCTTTGCTGGCGGCCATCCGCGTGGTCGCGCGGGGGCAGCAAGCGGTCGAAGATCGATTGAATCATACCGGAGAGTGCAGGCTGTGTGCGCGCGGCCGCGCCAAAAGCGTCCAGTTCGGCGCGGCGGAACGCGGAGAGCTGGCGCTGTTCGTGACGGATCAAGGCGGGTGCGGTCAACATGTAATAGCCGGCGGGCATCAACGCCTGGTCGCCGGTGCGCAATTCCGCCCACGTCCCGCGCTCGTTGATGGCAAACTCGTAGACGACCGGCTCCATGGCAAAGGGCGCCGCGCTCTCCAGTTCGCGCTTGACCTCGCCCATCATCGTCACAAGCCAATCCTGCGCCTCGGCTTTGCGCTGCGGCGCAAAGATGAAGCCCATGCCGCCGCCGGCCATCCCGCCCAGCATCCAGAAGCCCCAAAAATCGTCGCCAAATACGGTGCGCGCCCGTGCGATCAGCGTCTCGGTGTAGAGGTTGCTTGCCCACGGAATGATGGTCTGGATCGGGCCGCGAAAGTTGCGTTCGGTGGCGGCGCCGAGGCCGCGGATATCGCCCTGCCGGAGCAACTCTGTGATCTGCTCGTAAATGCGCATCGCTTCCTGGCGGCCTGCCCATTCAGCCTCGGCGCGCAACAGATATTTTTCCGTCACCATCTCCAGGATCGGCCCGACATCCTGCGCCATGCCGCCGTGGACAAGTACGAGGCTCTCCTGCAGTTTGGCGCGTGTGGCGGGCGTCACCTCGTCGCGCGATAAGATCGTGTGCTGCGGCAGCAGACGCCCGCGTGCGATGCCATACTCCGGGTCGTCCTCAGACGCTTCCACGCCCTGAATCAGCTTCATGCCGGGCCAGACGCCGCCCGAATCCTGCCAACCGCCGCCGGAGCCGCCCAGCCACTCGCCGAGGATCGCGCGGGCGGCCACAACGCGCCGCTCCTCCTCGCTGAGCGCGCCGGTGAGCGAGCGCGTCTGGCCCGTGGCGCGCATACAGACCGCGATCAGCGACGCCAGCAGATTGGTCGAGACCGCCAGCCGCGAGCCTTTGGGAATCCCATTGACCTGACTGACGATTTCAATGCCGTAACCAGGGCGAACCAATCGCGCCAGCAAGTCGGCCAGCGATTGCTCGGAGCCTTCAATACCGGGCGGCGCCAAGCCCGCTGCAATCACAGCGGCCTTGAGCAGCCCGAGGTAGTCGCGCGCGAAGTCGAAGACCTCAGCGAGCGAAGTAATTTCCGCCACCGCGCCCAGATCTACGCTCACGAGACGCAGGATCGGCTGGTCGATGACGCGGAAGAAGCTTTCCACCGGCGGCCGCGGCTTTTCATCCCCCTGCCCGCGCACGGCCAGATCGATCGAGATATTGAGCACGCGCGCGCCTTCGGGATAGTCCATGCCCAGGAAGAAGATGTCGCTCCAGCCGCTGTGGCTGAGATCCATGCGCACAGGTGTGGCCTCATGGAGGACGGGAAACAGAGGCGAGGGATCAGGGTGGTGGCGGCGCGGGGTGTTTTCCCCAAAACCCAAAGTCTCCAGCTCCTCACTCCCTGGAGAGCCAACATTCCGGAACAACTCTGCGCGCACGCGCAGCGGCTGATCCGCGGGGTGGCCGATGCGAAACATCCACTGGTTGCCGCGCACGGAGCGCACGCTGCGCCGCACCTGATTGGCGAGCGTCTGGAAACCGAGGCGGCGGTAGGCTTCAGCCAATGCGCTGGCCGTAGCGTCGCTCAGCGGCGCAGACAGGAAAAGATCGAGCGCTTCTTCGAAACGGCGCTTGAGCAGGTTGCTGTACCCGTCGAAAGTCACCAGACCACCCGCGGTCAGCCCTGATTTTAGCGGAATATGAAAGCGATAGATAGCGTAAAGAAAGAAGAGGGCGCGCACGCGTTCATAGAGGTTGTCACTTTTGCGGCGGAATTGGTCAAGCGCGGCGCACTCGGCCAGCAGCTCGTCAAGCGAAGCGGAGCGGCAGAACGCGTCGAGCGCGCGATTGCGCATGTCAGGCTGTTGCGCGGTGATAATCTGGATCAATTGGCTCATGGTTGGCGCACGCAAAGTAATTAAGCCCACAAGAGGCAAGGGTTTGGTGGGAACATTGTAAATCAACATGGTGCGGTCCGTGAAGCTGCCGCGCGGATTGGATGTGTTTCCAAATTGTGGTGAGGCATCTTCGACGCCACTAAGAAACTGACTTGAAAAGCCCTGTTTTTGACGCAGAGGCGCGGAGACGCAGAGA
>JACSRH010000333.1 GCA_014879855.1 Caldilineaceae bacterium | reverse complement strand
TTTTTGCAGCGGACGGAACAGCCATCACCCAAGCTGATGGCCCGCCAGCGCGCGGCATGACGGCAACGTTTGATTTTGACCGGGTGGCGCTGCCCGACCCCAAGAAGCCAATTCTGCCCGCCGATCTCGCACCAGGACGCTACCGCATCGACGTGGTTGCTTATGACGTGGAGAGTGGCGAGTTGCTCAGCGAGCCGCTTGCCGTGGATTGGCTCCAGATCGGACCGCCGCCTGCGCCGCCAGCGACTACCCTCGACGCCGCGTGGCAGGATGGGATGCACCTGGTGGGCTACGACGAACTGCCCGCCGCACTCCAACCCGGTGCAACGCTGAACCTGCGTCTTGTGTGGCGCGCAGACGCGCGGCCTGCCGTCAATTACACGGTCTTTGTGCATCTGCTGGACGAAGCAGGCGCTATCGTCGCGCAGCAGGACCGCGCCCCGGAAAACGGCTTCTACCCCACAAGTCAGTGGGACGCGGGTGAATCTGTAGCGGATGTCTATCCGCTGACGCTGCCGGAGACGCTGGCGCCGGGCGTCTATCGGCTGGTGGTGGGGCTGTATGACCCGGCGACAGGAGAACGACTGCTTACAAGTGACGGCAAGAGTGCGCTGCAACTTATCGAGTGGGCCGCGCCTTGACGGGAATGAGCCGGCTGAACACTACTGGCATGAACAGCCAGATGGGATATTCAACGAGAAATTTGAAGCGGTCATTCTCGCCATATTCCATTGTAATCGACACGATTGTGGTATAAACGATCAGCACCGCACACCAGAAAAGCACGGCATCGCCACGCACGACGCGTGAAAGCTCCCAGCGCGTCGCAGCCAGTTGGCCCCAAAATTGCCCTGCATAAATGAGCAGGCTCAGCGGCAGCAGGAAGAATTGAAAGGCGCCGAATCGCCCCATCAAGCGGTTGCCCTGCAAGTAATCGGCATAGAGCGACTCGTGCAATGGAATTTCTTCGGCGTTGGCGCCAAGATGCTTGAAACGCGCGGCGGGTTGGCTGAACTGTATGTAGCCGAGATAGATAGTGTGAAAATAGGCCCACGGCCGGTGCAGGATCAGCCGTAGCGCATTTTTGCCATATTCCTCACTGATCGCCGGGATGTTGATGTTGTTGTAGTCATCGTTTGCCAGCACCGCGATAGCTGACTGTCTGTTGAATCCATAGCGCGCAAAATTGGATACTGGCGCAAACGCCCCTTGCTCGACGACCATCGCATTGAGCGCGCCCGCGTCTGCCAATTCCTGCAACCCCGGCAGCTTGTCGCCACGCGAGGCAACTTTCCACAACCCGATGCCAGACCAACTGCTCGCGCTGAATGTATCAAACAAAACATAGTTTTTTGCGTACCAGCCGAAGCTTAGAAAGCAGATGAGGATGCTGACAGACATCATGCGTTTGCGATGACCACCATCCGTCAACCACCAGACGAACAGCAGCGCCAATGGCAATAGAATGATGTGGTAGATGCTGCGCGTCAAAATTAGAAGATTCAAGGCAAGGATAAAGCTATAGATCGCCGCTGGAGACTTCGTCTGGTGATGCCAAAGCACGCACGCCAGCGTCGCCATCACCAGAAACGCCGTCATCACCGTGTAAAGGACGTACGCCTCAAAGAGATAGAGCGCCGGGTTGAAAGCCAGCACCAACGCCCACAAGACCGCGACCCAGCGCCGAGTGGAAAAATGCGCCGCCAGCAAATAGAACATTCCACTCAATAATGCTCCCAGGATCACATTGAAGACGTGCAAGGCTTCAAGAGGATGAGGGTAGAAAAGCTGGCTTAAAATGCCGCCGACCAGATTCAACAGCGGCGGCTGTGCATGGAGAAACCATAGACTTCGCCAAAGATCCGTGCGCAGCGCGGTCAAGGGCAGCGTCTGCATAAACCAATCCCAGTTGCCCACTTTGTTGTCGACGAGGATCGTGAGCTCGAACTGCGTGATATAGAGCGCGGCCAACAGCGCATGTAGCAGCGTAATCATGCCTGCGCAGACAAAATCGCTGCGGTCAAGGTCGCGGTTGATCCTGGCGCGCATGGTGTGGTTACTGCTCCCCCATTTGCAACCTGGCAAGCACAAACACATCTTCCCCCGCAGTCTCGACCTGTGTAACAGGCAACCTTGTCAATGTCGCAGGATCATAAAAGCCGAGCACCACCGTGTACTCGCCAAATGGCAAATCTGGCGGGAGCTGAATCTCGACGGCGTCATGCACCGCGTGCAGCGGGCGCCAGGCGCTTGTCGGCAGAAAGCCTTGCAGGGGAGCACTGTCATGCTGTGCCACCAAGTTGCCGGCGCGGTCAAGCACGTGGACAAACAACGTGTAGTCCTGCTCGAGCCTCTTCTGCGCGCGCCATTGCGCATCAACCGTCAGCACAGCAGGGTTGGCGCGCGCATTGTAAGTGGCCGACGCCTCGACCAGTTCAATGGCTTCCCCAAACTGCGCCAGCGCACGCGTGGTTGATGGCGTCTCTGCGTCATTGCCAACCAGCAAATAGCCGATGGGGACAGGTGCGCCCAACTCCTCCAGTGTGTCCGGGTCGTAGAAGCTGACATCGACCCGGTAGTAGCCCGGTGCGGCATCCTGCGGCACGATGAACTCGTGACCGTCGGGCCAGACCTCGCCCAGTTGCCACTGTGAGGTCGGCGAGCCATAGGGCCACCCTTCATCGCGCATCAATTCGTTGCCGCTGGCATCCACGACGCGGATCAGCGCGCTCCAGTTGGTGGTCATCGGGCGCAGGCTTTGCAGATACAGCGTGAGCACAAAATGGGCGCCGGGGGCAAGTGGAGCAGAGGGCAGGGCGCGCCCGCCGAGCTGGATCGTCTGCTCCCACTGCGCTTGGGGGGAGAGCCAAAGGGTGCTGTTGTCGGGCAGCGATGTGGGGACATAGGCATGATGGCGCGCATAGTCGAGCAACGGCTGTTCGAGCTTTGCGTCGTCATCTTCGACGCCGGTCAGGATTGCGCGCGGCGGCTCGGCTTGCAGCAGGTCATCCAACTCATCTGGGCCAACGACATGAAACCGAGCGCGGTCATGCTTTGTGATGAGCGGGGCAACGCGCCAGGCAAAGGGGCCGGTGGCAAACTCAGGATAAATGTCAGCCGCACCTTCGAGCGCGTAAAGCGGGGCAAGCGTCAGCACCTTACCGTCATCGACCAGCCCATCGATCAACGCTCCGTAGGCGTGCACCCTGACCGGCAGCCAGGCGTTGTAGTCCCAGAGCGTGGTTTGACCAGCCCCATAGATCGGAACCGCGGTGAGGATGGTTGCCACCGCGCCCAGCCCATACGCGTACATGCCGCCGGCGCGCAAGCTTGCCGGCCACGCGGTGAACGCTTCGACAATGCCCAGGATCGCCAGTGGAAAGATCGGGTGGAAATATTGCGGCTGTGACGGCGTGGCGCCGAACGCGCCAGGCAACGTAAACAGCATCAGCAAGAGCAACAAGCCCAATCGCACTCGGGTGGGCGTCCAGGCTTGCGTGCGGTCGTCTGCGGCATGGTTGCCTGGATTGCCGCGCCACAAAAGCGCACGCACCGGCCACAAACCAATCATTAACGCTGTGAGCGAAATCAAATTGGTGGGCGTGGCGACCAGCAGATCGCCAAAATAGAGCAGCTTTCCCGTCAGCGACATCGCCCCGCCATAGCCCGCGTTCACGTAATATTGTGCGTTGAGCTGGATATAGCCAACATTGCCAAAGAAAAGGGCGGATGGATCGCGCAGCACAGGGATGAGCACAGCCAAAGCAGCCACCAGCGCGCCGCAACCAAATGCAAGAAAATTGCGCAGCCGTTGGCGGAGGCTCCGCGCCGGCGCCAGCCATGCCATCACCAAGAAAGGTGCAACCGTCGCGGCAAAGGAAAGTCGCGTGGTCGCCGCCAGCCCCACCAGTGCGCCGCTGGCCAGCAGCCAGCCAACCTGGCGCCTATGCGTGAGCATCTGACTGAACACGATAAAGGCCAGCAACAGCAAAAAGATCGGCAAGTCATGATTCCAGGCGCGACCGCTCGTGTAATGAAACACCGGCGTTGCCAGCAGCCACAGCGCCGCCAGGCTCGCATAGCGCCAGCGCGACCAGTCAGAAAGAAGAGCAAAACGACGCCAGGCAATCCCAAACACGAGCACCAGCGACAGCCAGCCAAAGACAACCGAAACGAGGCGACTGCTCAGCAGCAGCGAGTCGGAGAGCGTATAAAGCAAAACGTAGAGGTAACTCAACAGGGGCACATGGAAATAGGCAAAATCGTCATAAGGCGTCAGCCCGGCGCGTGTGATCAGCGCGGCGCTGGCGATAAACTGATGTTCGTCGTGATTGAGCTCGCGGCGCATGTTGATCCCCAGCAGCAGGATCAACATCGCTGCGAACAGCACACCCGTCGCGCCTGCCAGCAGCCAGGTTCTGTGGCGCGGACGAGTCTGAGGGCGTGTAGCAATTGCCGTCATGCGCGCCTCGCCCTGCTCATGGCACGCGCCATTGGGTCAGCTCCAGCGCATCGCTGCCACCTTCTAGCAGCAGGCGCTCCCCTGTGGCGACGGCGTACCAACCCACCAGCAAGCGGTAAACACCTGGTTCCAATAATGAGGGGGGCGTCAGCGTATAAACATCATCAACCGCGGCGCCGCGGCGCCAACCTGTTGTGGGCCAAAAGCCGTGGCGCGGGGCGTGGTCGTCTTGGGCTGCCAGCGCGCCGTCAGGACCCATCAGGTGCACAAAAGCCGTGTATTCTTCCGCCAGCGCCGTGTTCGTCTGCCAGCGCAAGCGCAGGGTCAGCGGCGCTCCAGCATCCAGCGTGGCCGGCAGTGGATCGGCGCCGATCAATTCAATGCCATTGCGCCAGTTTGCCGAGATCGGCAACGCAGGCGCCGCAGGCGGCGGGCCAACCCAGAACCAATCGACTGGAACTGGCGGGCCAAACGGGTCCGCCGATGCTGCGCGATAGGCGACGATCTCCAGCCGGTAAAGGCCGTTCCGCAAATCATCTGGCGTGCGCAAACGCTTTGTGTCCGGGATGGGCGCGCCTTCCGCCTGCCCCGGGTTGATCACCCCTTCCGCCAACACCCCGTCCGCGGAGGTTGGGCGCGCGCCATCCTCGCTGACCAGTTGCACCGAGATGGTGGGCGATTTTGCGTCCTCAGCCAGCACCCAGCCGGTGCGCACGAACAGATCGCCGCCTGTTTCAATTTCGCTGCGAGCGATGCGTTCTAGCGTCATCCAGTCTGTGAAGTCGATCGGCGCAAACGGCTCAATCCAGGCGGGCGCGGGCAATGGCGGTTTGCCCGTGAACAGCAACACGCGCGCGGAATCGTCTGCGCGCACCACCTCGAACCGCTCCAACACCTCGCGTGCAAAGCCGGCTTCGAAGCGCTTGAGCAGGCGCTCGCCGTCGGTCACAAACCAGACGCGCTTCCCTTGAGCAAGCACCTCTTCAAGTTGCGTCAGGGTGGACAACAGCGTGGCCCCGCTCCACCGTTCGATCAGATGATCGCCGGCGTCAAGGACAAAAGGTTCGTAATCCCTGCCTTGCGTGTAGTAGTCACATGGTGCGCCGAGCACCAGCGCGCACCCCGCGGCCTGCGGCGTCATGACGAGATCCCCGGGCTGCTGATGGGCGGCGACGTAGGCAAAGGCGTGCTCGTAGCCAAGCATCCGCTCGTGCGTGGCGGACAGGGCGTCTTTTTG
>JACSRH010000220.1 GCA_014879855.1 Caldilineaceae bacterium | reverse complement strand
CAACCCAATACCACCGTCGTCGCTGTGTGCGATGTCAACGAGGCCCGCGCCCGCGCCATTGCCGATGAGACGGGCGTCGCCACGGTCTACAGCAGCTACGAAAAGATGTTGACCGAAGCCCAGCCTGACATCACCGTGGTGGCGACGCCAAATATCTTTCACAAGCCAATGGCGACGGCTGCACTCGAAGCTGGCTCGCATGTGCTGTGCGAAAAGCCCGTGGCGCTGACCTACGATGACGCTCAGGCGATGTTTGCCACTGCCGCTGCCCACGACCGCGTGTTGACCGTCGGCACGCACTTCCGCTTTACCGGACCGATGCAAGCGGCCAAAGCCCACGCCGAACATGGCTTTTTTGGTCGCATCTATGCCGCGCGCACGGTCTGGCAGCGGCGCAACGGCATCCCCGGCTACGGCAGTTGGTTCACCAACCAGGAACTGGCTGGCGGCGGCGCGCTGCTTGACATCGGTGTGCACACGTTGGATCGTGCGCTCTATATCATGAACTATCCGAAACCCAAACGGGTTACTGGCGCCATGTTTGCCGAATTTGGCCCGCGCGGGCGCGGTCTCGGCGGGTGGGGCGCGGACATCTTCAAGCCATCCGCCAGCGCGCGCTACGATGTCGATGATGTCGCCTGGGCGCAGGTGATCTTTGAGAACGGCGCTGTGCTCCACTTTCAGGTTGCCTGGGCAGCCAACTATCCGGAAACGTTTCTCACCGAGTTATTTGGCGACGAGGGCGGCGCGCGCATCGGCGGCTTGGATACGGTCGAGCTGTACACCATGCTCAACGGCATGGAAGTCAAGACCGACACGCAGTTGCCGGTCCAGAAGAGCAGTTCCTACGAGCAGTTGATTGCCAACTTTGTGCGGCGGCTCAACGGCGACGCCAGCGCCGACATCGTGACGCCGGAGCAGGCGCTTGTTCACGTGCAGATCGTCGACGCCATCACGCGGTCGGTGGCGGAGGGGCGGGAGATTGTGCTGTAGACGGATGAAGCATTACTAAGCGATGGGCTGAACACTTATTGCTAACTATCTTCCAGCAAGCCCCAAGGCTTCCTGGAAGATTGCAGACCATGCTTTACCTCGGCGCTTCCCAATGCCTCCATACGCAGTGCGCCTCAGCGCGACAGATAGTGATGCCATAACAGCCGCGCCGCGACCGCCCGCCAGGGACGCCACGCTTCGGCCAGCGCGCCCAACTCGGCCGGGGCGGGGCGCTGCGCCAGCCCCTTGACCTGTTGGGCGGCAATTGCCAGCGCCAGGTCGCCGGCCGGCCACGCGTCGGCGCGGCGCAGCACCATCAGCAGGTAAATCTCCGCAGTCCACGGCCCGATGCCCCTGAAGGCCGTCAACACACGGCGCACTTCCTCATCCGGCAACTTGACGAGACGGCTGGGATCAAACCGGCCCGCCTGGATCGCCTCGGCAAGACCGCGCGCGTAGCTGGCCTTCTGGCGGCTGAAGCCGATGCTGCGCATCTGTTCGTCTGTCAGGACAAGCAGGCTGGCCGGCGTCACCGCACCGGTGACCGCCTCCAGCCGGTTAAACGCGGCGCGCGCCGAAGCCAGCGATACCTGCTGTTCCAGGATCAGCAACACCAACGTGGGGAATCCTGGTTCGCGCGGCCACAGCGGCGGCAGGCCATGCCGCACAACTATCTGCGCCAGATCAGGATCGCGGCGCGCCAGCTCCTCGACCGCGCTGGACAAGGACGCTTCGGTCAGCAGCAAGGGCGCCCTCCTCTCTGTCACGTGCGCCCCGCGGCGTTGCCTAGGCGGAAGCCGTTGCTTTGCCGCCACGGGCTGAAGGGATCGCCGTCTGTAGCCGCGCCAGCCGCAAGGGGGGCTGTGCTGCCTTGCAGAAGCTCGGCCAGCGCAGCGATGGCGAAGGCGAGATCGGGGGCGGAGGGAGTGAGAGATTGGGAGGTTGGAGATTGGAAATTAAGCGAGTGGAAATCGGGTAGGGAATCGATAAAGTCGGTGGTGGCGTCGCCAGCCAGGAAGCGCGGGTGGCTCAGCACCGCGCGCAGGAAGGCAATGTTGGTGATGACATCCCCCAGAATCACATAGTGACGCAGCGCCCACAGCATTTTGTCGATGGCGTCGCGGCGCGTCTCGCCGAGCACGATCAGCTTGGCGATCATCGGGTCGTAATGCAGCGTGATCTCGTCGCCGCCGGTGACGCCCGCGTCAACGCGCACGCCGGGGCCGACCGGCTCGACTGCGGTCAGCACCTTGCCGATGGCGGGCAAAAAGCCATTGGCCGCATCCTCGGCGTAGATACGGCACTCGATGGCGTGGCCGCGCTGCGACAGGTCAGCCTGCGTGAAGGGGAGTGGTTCGCCCGCCGCCACCCGAATCTGGAGCTTGACGAGATCGACGCCGGTGACAGCCTCCGTGATGGGATGCTCGACTTGCAGCCGCGTGTTCATTTCCAGAAAATAGTAGTTGCGCTGCGCATCGACCAGAAACTCCAGCGTGCCGGCGTTGGTGTAGCCGACCGCGCGCACCGCGGCCACCGCCGCTTCCCCCATGCGGCCGCGCAGGCCGGCGTCGAGCAACGGCGAAGGCGTCTCTTCGATGATCTTCTGGTGGCGGCGTTGGACGGAACACTCGCGCTCGAACAAGTGAACCGCGTGGCCGTAATGGTCGGCAAAAACCTGAAACTCGATGTGGTGCGGATGTTCGATCAATTTTTCCAGATAAATGCGGTCGTCGCCAAACGCGTTGAGCGCCTCGCGTCGCGCCGATGCCAACGCGTGGCGCAGCTCAGCAGGATGCGGGACAATGCGCATGCCTTTGCCGCCGCCGCCCGCGGTCGCCTTGACAAGCACGGGAAAGCCAATCTCCTGCGCGGCGGCCAGCAAGTCGTCGTCGGCCTGGCTTGTCTGGTAGCCTGGCACGATGGGGACGCCGGCAGCTTGCATGGCGGCGCGCGCCGAGGTTTTGACGCCCATCACGCGCATGGCCGCGCCGCGCGGGCCGATAAACGTCAGCCCGGCCGCGGCGACCGCGTCGGCGAAATCGGCGTTTTCAGAAAGGAAGCCGTAGCCAGGATGAATGGCGTCACAGCCGTGCTCGCGCGCCGCCTGCAAGATGCGCGCGCCGCGCAGGTAGGATTCGCGCGGCGGTGGCGGTCCGATGTGCACCGCGGCGTCGGCCAGCGCCACATGCAGCGCGCGCGCGTCGGCGTCGGAATAGACGGCCACGGTGGCGATGCCCATCTCCTGGCAAGCGCGCAGGATGCGGACCGCGATCTCGCCGCGATTGGCGATCAGAATTTTTTGGAACATTGGCGTCTCCAAAACTTATCAGGCATAAAAGATAGCACGCAGATCACAGAGAAAATCAGCAGAAATCCGCCTGGTCATGCCAACCCGCGCGTTATATGCTCCGCTTTGCAGCCCTCGCGGCTTAAATTGTACACCTGCCGGGCCGAATCGAACAGACCTTTGACCGTTCATGTAGTTTGTCGAGCCACCGACCGCCGTTATAATTTGGTGATACGCACGTCACGTAACGTGCAACGCATCAACTCACGATTGGAGCTTTCCCAAATGTCAATAGAATCAGGGGACATCGCCATCAATGCGGATGCCATCGTCGCCGCACCTCCGGATCCCGCGCACGAGGACGGCCGCGCGCAGCCGGGCGTGTTGGCGCTGCTCGGACGCACGCTGCTGTTGGGCAATGAGCCGTACGCGGTCGTGCGCGATGCTGCAAGCCCAGGACAGCGCGGGTTCGTGATTATTTTGACGATCGTCGGGCTGGTGACGCTCGCCCAGTTGATCGGCTACTGGCTGGGCGCGCTGACTGCGCCGGACCTGAGTTCGTTGCAGCATCTTTTGTACAATGCACTGATCGATCTGCCCTGGTATGCTCAGCAGGTGCAGCAAGACCCTGCCTTTGCCGTCCAGTTTGCGCAGGGGCATACCGTGGCGTGGGAGGCATTGCGCGTGCTGCTAGGTTATCCCACGGTGACGGCCACGGTCAGCGCGATCGTCGCCACCGCGCTGGCTACGGTCATCAACTGGCTCCTGTTTGCGGTGCTGGCTCACTGGGTGGCGCGCTGGTACGGCAGTCAGGCGCGTCTCGGGCAGACGCTGGGCGTGCTGAGCCTGGCGTCTGCGCCGCTGCTGCTGCGGCTTGTCGAAATTGTCCCCGGCGCGGTGGCGCCGCTTTCGTTGATCTTTTTGCTGATGCTGGCGACCAAGTTTCTCGCCCTCAAGTCGGCGCATGGGTTGGGCGCCGCGCCGACGCTCGTGGTGACGCTGGCGCCCTACGCGCTAGTGGCGCTGCTTGTTGTGCTGATTTTGCTCAACGGCGGCGCGTACAGCTTGCAGCAGAATCCCTATGTCAATCAGGTGCTCCAGGTGCAACAATTCCTGGCGCCCTGATCGATATCTTGCTGCTGGCGTGACGCCGGTCGTTGCTGTGGTTTGTCGGGCTGATAGCCCGCCCTACGAATAGATTATTTGAGAGGATGCCAGCGATGAAAAGTGCACTTTACACCTACTCGCAGGTTTTGCAATTGCGCGGCGACGCCATTCACGCGCTGCTCCAGACTGACCGAGGGATTGCCTTTGCCTTGAAACTGTTTCTCGTCGTCAGTCTGTTTGCCGGGCTGGGGCTGTGGCTGGGCTTGCCGTCCGCGCTGCGCACGCCCACGCTGGTGGAGCGCTTCGACCAGGTCGTCGCCGACGCGCGTGAGACGGTCGCCACCGTCACCGCCGCGGTCGAGTCAGCGGTCGCTGTGCTGCAGGGACGGGTGGAGAACGCGGTTAACGCCGCCGCGTCTGAATTTGATCGTCGCTTTGGGCGCGTGATCAGACAGGCGGCTGATCTCTTCAACCGCTTTGCCACTCCCCAGATGCGCCTGAACCGGCTGCTGCAACAGCGGACGCTTACAGTTGGTGAAATTGAAAGCGCCGTCCAACAAACACAGCCCACCCCTGCCCAGATGAGCCGGCTGCTGGCGCGCGCCAACGCTTCAGAAGCTGACACGCGGCGACTGTTGCGGCTGGCCAACCTCACCGCTGAGCAACTTGCCGCGGCCAGAACGGAGGAGCAGGCGCAGGTCGATGCCACGATGGTGGAGCTCCAGCCCATGCTTGACCAGCTTGGCATGTCGCAAAGCCAGTTCGACGAGTTGCTGGCGCAGATTTCGGCCACGCCCGACCAGGTGAACGGTTGGATTGCAGCCTTGTCGACCACGCCGGAAGCCGTCGGGCGCGTCCTGGCGCAAATTTCGGCGACGCCGGCGCGCGTACAAACATTTGTGGCGCAGGCGCGCGCGGAGGTGGTCAAGATCGAGCCGCCCCTCGGCGCACGCCCCTCCCGCGTGATCCGGCTGGGGGGCGCGTGGCTAGCTTCGCCCTTGCACTACGCGGCCGACTGGATGCTTTTTGTTTTGGCGCTGATGCTCGTGGCGAAAAGTCTGGGCGGCCGCGCCACCTTGAACCAGCATTTGGGCGCGGTGGCGCTTTCCGCGGCGCCCGCCATTTTTTTTCTGCTTGCCTACGCCCCTGATCTGAGCGATGTGATGTCGGCGCCCACGGCCGCGGCGCTCCACTATACGGGGCGCATCCTGGCGCTGGTGGGTGTGGTCTGGTGTGGGGCGTTGTTGCTCAAGGCGGTGGGCGTGGCGCACGGGTTTGGGCTGTGGAAAAGCGTCGGCGTGTTTGCATTGACATGGGTGGTGATGTACGTCGTGGCGCCGCTGGCAGTCGTGCTGGCAACTGGTTTTTTGATGGGGTAAGAGCCTTCGATGATCCGCATCATTTGTCGCGATGCCGCTGGACGTGTTGGTGTAGATGTGCCAGTCGCCGAACTGCCGCGTCTGCTTGCCGACAAGGACACCCGACTCTGGGTCGATATGCAAGGCGCGTCGAATGGCGACTACGAGCGCGTCCTGGCGCAGGTTTTCCACTTTCACCCGTTGGCGATCGAGGACGCGTTGCGCGACACACATCTGCCCAAGCTTGACGACTACGCCTCTTATCTCTACCTCGTTTTTCACACGGTCAACCTGGGCGAGGAGCCAATGGACATGGACACCGAGGAGGTGGATGTCTTTCTTGGCGTCAACTTCCTTGTAACCATCCATGAAGCTGAACGGCGCTCGATCAATCGCTGCTGGAACGCGGAGCATCATGCCGAAGTCGGGCTGGCGCGTGGGCCGGCCATGCTGCTCTACGAATTGCTCGACAGCCAGATTGATAACTATATTCCTTTGATCGATGCCTTCGAAGAACAATTGGAGAAGCTGGGAGATGACATCTTCCATTCCAATGAAGCGGAGCGCGACATGCTCAATCGCCTGTTGACGGCCAAAAGCAGTGCGCTGCGGCTACAACGCATCCTCACGCCGCAGCGCGAGTTGCTCGGACGGCTCTCCACGGGCGAATACAAGGTTGTCCCAACGCAGGTTCGCATGTATTATCGCGATGTGTACGACCACCTGGCGCGGCTTGCCAACCTGTCCGACAGCATGCGCGACCTGGCCAGCAGCACCATTGAGACGCATCTGGCGCTGGTCAACAATCGCATGAATGAGGTCATGAAGGTGCTCACGATGGTCTCAACCATCTTCATCCCGCTCAGCTTTATCGCCGGCGTGTATGGGATGAATTTTCACTTCATGCCGGAGTTGAACGTCTGGTGGGCCTATCCGCTGGTCTGGGCGGTGTTCATCAGCATCGCCATCACCATGTTGATTATTTTTCGTAGAAGAAAGTGGCTTTGAATGTTCTACACGATCCGCGACCACACTGTTTTCTCCCATCCCCAGCCGCCTGCCGGCCTGCACCCCATCACTGCACTGCACAACGATTTGTCGCCGGCAGTGATCGCCAACCTCCACGAGCACCTGCACGCATGGGGGGAAATGGGTCTCTCGCCCGGCCCGATTACGCCGGATCGTGTCTGGTGCGACATGGGCGGCGCGCTCGCCTTTGTCTTCAATCATAACGACACGCCATTGCCGATCTCCCATGTGGGCATGGCGCAGGAGATGGCAGCCTGGTTTGTGCTGCTCGATAAATGGACGGACGCCTCCGTTGTGATCGCGCGCGCCCGCGCGGTCTGGACGGTGCAAGAGCTTGCCGGCGCGCTGACTTTTACGTCAAAGCCCTTTTTGCCCGCCGCGCTGGTTTACATGCCCCCGCACAACTGGGAGCGCGTGGCGATGGCGCTCGCCGTTGCCATTGGCGATGGCGCTGTTGACAAAGCGCCAGTTCGATAAGATGACGGCTCGACAAAGTCGCAGGTTAATCGAATCCCAGGTTAATCGAATCCCAGTCTGCCAGACATTCCTGTTGAACAAGAACCTTGATATGAGGAAAGCACACGACCTGCCGCCAATTGATGAAGAGACGCGACGCCACTGGCGACGGCGTCGCACCGACCACTCGGCAGGCGGCGTGATCTATCGCGTCAACGACCAGGGAGAGCCGGAGGTCGCGCTGATCGCCACGCGCGGCGGCACGCGCTGGCAGCTCCCCAAAGGCACCTGCGAGCCGGGCGAGACGGTCGAAGAGACCGCGCTGCGGGAAGTGAAGGAAGAGTGCGGGCTTGCCGGCCAATGCGAGGCGCACCTGGGCGTAATCGAGTACTGGTACTGGGACACCCATCACCGCGCCACGCCGGAGTTGGTGCAGAAGCATGTGGACTTCTATCTGATGCGCGCTGTGGGCGGCGAGCTGAGTGACGCCAGCATCGAGGTGGACAGCGTCAACTGGTTTCCCCTGGCGCAGACGCCACAGGTGTTGACCTATCCGTCCGAGCGCGAAGTGGTGCGCAGCGCCGCCAGGATTCTGATAAAATGAAGGTTGTCGCGCCGCGCCCGGCGACTAGCCCGGTGCGTCGCGCAGTGTGAAAATATGGCCGCGAGCATGCCCACTGGCCCATTTAACGCTGATACTGCGTGCTCTGCTCGCCGTAACCGGTCAACTCGACATAGCCGCGGCCTGTGACGGCTTCCCCACGCATGACGCCGGTCACATCGATGGCGCCTTCCCAGTAGACAAAGCTCACATCCATTTCCTGGTCAGCCACTAGCGGGGTGATCGCCAGCTCGATCTCCAGGGCGGGGAAGCGTAACTGCCACCCCGACGGATAGGTGACGCCGGTGCGTGGGCTGGTCCACGTCCCAGTTGGCGTCAACTCGAAGTCGTTCTCGCTTACGATCTGCTGCGCGCCATCCGGCCAGATCAACGTGCCCTTGATCTGCGGGTTGACGCCGCCGTCAGCCAGGCGAATCTCATACACCATCAGGATCGCGCCGTTGTCGAACTGGATGCTGAACCAATCCCACCCGACCGCGCCCGCGGTCAACGCGCTCGTGCCAAATTCGTGATCCATCCAACTGCGGCCGGTCACGGTCGTGGTGCGGCCCGCGTGCGTCACCACGCCGCGCGTTTCCAGACCGACGAGGCTGTAATAATAGGAAGCGTTGCCCGCTTCAGGGCCTTTCTGATGCAGCCCCTGGCCGCCGTGCAGCACCGGCGGCCGCGTCTCGCGCAGCGTCAGATCGATGGCGACCGGCCCACCCTCACCCGGCGCGCTGGCGACGAGCCGATAGACGCCCGGTTCGATCTCAGTGGCGGCCCAATCCTCCAGCCAGACGCGATAGCCTGGCTCGCCCGTCGCGCCGGCAAGCTCGCCCGCGCCGCGGCTGTAGCGGTCGAAGCTGGCGTGCTCGTTGCGCGCGCCGTCAGTGAGCGCAAAGTGCGCCATGTAGACCTGATTTGTCGCCAGCGCCGAGGTGCGTGGAGGCATGTCGGGCGTCAGCGCGCTGCGAAAAAAGGTCAACTGAAAGCCAAAGGGCGCGCCATCGTCGCCGGTCAGATTGCCGGTGTAGTACCACCACTCGGTGCGATAGTCGGGATGTGCGCCGTGATCCCGCGGGAAGTTGAACGGACGCGGGGCGTAGGCGCGCGCAAAGTTGGCGTTGTTGGGCGCGCTCATCGCTTCCACCACGCTGGCGGTAATCGGCCGGTCAGCCTGAGCGCGGCACCCTGCCACAAGCCAGGCGACAATAAAGAGAAAGCTGAATCGAGTTGCAATGCTCATTGCCGCGATTGTGACGGAAGGAACAAAGCGCGTCTGTCAGCCAGTGTCCGATGTCGCGACAATGCGCAGTTGCCTACATACGCGCCGATTGTCAATGGTCATGCTTATCTCTGGAGATGAACCAGACATTCCATGTGACAAGGCCTGCGCCATTTCCGAAATATCGTATTGTCGAACTTACTACTTTCTATTGAAAAGCTGAAAATCAAGAAAGGCGTCGTATGTTGGACTTTGAGGCTGTACGCGAGAAACAGATCACACTGGCCGAGCTTTGCGCGGAATTGACGGTGGACGACCTGCGTGGTTTAACCAACGAGATGGTGGATACAGTGCACGCGCTGATCGCCGGTTGCACCGACCAGGATGTCGTCTTTCAGCCGGTCGATCCCACTGCGGACGACCCGTACGCTGTCAGCGACGCGGAAGAAACCCTGGCATGGACGCTAGGTCACGTCATCGTGCACGTGACCGCATCTTCTGAGGAGGCGGCGTTTTTGGCTGCTGAAATGGCGCGTGGGGTGCAGAATCATGGCCGCTCGCGTTACGAGACGCCTTGGCAGCATGTCACCACACTGGCGCAGTGTCGCCAACGGCTGGAGGAGAGCCGGCGCATGCGTCTCGCCAGCCTCGACCTCTGGCCCGAACAGCCCCATTGTGAAGTGCAGTATGCCCCCTGGCCCGGCGCCGGTGAGATCAACTGCGTGGAGCGCTTCGTGCTCGGTCTGCGCCACGAAGACGATCACCTGGGGCAGATCGCCGAGATCGTGCGCCAGGCGCAAGAAAAATAGCCCGCGCATCACGCGCATAGGCGGATCGATGCGGATTACAAAGAAAAATCAGCGGAGATCCGCCAGTTTCTCCATCAACTCGATGCGGTTGCCAAAGGGGTCGTGTATGTGCACACGGCGATACCCTTCCAGCGCCGGTTCGTTGTCGATGACCACCACGCCAGCCGCGGCGAGGGTCGCAACCAGCGCCGCGAGATCGTCCACCAGCAGGGCCGGGTGCGCCTTGCGGGCAGGGCGGAATTCCGGCTCGACGCCGAGGTGCAACTGCACCGCGCCGGCCATAAACCACGCTCCCCCGCGTGCCGCCAGCGCCGCTGGTTTAGGAGCTTCTGTCATTCCCAGCACGTCACAGAAGAATGCGCGCGCTCGTGCTTCTTCGCCCATTGGCATCGCAAGCTGCACATGATCGATCGCATAAATCCCCATCAGTTCCTCCCCTGAAAACAAACCACGAATTTCCCGGAAAAAATTGAACCATGTCCAGATGAAATCCGTGAGAATCCGCCTCATCCGTTTAATCCGTGGTCAATTTTTGCCAGGACTGTCCTAGGCAATAGGGAGCTTACCGCGGCGGTGGTTGGATAGGAAGTTCGCCAGCTTTGCGTTGGCTACATCCATCCGCCAACTAGTGTGTTGTAAATTGTATATCGGTATTGACAATACTATGTATTGCATAGTATAATCCTGACTATGAACACACCCATGATGGACGCGCAAGCGTACGACAACCTGGCCTCGGAGCTGCGGCGCGGCCTGGCGGTGATGGCCGTGCTGAGCCTGTGCCGCGACCTGCAATACGGCTATTCGCTCAAGCAGCGGCTGAGTGAGGCGGGGCTGGAGGTGAGCGAAGGCACGCTCTACCCGCTGCTGCGCCGGCTCGAAGCGCAAGGCTTGCTGGAGAGCCGCTGGGAGGTGGTCGATGACCAGCGGCCGCGGCGCTATTATCTGCTCAGCCCGCTGGGGAATACGACGCTGCCGCAGTTGATCGACGAATGGAAAAGTCTGGTCGCCGCGCTGGCGCGGCTGGGGATTGAAAAGGAGCAAGCACAATGAACGCGCAGGAATGGATCGACCGCTATGTGTACGCCGTGGGGGAAGCGTTGCCCGTGCGCGAGCGCGGCGATGTGGATGCCGAGATCCGCTCGCTGATCCAGGATGAATTGGAAGCTCGCGGGGCCGATCTGGAAAGCCTGGACGAGCAGATGGTGCTGAGTGTGCTCGAACAGTTTGGACGGCCGGAAACGCTGGCGGCCCGCTACCACGCGCCGCGCGCGCTGATCGGGCCGGCGCTCTACCCCATCTTCCGCATCGTCGCCACGGTGGTGCTGCTGGTGCTGACGGGCGTCTGGATCTTTGGCATTGTCGTCGGCGTCAGCTTGCAGCAGCGCACGATCGAGAATCCCTTCGAGATGTTTGCTGGGCTGGTGGGTGGTCTGTTTCAGACCTTTGGCACGATCGTCTTTGTCTTTGCGCTGGTCGAGACCGCCACCCGCGGCAAGATCGAGGCGGAGGCAAAGCAGCAGGCGTGGAATCCGCGCACGCTGCCCAAAGTCGAGCAAACGGAGCGCGTCAAGGTCGGCGAACTGGTGGTCGGCATCGGCTTCACTGTGCTGGCGATCCTGGTCTTCAACGCCTACCCCGAATGGATTTCGGCGATCACGGTTGCGGACGGCCATGTTACGTCGACGCCGCTGCTGTCGGAGAATTTCTCCGCCTTCGTGCCGTGGCTGACGCTGATGTGGAGTCTGGCGATTGCGCTCGACGCCTACGTGCTGGCGCAGGGACGCTGGCGGCCGCTGACGCGCGTGCTGCAAATGGCGTTGTCCGTCTTTGGCCTGGCCGTCCTGGCGTGGATGCTGATGAGCGGCCCGCTGCTTGCCTGGCCGGCGCTGGAGCCGGTCGCCAGGCTGGTCGTCGCCATCGTCTTTGCTGTGACAGGCATCGAGCTGCTGGTGCAGGGGTATCGTCTGGCAATGCAACGGATCGCAGGCGCCAACACCACCGGTGGGACGCCTTCGCAAGCGGCGTAAAGAGGGGCGAGTTGCGAGGGGCGAAGGACGCTGTGACAAGCGCCTCATCCTCACGCCTCGCTCTTGAGCGCGTAATGCCATCGCTTCAATCTCGGCCAGCACAGAACTGATGTTCGTGCTGGCCGGAACTCTTCCACCTCGACGATGGGAAGCTGTCCTGACAATTCGCTACTATGCCAGTCATTGCCAATCGGACGGCTTCGTCGTTACTCAACCGGTTCCACATACCGCGCGTCGATCACTTCACGTCCGCCTCCGGGTCGCTCCCACGCCACGAAGAGATTGTCCTTGCCGTCGGCCTGTTTGTAGAGCACCTCGAAGTAGTAGCGCGCGCCGGCTTGCAGCGCGAGCGGACCGGTCGCCTGTTCTGGATAGTTGTCGTAAACTTCGGGGCCGGTCCACTCCGGCGTGTAGGCGACGACGATTTTATTAGCCGGGTCGGCGTCCGTGCTCAGCGAGAGTGCGCCGCGGTCGTCGGCGGAGATGAAGAAGCGATAGTCGCCGCTTTCCGGCGGGACGAGATAGCCGCGCACGCGCACGCCGTAGCTGTCGCCGCTGCCGCGCGGGAAGGCCAGCCGTTCCAGCTCGACGATCTCCGGCGCGTCGTGCTTGAACTGCGGCGT
This sequence comes from Caldilineaceae bacterium, assembly GCA_014879855.1. GTDB lineage: Bacteria > Chloroflexota > Anaerolineae > Caldilineales > Caldilineaceae > Caldilinea. The sequence continues at coordinate 12,773 of JACSRH010000220.1, read as the reverse complement.
CTTGACGAACGCGTCCAGGTCGTCGCCGGGCACGTCGCGCCACACCTCGGCGCGGATGACGCCGGCGCTCACTGCCGGCGCGTCGCTTGCCGGCTCATCGCTGCTGGCAGCCGCGGGCGTCTCGACCTCAGCCGGCGCGCCGGCGGCTGGCGCGGCGTCATCTTCCGGCGTCACCAGCGGGGCTTCCTCCAGCGCGGCTGCATCCGTGGCGTCGGCTGGCGCTGCGCCGCTTGCATCGGTGTAGATGGCGGTCAGCACGCGGTCGCCATCCTCGATCACGATGTCGTGCACCGCGTCGCCGCCATCCGACCACCTGTCGAAAGTCAGGCCGTCCGCCGCGGTCAGCGGCGCTTCGACGATGCGCCTGGCGCCGAAGTAGGTCCTGACCTTGAAGGGCGTCTCGTAGCGGCTGCCCGCGTAGGTGAGGGGCAGCCCGCTCGGTGTGCTGTTGAAGGTGTAGGTCACCTCCTGCGCCTTGACATCGACGCACTGCTGGTCTTGCAGCGACTGGCTGTCGGTTACGGTGAGGCAAAGCTCCAGGTAGGTGTTGTCGCCGTGATCCGCCAGGGCGAAATTGCCCGACGCGCCGGTCGCCTTGATCGCGTCGTAGTGGATGTGCTCGTTGTGGTGAAGAACACCCGACCACGCCAGCCGCCCCTCGTTCAGCTCGCCGTCATCCGGGTCGCTGCCCCTGCCGCGGAAGGTCACCTGCTCGCCGATGCGGAATTTGGCGCCGTCGCCGGGTTCCAGGATTTCCGCGACAGGCGGCTCGCTGCCCACCAGAATCTCCACCGTGTCCGTGCTCGTGTTGCCGGCGCCATCAGTGACAGTGAGCGTCACCGCGTAGACGCCATTTTCCGTGTAGATGTGCGACGGGTTGGCCTTGCTGCTGCTTTCACCGTCGCCAAACTCCCATTGATAGCCCACGATGCTCTTTTCCGGATCCGTGCTGCGCTTGCTGGAGAAGGCGACTTCCAGCGGCGCAACCCCGCCCGTTGGGTCGGCGGCCGCGTCCGCGGTGGGTGGCTGGTCGCCGCCGGGCACGTAGCGGATGCGCCAGATGCCGCCAAGGATGATCGACAGCACGTAGAGTGCATCGTCGGTCGCCGTGATCTGCACAATGCCCGGCATGTTGGTGGCGAATTCGTTGTCCGTCACGCCGCCATTGCCGCCAAAGGTCAGAAAGTTGGTGACGCCGCCGTTGAAATCGTGGTAGAAGTACGCGCCGCGATACAGCGCCGGGAAGCTGCGCCCCAGGTAAAGATCGCCGCCAATCGCGGCGCCGCGCTGCGGTTTGGTCGTATGCTCGTAGGAGAACGCGCCGGGCGTCATCGTCCACTCGCCGGTTTTGAACGCTTCGCAGTTGGCGTAGGTGGCGGCCTCGTACGGGCCTTCGTAACAGGGCCAGCCAAAGTTGGCGCCCGGCCCGCCGATGTTGATCTCCTCCCATTTCTCGTTGCCCACCTCGCCCACGATCACGCGGCCGTTGCGCGGGTCGACGGTGAAGCGGAAGGGGTTGCGCATCCCCAACGCAAAGACTTTGGACGCGTTGCTGCCCGCGTCGCCGTCGTAGAAAGGATTGGAGGCCAGCCCCTCGCCCGTGTCCGGGTCGACGCGCAGAATCTTGCCGTTGAGGCTGTTGATGTCCAGCGCGCGCGCATTGCCTTTGCTGTTGACGATGCCGTCACCCACCGAGACGTAGAGCGCGCCTTCCGGTCCGAACTGCAGCATGTCGATCGTGTGCGCCGTGCCTTCGGTGGCGATGCAATCGCGCACGGGCTGGCCGCCCTCGTCGCGACAGGAGAAGGGCTCGGCGTCCCCCTGATCCGGGTTGCCCACATGGTCGGCGGTGCTGTTCGTCCCCACGAGTACGACGCCGCTGCCGGGTGTGGCCGCGTTGAGATTGTCGGCGTCCGCGGTCAGCCGCACGACGCGCGAGACGCGCGCGCCGCTTGGGTTGCGATCCTTGATCTCCGGCGGATCGTAGACAAAGGATAGATAAATGTAGGGGCGCTGCGGCCAGGCTGGATCGACGGCGATGCCCATCAGCCCGCGGTCGGCCGCGTCGTTGACTTCGGTGGTCAGGTCGATAAAGGGCTCGCCCAGCAACTCGCCATTCTGATAGACGCGCACGCGGCCCGCCTTTTCCGTGATAAAGATGCGCCCGTCCGGCGCCAACGCAAAGCTGGTGGGCAGATCCAGCCCCATCACGACCCCTTCCTGAATAAAGCCGTAGGGCAGGTTGAAGCCGCCCTGCGCAGCCGCAGGAGTCGCCGCGGGCATCAATAGTCCGGCGCTCAGTGTGATCGCCAACACATATCGAAAAAAGGAGTGCACTTGTTTGAACCATCGATCAGACATAGCTAACCTTTCCGCCTTTCAAAAAAATTACCATCGACGCAAAGTCATTGTAGACCGAGGATGTCCATTTTCAGGAATCTGGCGCACCTGGCGGGGTGAGAGGGGCCAAACGGGGGACGCCCGGTTTTGCCTGCGCTTTGCTGGTAGATCAGTGGCTATGTTATGATGGCCGTTACGCTTTGGGGCAGGCGCACAAGTCCCCATTTGTAGGAATGATATTGCAACTGTTATGAACCCACGCACGCTGCGTGTTCTCGAATATCCGAAAATTCTCGAACGGCTGGCTCAATACTGCGCCTTTAGCGGCGGCGCTGAGCTGGCCGCCTCGCTTTTGCCGAGCGACGATCTGGTCACGGTGCAGGAATGGTTGATCCAGACCTATGAAGCCTACCAGTTGTTGCAGCAGAAGGATGACATCAACTTTGGCGGCGTGAGCGATCTGCGCCCGCTGCTCGACCGCGCGGAGCGCCGCTCGGTGCTGATGCCCTCTGACCTGCTGGAGGTCAAGTTCACCCTGCAGCGGGCGCGCCAACTGCGCAACCTGCTGACGCGGCTGGAGCATTCGTTTCCGCACCTGGCCGAAATGGCAACCAACATCCAGCCCTGCGACCATGTGGTGGAGCAGATCAGCCGCTGCATCAGCGACCGCGGCGATGTGCTCGACAGCGCCAGCCCAGAGTTGGGCCGTCTGCGCAGCGAGCTGCGCGTGGCGCAGGATCGGCTGCTCAGCACGCTGGATCGTCTCGTCCACAGCGGCGACATCAAGCCGTACTTGCAGGAGGCGCTTGTGACGCAGCGACAGGGGCGCTACGTCATCCCGGTGCGCGCCGAGCACAAGGGCAACATCGAAGGCATCGTGCACGATCAGTCAGCCAGCGGCGCCACCTTGTTTATCGAGCCGCTCAAGGTCGTGCAGCAGAACAACGCGGTGCGCGAGCTGGAATTGCAGGAAGAGAAGGAAGTGCGCCGCATCCTGCTGGAGCTGAGCATTGCCGTCGCCGAAGAAGCGCTCTATCTGCGGCGCAACACGCAGGTGCTGGCCGAGCTGGACTTCACCTTTGCCAAAGCAAAGTACGCCTACGCACTGGACGCCACGCTGCCGGAGATGACCACCTTCCAGCCGCGCAAAGAATCTCCCAAGCACAGCAGCGCCAGGCAGAACAACCAGGGGGAAGCGTCTTTCGCACATCCCGGCTCTGTGATCGATTTGCACCGCGCACGCCATCCCCTGCTCGATCCCAAGAGCGTGGTGGCGATCGACGTCTATCTCGACGACGACACTTATCTCATCGTCATCACCGGGCCAAACACCGGCGGCAAGACCGTCACGCTCAAAACGGTCGGCCTGCTGACGCTGATGGCGCAGTCGGGCATGATGCTGCCGGTGGATGTGGGCAGCAAGCTCTCCGTTTTCGAGGGCGTCTACGCCGACATCGGCGATGAGCAGAGCATCGAGCAGAGCCTGAGCACCTTTTCCAGCCACCTGACCAATATCATTGCCATTCTGGAGGAGGCCGATCCCGCTTGTCTGGTGCTGCTGGACGAACTGGGCGCGGGCACTGACCCGGAGGAAGGCTCAGCGCTGGCAATGGCGCTGCTGGACAACCTGCGCGACCGCGGCATCACCACCTTCGCCACGACGCACTACAGCGACCTCAAGCTCTACGCCCACAACACGCCCGGCGTGCGCAACGCCTCGGTCGAGTTCAACGTCGAGACGCTCAGCCCGACCTATGAGTTGAGCATCGGGCTGCCGGGTCGCTCCAACGCGTTGACGATTGCGCGGCGGCTTGGCCTGAACCCAGTGATCGTGGATCAGGCTGAATCGATCGTGCGCCCCGACACCCTGCAGGCCGACAAGTTGCTCGACGACATCCGCCGCGCTAAGCAGGAGGCTTTTGACGTCGCCGAGCGCGCCAAAGCACGTGAGCGGCAGGGACAACTGCTTGAGGCTGACCTGCGCCATCAGCTTGCTCAGATCGAGCAGGCGCGGCGCGCAGTGATTGCGGAAACGCGCGCGCTGATGCAGAGCGAGCTGGAAGAGACGCGCAAAGAGATCGAACAGTTGCGACGGCAGGCGCGCAGCGGCTTTAGCGGCGCCAGCGCCGCGGGGCACGAGGAGTTTCTGTCTCGCGCTGAAAAGGAACTCGTGCGGCGCAAACAGGCGACCGAAGAGGTCAACCAGCGCGTGGTCGTGCCGGGCAGAGTCGAAGATCGGCTCATGGGGCCGGTGGAGATCGGCGATGTTGTGTGGGTCGCCAGCCTGCAAGCGAGCGGCGAGGTGCTGGCCGTCCACGACGCCACCGACGAAGCCGACGTGCAACTTGGCAACTTTCGCCTCAAATTGCCCATGAAACGGTTGGAGCTTCGGCAGAAAGCCGTCAAGGAAGCGCCGGTCTCCGCGGTTAAAATAAGAAACAGCGGCCCGGCGCCCAGCCCCGGCATTGAGCTGGATCTGCGTGGAGAGCGCGTCGAGGACGGACTGGAGCGCCTGGAACGCTATCTGAACGACGCGTACCGCGCGCGCCTTCCTTTTGTCCGCATCATTCACGGGCACGGCACCGGCGCCATGAAGTCCGCGGTGCGCGACGCGCTCAAGCGCCACCCGCTGGTTGGCACGCTGCGCTCCGGCGAAGGCAGCGAAGGCGGCGACGGTGTGACCATGGTCAAATTGGTGAATTCATAGCATCTTTGATCTCTGCTCTCGGCAGCCGCAAGCCTGGCCGCGACGAGCGTGGATTTCTAAAAAGTACAGAACGAGGAATCTCTTTCTTCTTATGACCGCAAACCCGCTCGACAAAATCCGCTGTAGCGTAGGCGTAACGGCCTACAACGAAGAAGCCAACATCGGTTCGTTGCTGGCTGCATTGCTCGATCAGCACCTGCACGAGGTGGAGATCGTGGAGATCATCGTGGTCGCCAGCGCGTGCACGGACCGCACGGTGGAGATTGTCGCAGAGTACGCGGCGCAGCATGAGCGCGTCAAGCTGATCGAACAGGAGCGTCGCGAGGGCAAGACCAGCGCGATCAACCTTTTTCTGCACGCGACGTCTGCCGACATCTGCGTGCTCGAGAGCGGCGATACACTGCCGCACGAGTATGCCATCGAGCATCTGGTGCGCATGTTCCGCGACCCAAACGTCGGCATGGTCGGCGCGCAGAAGATGGTCGTGGACACGCCGGAGCATATCATCGGGCTGCTGAGCCACCTGCGTCTGCGCATGGAGCACGAGCTCTGTCTCGAAATCCCGCGGCTGGGGGAGATGATCGCCTTCCGCAAAGTCTTCGACCAGATTCCACCCGACGTGGCGATGGACGAGGCATTTGTCGAGGCGATTGTGGTGCGGCAGGGGATGCAGGTGCGTTACGCCCCCGACGCCATTGTCTACAACACCGGGCCAACCACTGTCGGCGACTTTATGCGGCAGCGCCGGCGCAACCATGCTGGACATCTCTATCTCAAGCACAAATATGGCTACAAAGTCAGCAGCATCGAGAATCGGCGCGTGGCGCGCATCGCTTTCAAAGAACTGTGGGGCATTGTGCGGCTGGTGTGGGTGCTCTTCCTGCTTGCCTTTATCGAAGCTGCGAGTCGCGTCCTGGGCTGGTATGACTTTGCCATTAAGCGCGACCGCCACGTCGTCTGGAATATGGCGTGGACGCAAAAGCAGAACGTGAAGGATGTGCGTCAGCATCGCGAAAATGGCGCGTCCACCGAGTCATTTTCGATCCAGAAGCATACGCAGTTAGAACGGTAAGGTAAATGCATGGATGCGCATGACCAAATCTCGCCTCGGTGACCTCCTCAAACTCGGCATCGCGATTGCGTTGCTGACTTGGCTTGTGCTAAAACTCCCCGATCCGGCCGCGCTCTGGTGGCAGATCGTCCACGCCAACAAATGGTTGCTGCTGCTGGGCGCCACATGTTATACCCTAGCTGTCGCCATCAGCGCGCTGAAATGGGGCGTGTTGCTGCGCGCAGCGGGCATTGCTCTGCCACCCTCCCGGCTGCTCTCCTATCAGTGGATGGCGGAGTTTTTCAACAACTTCCTGCCCGCGCAGGTGGGCGGGGATGTGATGCGCGGCTATGCCGTCGCGGTCGATACCAGACGTAAGGCGGACGCCGCGGCCAGCGTGATGATCGACCGCTTTATCGGCCTGATGATCTTCATGCTCTTTGCCGCGCTTTCCTCGAATGCCGTGTTGCTGTGGGGGAAACCGGACGGCCAGCCCTTTTCGCCCGAAGGCGCGATTTTTATGCGCTTTGCCGCGGTGGGCAGCCTGCTGGCTGCCTTTGCCCTGCTCGTTGTGGTGATGACGCTCTTAAGCCGCCGTCTCAAGCGGCTGATGGAGCGCCTGCTGACTGTGCTGCCGTTCAGCGCGCGCACACTGCCGCTTTGGGGAAAGCTGGCCGCGGCGTTCGATGTCTATCGAGATCACCCGCAGGCGCTGCTGCTCACGGCATTGGGCAGCACGAGCATCGTCATTCTCACCAGCATCAACATCTGGCTGATCGCCCGCGCCATCCAGCCGGACAGCATCTCGCTGCTCGAGGTGCTGGTCATCAACCCGATCATCGTCTTTGCGCTGATTGTCGTGCCCCTTTCGCCAGGCGGGCTGGGCGTGCGTCAGGTTTCTTTTGCCGGGCTTTTTCTGTTCATGGGCGCCGGCTATCAGCTGGGCGCCGCGGTCGGCTTATTGCAACAATTTATCGGCTACCTCGTGAGCATTCCCGGCGGCATCCTCTGGGCACGCGGAGGCCGGAGACAGCAGGCGTCCTCTGCGCCGCCGCCGATGTCCGTAAAGCCGCAGTGATTATTTTTGCATAATGCGAATGCCTCTATGAGCGACTGGCTGACCGTTGAAGACGCGCACGCGCTCTACTTCGCCGCGGATGCTGCGCACGATTTTGACCACGTGGCGCGCGTCGCGCGGCTGGCGGAGCTGATCGCAGCAGCTGAAGGCGCGGATCTCACGGTGGTGCGGCTGGCGGCTTTGCTGCATGATTTGCCCGCTCCTGCTGCCCAATCCGCAGAGCATCGCACTGCACATCATTGGCGTGCAGCGCAGGCCGCGCGCCAGTTGCTGCTCGACCGCGGCGCGGGAGCCGAACTTGTCGCGCAGGTCGTTCACTGCATCGAGGCGCATCGTTTTCGCGACCAGCGCGTACGGCCGCAGACGCTGGAGGCGCGTTGCCTCTACGATGCGGACAAACTCGACAGCATGGGGGCGATCGGCGTGGCGCGCGCCTTTGCCTATGCCGGCGCGCATGGCAACCGGTTGTGGGTGAAGTCAGTCGCCGAAATTGATGGCGACGACACTGAGCCTGCGGCACCGGAGTACACCCCGGTGCATGAATATGTATTCAAGTTGCAGCGCTTGCTCGCCACACTGCACACGCCCACTGCACGCGCGCTCGGTGCTGAACGGCACGCAACGATGGCGGCGTTTTTCGCCCAACTTGACGCCGAAATGATGGCAGCTACGCCCAGGCATTTTGCTGCACCAAACCCAGAGCAGGCTCCTCATCTGTGAAATCTGTGCAAATCTGTGGATGAATTTTCTCTTTGCTCTGTCGCCAGCACAGACGTAGCTTGCCACATTGGAATTGGCGCAGCAAGCAATGACTGCATGCCGCGCTATGATATGATAGCGATGATGCGGAGTAAATCCGTGAGCATCCGCCTCATCTGTTGAATCCGTGATCGATTTTTGCCAGGGCTGTATAGTTACATTTGACAAAGGATCGTAAGCGAAAAATGAAATCTTTAACGATGACGCACCGTAAGAGTAGCGTCTTGCTTTTCATTTTTGTGATCGTCGCCTTGTTTGCTTTCCCGGCGCCTCTGTTGGCGCAGGATGAACCGACGCCGCCCGCCGACCTGACTGGCGATCCGGCTGCTGATGCCTGGCCGGGCGAGTACCTCGTGACGCTTGACCCGGCCGCGGGCGAGGTCAGCGCGGCGCAGACGCAGTTGGCGCAGGCCGGCGAGCTGGTCGATCAGGTGACGGCTTGTGGCTCGACGCTGGTGCTACAGGTGTGGCGTCTGGATGCCGCCGAAACGTCCCAGGCGCTGTTGGCAATGACCCGCGACCCGGCTGTGCTTGCCATCGAACCCAACTGGATCGTGCGCGCCGCGGGCATTCCGCCACCGCCGCCCACCACGCCGGAAACGCCCTTTCCATTCGATGACACCTACTATGCCTCCCGCCAGTGGCCGTTGCAGCGCAGCGATTTTGCACGCGCCTGGCAGTTGGCGCAGGCGCATAATCTGAGCACCCAAAAGGTGCGCGTGGCAGTGATCGACAGCGGCGTGGACTTCAACCATCCTGACCTGGCGGGGCGGTTGTTGAGTGGCATCAACTACGTGACCTCCAACGCGCAACCCAACGATGATTTCGGGCATGGCACCCACGTCACCGGCATCATTGCGGCCATTGCGAACAACGGCAAAGGGATCGTAGGCGGCGCGCCGCACGTTGAAATCGACCCGCTGAAAATGCTGGGCAGCAGCGGCAACGGGTCCATCCTCAACCTGGTCAAGGCGATCTGCGACGCGGCGGACCGTGGCGCAGATGTCATCAACATGAGTCTGGAAGTGCCTACCTCAATCAGCTCCAGTCTGGCTGATCAGATGCAGGTTGCGGCCGATTACGCCTATGCCAAGGGCAGCGTGCTGGTGGCCGCCGCCGGCAACAGCAACGGCGGCCCGGTCTACTATCCGGCTCGGCTCAACCATGTGATCGCGGTCGCGGCGCTCACGCCGGAGAATACGCGCGCTCCTTACAGTGCGGCCGGCACGCAGTTGGACATTGCCGCGGGCGGCGGCAGCTTCACCAGGAGCGTGTTGAGCACCTGGCCGTCGAGCGTGCCCGGCAAGTGCACGGGGACAGGGCGTGTGCTGCTGTCGGAGGGCGGGGCGTATTATTGTACGGAGCCGGGCACCAGCATGGCGGCGCCGCTGGTGAGTGCGGCCGCGGCGCTGCTGCTTGCTGTGCAGCCAACGCTTACCAATGACACAATTGAGGCGATTTTGGAGGAGACCGCACGCGATGTGGGGCTGTCCACCTTCGAAGCTGGCGCCGGGCTCCTCGATGCAGACGCGGCGGTGCGACGGTTTCTCAAGAGCGACGTCGTGCTAGTCCCCGCGTCCGTCGGCGCCGCGGTGTCGCCGGGGGCCGCGCCCTTTACGCAGACGCTCATCCTCGAAAGCCCCAGCCTTGTCGCCGCAAGCGTGACCGGCGCGGTGGCATCGACGAATTGGTTCAAAGTAGTCAACCTGGCCGGGAATAGTTTTTCCGCACCAGTGCGCTTTGGTCAGCCGCTTTACTTAACCTTTGCCATTTCGCCGACCTATTTGAGCACGGGCGCCTACAACAGCACGGCATTGCTTAGCGTCACCGGCGTTCCTGGCGAAAGCGCCCTATCCGTGCCGATTTCGCTAGGCGTCGGCAATTTTACTACCTCAACTTTCCTGCCGCTGATCGGCAATCGAGGCATCCCAACGACGCCGGCGTCAGCGGTCGCGCCGCCATTCACGTGGGAGACGCCCATCTCTCCAACGGTGTTGTCGATGGGCAGCAGTGGATGGACAACCGCGTCGCTGCCCTTTGTGTTTCCACTCTCCGGCGTGGATGCGACGGATACAGCCAACTACGCGTTGGCGTACGTGTATGAAGATGGCTTTGTGGCATTCTCAGAAGGGAACCACATTCCTGTGCCGACCCCTGGCATCACCCAATGCCTGCCCATGCTCAGCCAGCCGATGCAAGGCGTGTTTGGCTGGTGGGCGGATCTGGACTTAGCGCGCGGCGGCGAAATCTCGACATTTTCGCCCGCCTCGAATCGGTTTGTCGTCCAGTACCAGGATGTGGCCTCAGCCGCCGGCGTGACGCCACCCTACACCGCAACCTTTCAGATCGTGCTTCATGCCAATGGCGATATCGGTTTCAACTACCTGGACGTTCCCGAGGCCGTGGCGCAGAGCTTGAACACGTTGACGCCGCGCGTCGTGGTTGGCGTGCAGGCGCGTGAAGGGCTCTTTCGCAACCAGGCGGCCTGTCTCACGACGACGCACGGCTACGGACGTCCGCCCCACGCTGGCGAGTCGATTCTGATCAAACGTGAGGATATCTATTGATGATGAGTTCCGAAGCGCACCGCAAAGCCGCGGAGAGTCAAGGCCGCGTCCCATTTGCGATCGTCACCGTCAGCGACACGCGCACGCCGGAGACCGATGTCAGCGGCAAGCTGATCCGGGAGATGGCAAAGACTGCCGGGCATGACATCGTCGACTATCGCATTGTCAGGGACGAGCCGGATGAAGTGCTGCGTGCATTGGACGATTTCGCCGCCGGCCCAGCCCGGCTGATCATCTTCAATGGGGGCACAGGCATCGGGCGCCGCGACCGCACCTATGATGTGATCAGCCGGATAATTGAGAAGCCGCTGCCTGGTTTCGGAGAGATCTTTCGGATGTTGAGTTATGAACAGGTCGGCGCTGCAGCCATGTTGAGCCGGGCGACGGCCGGCGTTTATCGTGAGAAAGTGGTGTTCAGCACGCCCGGCTCGCCCAATGCCGTGCAGCTGGCGCTGGAGAAGCTGATCCTGCCGGAAATCCAGCACCTTGCCTGGGAGTTGGTGCGCTGAAGCAGCTACACCACAAAAGCCAGCACAGCGACGGCAAGCATGAGCAGCGTCGGCAGCGCCGCGACAATCACAATCGGCAAGAACATGCACAACAATGTCCGGGTCGCATCGAGCTGGGTCACTTGGCGGACTGCCAGATAATAGAGGGCAATCGCCCAGATAACGCCCGCCACAATGGCAAGGGGGCCGAGGAACGGCAGCGGCCCCAGGCCGGTGAGCAACAACGGGACTGCCGTGAAACTTGTGGCGGCAAAAAAGGTCTGCAAAGCAACATGGCCGCCCATCAACCGCGCCAGGGCCGCCACAACCGCACCATAGACGATCCAATTTGACAACCAGCTCAGGGGCCAGTTCAGCCACAAACCGAGGCTAGAAAGAAGCGCGGCTAGAAAGCCGGGCATTTTCGGCTCAATGCCCGCCATGAGCCGCGCGGTGTCGGAGACCTGGTTGATGGTGGCATTGGACGCATAGCCAGCGGCAAAATTGGTCAGCGAGGAGGCGACAGCAGCCAGCGGCATTGCCGTGCCCATGCTGAAACCGAGCCACAAATTCGCCAGCAAAGGCAACACCCCGGCCAGCAACCCCAATGCAAAAATCATCCCGATGCCTTGACGCATCGAAACCGTGGCAACACCCCGTTCGAATGGATCGAGTGCATCGGGGAGATTCAGCCGCGCGGCGTTCCACATTTGACTGAAGCCTGGCGTCCAGTGCCGGCGTTGCGTCCACTCTTCGCGGGGCGCCCGGCCCGGCAGCGTAACATGTGTATTCGAGTTCATCGCAAACCTCCTGCCGAGTAGCCTGCGCCAAAGGCGACCCCCATCAGCAAAATAATGACGATCGCAATGACGTAGACGAGGAGCGTGGTCAGGGCCGCGCGGCGCCAATCGATCTCTTGCGCAACATGGACGGCCCGGTAGCCGATCAACCCGCTCCATGTGATCAGCAGCGCGCTGCTGACCGTTGCAAAAGGCACGAGACTGAATAGCAAAAAGCTGAGGGGCGCCACCGTGAGCGCGGTAGCGCCAAAGGTGGCGCTGAGCGAACCGCTTCCGCCAAACGCGCGAGCAATGCCAAACGAAGTCACGCTGAAAAAGAGCCACCAGACCAACGCCATGCCCGGCACGCTAAGCATAGGGAGAAGATGGCTCCACCCGCCAGCATAACCGGTGAGCAGTGTGGCGATCGCCCATACATCCGTAATGATTTGTTCGGCGCTGGCCGCTGGCAGCGACAATATGGCGGCGGTCTGCCGCCAGCCTTGCAGCAATGCCGCCAGCATCACGTGAGGATCCGGAAGCGTGGCCGCGGTGAGGAAGCCGCCGACGGCAAGCGCCAGACCAGCAAGGAAGCTCACGAACACAACGAGGACGAAACCTTCCATCCATGGGTTATCATCGTCCACCATTGCTTCAAAGGGATCATTGTCGAGAACGAGCGCCTTGGCAACGAATTCTGGATAGGCTCTGGGCTGTAACATAGTTGGATCCGGTTGAACAGCACTCCGGCAAATCATCGACGACTGAATGATGCGTCTCAAGACTTCAGTTGCCGGTTGGTTGGGTAAATGTCTGTTTGATTGTGGTGCATAATAGCATAGCCTTGCGCGACCGACAATGAGAATCCGACGGCGAGAATCCGACGGCGAGAATCCGACAGCGCACAGCTAGCAGAGATCTTATTGTGAATTAGCGTTTTCGGGATTTGCCATAGAGGGGTGGGGTGGTATAGCATCTATTTTTGTGCCTGAGGGACGGGGAGG
>JACSRH010000388.1 GCA_014879855.1 Caldilineaceae bacterium | reverse complement strand
CAAATCATGCGCCTGCACAAAGCGAAACTCCGCCTGCGCCGCCTTGCTCAAGAACAGCAGGCACGTGTACGTCGTCACGCCGGCAAAGACCTGCTGGTCGCCAAAGTGCACGATCTCCTCCAGGTGCTGCCCCGCGGCGATCACCTGGCGCAGCGGCGCACCGTACTTCGCATTGAAGAACTTGTGCGGCAGGATGAAGCCCAGCCGCCCCGCCGCGTTGAGCAGTTCCAACCCCTTCTCCACAAAGACGACGTAGAGATCGTAGTTGCCCTGCCCCGCCGCCCGGTAGCGCCGCTTGTAATATTCCACTTCCAGCGGCGCCCATTCCTTCATCGCCTGGATGCGCACATAGGGCGGGTTCCCCACGATGCCGTCGAAGCCGCCCTGCGCAAAGACCTGCGGAAAGGCCGCCTGCCAGTCGAAGATGTTGACGCGGTAATTCTCCTCCTCGTCGAGCAGCGCCAGTTGCCCGTCGTAGAATTCCGGGCCGATCAGCGAATTGCCGCAACGGATGTTGCGGCTCAGGTCGGGCAGGATGCGCTGCGGCAGCAGCTCCAACTGCGGATTGAGCGTCTGCTGATCCTCCCCCTCCAGCAGCTTGAGCAGCAGCGAAAGCTTGGTCACCTCCACCGCCTGCGCGTCGATGTCCACGCCATAGACATGGTCGAGCAAAATGCGTTTGCGCTCCGCCAGCGTCAGCCGCCATTCGCCAAGCTGCGTGCGGTAGAGCCTGGGATGCGCCCTGCGCGCGTGCTTCTCCGCGTTGTCAGCCATATACTGCGCCAGGTGCCAGTCCAGCAGGGATTGATAGAGCGTGATCAGAAAGATGCCGGAGCCGCACGCCATGTCCAGCAGGCGCAGCTTGCCCGCCGTCGCCGGCGTCTTGTCCGCCAACAGCCGCGCCAGCACCTGGCGCACGATGTACTCGGCGATGTAGGCGGGTGTGTAGACCACGCCGCCCGCCTTGCGCACCTCCGGCTTCTCCTCAATCTTGACGCGATGGCCCGTGGTGACGCGCACGACCTTGCCCAGAAAGCGCTCGTAGACCTGCCCCAGGATGCCCGCCGGCAGCACCGAGAACTCATAAGGGCTATCGGGGTAGTAGAGATGCTTGAAAATATCCTTGAGCACCTTGTCGTCGAGCGCCAGCCCCGGCGTCAGCGTGTCCGGCGCGTTCGGCTGCCCCTGCTCGTCGCCAAAGTGAAAGAGACCGGAGTTATAGCGCCGGTCCGCCTCCAGGAACTTCTGCACCAGCCGCGGGTAGATTTGCGTCCCGTTCTGCAAGCCCATCAACTCGCCATAGGGTTCGATGCCGCGGTCCTCGCAGATGCGCAGAAAGATGATGCGGTCGATCGTCTGCTGCACGGCATAACTCAACTCGCGTGCGCTCAGGCCGGGGTTGCGCAGCGCCAGGTTGCGCGCCAGCAACTCGCGCCAGCGCTCGATCTCCTCCAGAAAAGCCGTGTCCACCTCTGCCGTGCCGCGCTTCGCCTTGTGCGACTCCACGTACTGGTCAAAGGAGCCTTTGAGGATCGCTTCCTTGCCAAAGATGCCGGCGATCTCGTCCCAGCGCGGCGCCAGCTCCGGATAGCGCAGATAGAGCACGCGCGCCGTGCTGGCTGGGTCGTCCTTGTCCGGCTTGATGCGGCAGTCATAGACGGCGAACTCCTCAAAGTCGGAGAGAATGCTCAGCGGCAGCTTGGCGCTCCACGCATAGCGACGCACCTGGTAGGCAGGGCTTACGTCCTCCTTGATATTGACCGACGGTTTCTTGGCTTCCAGAAAGAATTTGCGCACCCCGCCGATGCGGAAGGAGTAGTCGGGCGACTTTGTCACCTCGCCCACCTTCACCGCATCCTCGACGACTACTTCTCGATAGCTGGGCGCATAGCCCTGCTCGTTGTCGACATCCCACCCCAGCGCCTTGAAGAGCGGATTGAGGAAATCCGTGCGCACTTGCTCTTCGTTATAAGTGTTGCGTTTGTAGGCGGCGAGATGCTGGTGAAAGCGTTCGACCAGGGCGACGACAGCGGCGGGTGCGGGCATTAGACAACAACCTTTTGGGATTGACAAGGACCTGGTTGGTGTGGCCAGTCTATGTCAGGGAGAGGGATTCTGGCAAGACGCCGGCAGCGATAGAGAGGGGTGAAGAGATCGCCCGCTGTCACAGGTCGCACCGCGCTGTTTAATGTTCGCGCAGGCAACGTCTCCGACACGCCGCACCGACGATCGGGCCGATAGAAGCATCTGCGGCGCGCCGGGGACGTTGTCTGATTCTGCACCGCTGCGCGCTCCCTTCGGAATGCAAAAAACCAACTGGCACAGCAGGGTTCACTGCCGAAAAATGACAGGACAGATGACTGTACCCGCTCAACCAGAAATCAGCATATACTTTACGCATTCTTTACGTCATCACTTGGACGACACAACGGTCATGGTCGCAACAAGCAGCCTCCAATTTACGCAACAGTGGCTCGCGGCGCTCTTTCTGAGCAGCAGCCTCCTATCCACCCTCGTTGCAATGCGCGCCGCGCAATATCGCCAATGGCCGGTCTGGCCTTATCTCGTCTACACTATGGCCGCCGTCTCCCTCTGGTGTTTCAGCGACGCGATGTTTTTTGTGCTGGCCAGCAGCGATGACATCCACTGGTTCTGGATGGTCGTCGGCTACTGCGCCAGCATCGCCACCGCGCCGCTGATCTTCTCGGTGGCGCTCTGTTTCGCCGGCCATGCGCGCCGGCTTTCGCGGCCGGTGCTGATGCTGCTCTGGGCGCCCTTTGTGTTGGGCATGGGGCTGGCGGTCACCAATGCCTGGCACGGTCTGATCTGGGATCCTGCCTTGTCGCCCCTTGCTTTTCAGAGTGGCCCAGGTCACGGTTTCTATTTCTTTCTGCTGCTGCCGCTGGCTTATGGCCTGCCGCTTGTTGCGGTTTTTATCTTTCTGCACAGTTGCTGGCGGCTGCGCCACATCTACCGGCGGCAGGCGATTGTGTTGAGCCTGGCGGTGTTGCTGCCCATGATCGCCAGTGGAATCTATTTTACCGACCTCAACCCGATTCCCGGCGTCGACCTGGCGCCGGCGGCCTTTGCCGCCACCGGCGTGCTGGGCTTGTACAGCATGATACGGCTGCACTTTATGGATCTGCGGCCGATCTACCGCGATGCGATCTTCGAGCAGATGGACGACAGCGCCATCATGATCGACAGTGCGGGCCATCTGCTCGATCTCAACCCTGCCGCCCAGCACTTTCTAAGCATCACCGAAAAGATGATCGGCCACGACGCCCTGGCGCTCCTGGCGCAGCGCTTTGAGGGCGAGGCCCTTGATTTGAGTCAGGGTGCACACCAGATGGTGGCCACCTGCGACCAGCCGCCGCGCTACTACGATCTGCGCGTCTCCCACGCCGGCGACAGCGGGCAGGCGCGGCTGGTCATCTGGCGCGATACGACCCGCCTGCACGCGGCTGTCGTCGCGGTTTATGAGCAGGAGATCATCCTGGCCGAGCGCCGGCGCGCCGAGGCTGTCTTTGCCGCCGACATCCAGCGCGCGATCACACATCTGAAAGCGCAGATCCGGCACGCCACGGATCAGCTCGACCAGGGGCATTGGGGACTGGCCGCCGCCACCTTGGCAGAGGCGGATTCGGTCACGGCCACCACGCTGCTCACCGAGGTCCATGCCATGCAGATGCCGGTCTGCCAGGCCGAAGATCTTCTTGGGGCGATCAAACGCTACGTGCACAATTTTGCCGAGGCAAACGGGCTGGCAATGACCTTTGCCGTCGACAAGCTGCTGCCCACCGATAGCCTGGCGCCGGGGGCTCAGGTGCACCTGGTGCGCATCTTGCAGGAGGCGCTGGAAAATGTCGTACGTCACGCCGCAGCCAGTCACATCGAGGTGAGCCTGATGCAGACGGTGCAGGGGCAGGGGCAAGGGCTGACGCTGACGGTGCGCGACGATGGCGCCGGTTTCGATCCCGACAACAGCGCGCTGCGCACAGCCGGTGCTGGGCTGGAGTCCATGCAGCGCCGTGCGCTGGCCGTGCGCGGTGCGCTGGCGATCGACGCCGCGCCGGGGGCGGGGGCGTGCGTGCGCCTGCATCTGCCGATTGCGCCGCACACGACCGCGTTGCGCGGGTTCAAGGTTGTGCTGGCGCATGGTCACCCGCTCGTGCTGAATGGCCTGCAGGCGCTGCTCGCCGAACATGGCATCGCGCTGGTGGCGACCTGCCAGGACCTGGCAACCCTGCTCCAGGCGCTGAAGGTCACAGCGGCTGATCTGATCCTGCTGGACATCGACCTGCCGGGGGCCGCGTCCGCCGCGGTGGTGCAGCAGGCGCGACGCAGCCGGCGGGACGCACGCTTGGTGTTGCTGCTCGACTCCGAGCAAGACCCGCGGCTGCCGGCCATGTTGCACCAGGGGGTGGAGGGTTTTCTCGTCAACACCTCGAAAACCACCACGTTTTTGGAGGCACTGGCCCAAATTGCGGAGGGGAACTTCCCGCTCCAGGCCGGGGTTGCGGCCCAGGTGCTGCTCGAGTTCCAGCGCCAGGCGCGGGCTGAAGCGCCCGCAGCATTAACCGCGCGCCAGCAGGAAATCCTCCGCTTGATCGGCGCAGGGCTGACCTATGCAGAGATTGGCGTGCGGCTTTACCTCAGCGAACGCACGGTGCGCTATCACACCGAGCAAATGCGCAAGCAGCTTGGTCTGGACAGCCGCGTGGAATTGGCGGAGTATGCACGCCGCCACGGACTCGCCACACGTAGATGATTCGCGGGTCGTTCCCACCGTGCGCCGGCGCCTTATCCGCCATCTTCTCCATTTGTCTCCTTCATCGCCTCTTTCATCCACCGACATTTGACTAAGAAAACGCCAGTTCCTGCCTTTGGCGTGGACTGTCGTTTTCCCCGCGCTTTTGCCGATGCCAGCAGTGGCGTTGCGCAGTATCGTGAACTGCATGGTTACCCACGCATCTGTCGCCGTGCTGGCTACTTCCGTCATGATGGCGGGCATCATGAGCGCCCTGCGCAACCGTCCCGGCCTGTGTGTATATGAGCTCGCCGGTGTGGAAGAACTCGGCGCGCCGGGCCAGCCCCCGCCGGACCTGGTGCTCTACGATATTGCGGCGATCAATGCCGCGCAGGTGCTGGCCTGCCTGGCCACGGCGCCGGCCGTGATTGGATTGGATCTGCATCATAGCCGTGCAGTCACGTTGATCGGCGAATTTTTTCCACTGGCAACGGTCGACGACCTGGCCGCACTCTGTACGACATTGGGGAATGAAGCCCACTCTGCGCTGCCCGCGCACCCTGGGCCGTGAATATAAATAATTCTTACCGTAAGGAGCCAGACCATGACCGCGCAGGCCACATTCCATTCGTTACTTGATGATTCCGTACAACCGATTGAAGTTGCCAGCCGCCAACCGGCCTACCGGCAGGCAGTGCGCTGGCGGCCACAGGCTTGGCTGCTGGCTTGGCTGCTGGCCGTCGTGGCGCTGCTGGGACTGGCGCCGGCCGCCCGTGCGGCCCAACAGGTGGATGTGCCCGGCCCGGCCGGCAGCGGCGAATTCGGCAAAACGATCACCATGCTGCCCAACGGCAACGTCGTCGTCACTGACCCGTCCTATGACATCCCGAACGGCGCGGCGGATGTCGGCGCCGTCTATCTCTATGACGGCGCCACGCACACCATGATCAGCATGCTCACCGGCAGCACGGCGG
>JACSRH010000400.1 GCA_014879855.1 Caldilineaceae bacterium | reverse complement strand
GTCGTGGCTGGTGACGGCAACCGGCGCCGACCAGCCCGTGGCCGTGCGCTGGCTGTACAGCACCTGCGTGTTGCCGATGAAGACCAGCCGGCTGCCGTCCTCGCTGAGCGAAGGCATGCCGCCGCCCTGGTGCGGCCCGCTGGTCAGCGAGACGCGCACCGGCGCGCCCCAGACCCCGTTTCTCCGCTCCAGCACATAGAGATGCTGGATGCCCAGGAAGGGGTAGTCGCTGAACGCCAGCGTCGAGCCGGTGCGGTTCAGACTGATCCAATAGTGGATGTTGGGCAGGCCGGTGTTGACCAGCGCCGGCGCGCTCCACGCACCGTCGGCGGCGCGGTTCAGCACGTAGACGCCGAAAGTTGTCCCTGTATAGCCGACGTAGGCAATCGTCTTGCCGTCGCCGCTGATGACGGGGTGGGTGCGCTGCGGCAGCACCTGGAAGCCCGCTTCGGAGTAGGCGCCATTCTGGGCGACCACGACCGGCGTCGGCCAGACGCCGTTATTCGCTTCGCTGAAGACGATGTGCCGGCTGTTGTCATCGTCGCCGCTGTTAGGGATCAGCGCTGCCAGCCGCGCGCCGTCGTTGCTGAAGCTGACATAGCGCGGGGCGGGCCAGCTTTCGGGGTAGAGGATCGCCGGCTCGCTCCAGCCGGGCGGCGTGGCCGGGGATGGTGGCGTCGCCAGGGCCAGCGCCGGCAAGCAGAGGCTGCACAAGATCACGCACAGGAACAGCAGACGCACGGCTGGCATAGCTCCTCCTTTTGTTCTCGCCCAGACCTGCCCCAGGCGACAAGTCGTTTCTGTCCCTCTCTCCGGATCATAGACCCGCTGTGTTGCCCCGCGGTTGTCGCGCCTTGTTCGCGCATGTAGCTCGTTTGTGCTATCATTCAGCCAGAACGAAGACAGTTACATTAGCGAGAAGGGCAGCGACAATGGCAGGCAAGGCACAAAAACAGCTCTATGCAGCCAGCGATCTGGTTGTCGAGAACGGATACACGCCCGGAGCAAGGGTAGTGCTGTATGAAGGTGACACAACACAGTTACTTGCTCAGATACCGGATGGTGCACTCGACCTGGTAATTACCTCCCCGCCTTACAACCTGGGGAAACGCTACGAAACGCGTACGACGATTGAGCAATATCTGGCAGGACAAGAACAGGTTATCGGTCAGATGGTCGAAAAACTGGCGGATACGGGCAGTGTTTGCTGGCAGGTCGGCAATTTCGTCCAAGACGGCGAGGTATTCCCGCTCGATATCTACTACTACCCGATCTTCAAACGGCTGGGCATGAAGTTGCGCAATCGGATCGTCTGGCACTTTGGCCACGGTCTCCATGCGTCAAAGCGCTTCTCAGGCCGCTACGAAACGCTTCTGTGGTTCACCAAGACTGACCAGTACACGTTTAATCTGGACAATGTGCGCGTGCCCTCTAAATATCCAGGCAAGCGTCACTTCAAAGGCCCCAACATCGGCAAGCCTTCTGGCAATCCCAAAGGAAAGAATCCGGCGGATATTTGGGAGTTTATGGCCGAGGAATGGGAAACTTGCATGTGGGACATCCCCAACGTCAAATCCAATCATCCGGAAAAAACTGAGCACCCCTGCCAGTTCCCTGTAGAATTGGTTGAGCGCTGTGTACTTGCGATGACGAATCCAGACGAAACGGTTTTCGACCCCTACGGTGGCGTGGGAACGTCGATCATTGGTGCATTGCGGCACGGGCGGCGCGCTGTTGTGAGCGAACAAGATCCAACATATTGCAGCATAGCGCGCGACCGGATCGCACGGTGGCAAGCAGGCGAACTGCGAGTCCGCCCACTCGGTGCGCCCGTTCACCAACCTTCAGGGCGCGAGAAGGTTGCGCAAGTACCGGACGAATGGCAGCAGAATAGTCAGACGCGGCTGCAGTGCACAGGCGTCGGGTCGGCCAGCGCCGCAGCCCCTGCGTTGAGCACCGCAGCCACCCGCAGCAGCGGCTGTCCCACTGCGGCGGTGGCGGGCAGGATCACCCCGCGCGCCGCCGCATCGCGATCCAGCAGCGGCAGCTCGTAGGCGCCTCTGTCCGGCCGCCAGTCCCCGGTGCGCCCTTCCAGGTCAGCGATGAGCGGGTCCGGATGGCCGGCGCGTTGGTGTGAACCGCCATCTCGCCCCGGTTGTCCGCCACGACGCTATTGATGAGGATGAGCGGCGCGCTGTGGCTGCGGATGCCCGCGGCGCCGCCCGGATTCATGCCCATCGTGTTTTTGCTTGTCATCCAAACGCTTTCGCACGGCGTGGCGTTCTTCGCCTTGCTCGGCGATGCGCAGACGCCGCCCATCGGCGTGACATGGCAGCAACTGGCCGCCGCAGCCGCCGCGATCTCGACGCTGGGCATCGTGCTCTTCTCCGGCATCTGGCCCGGCGCGCCGAACCGCAAGCTCTCCAAGATTGACACGATTATTGCCCTGGTGATCAATGCGGCGATTCTGGTTTTGTTGGTGGTGGGGTGGTTCGCCGGGGCAGGGACGGGTGGCTGACACGGTGGTGAGCAGCTAGATCGGCGGCTCGGTGTTCCAGAAGTTAAGTGTCCGAGTCCTGAAATTCATCCCAGTCAACGTAAGTAATTTCAGGTCGTAAGTCGATGATGTGTGCTGGGTCTTCGTATGGAAGACCACCGCTTTTGCATGCGAGCCCCAACTCTTTTAATAATGCATGGAGTGTGTCGTACGTAGCATCAATATCGATCTTATCAATCTGAAGTCGCTTGCCTTCATGAACAATCTCATTACGTTTGTCCATGATTTCCTGAACACGGTCGACAATGGAGGCATCAATTTGCCGACTAGACAGTTCTATGATTCGCCGTATAACCTTTTTTGCTGAACCATTAGAAGCGAGTTTGGAGGCCCGCTGCGACAATCGACTCATGAGTGCACTTATGTCTTTCTCCTCCAATATCTCGACCAACTTTACGTAGCCTTTTTGAGCTTTCGCGTCTTCGTCAACAATGTAGTCATGCATTCTTTTGGGATGAACTACGAATAATTCATAGAAGAACTCAGAGAACATGTTCTCTACATATGTTGCAGCGGTGACGATCATTAGTGATGCAAAGTGTTCGAACGCATCATTAAGGTCGCTATGAGCTGAAGCCCTGAATTCTTCTACTATTTCTCCTTCCCAAACGATAGCTGGCTCTTCCTTATCGGTGAATTGCAGCGTATATATGCTTTGCTTATGAACGGCGAGCGCCTCCTCATTTTCCACATACTTTTTTAATTGTACATAAACTGCTTTGGTTTTGAGCAGCCGAATTAGCCACTTTCCCATGTCGAACATGTACTTATCCTCGTCAAAGTGCGCAGTGCTGTCAACACATACCTTATCTCTCGATAAGTTCGAGCAACTGTACGTTGATTCATTTAGATTCGCCTTGGCCAGATGTTGTCACCTGCACATGCTTTTCGATTATTTCCTTGATATATGCTGGAATACCTTTCTGTAACTCCATCGTTCGCTGCTTCAGCCGTTCGTATACCAATATCTCGTCGCCTGTCCACAAAATGTCTGTGCGTCGCGCTTGCCGCATAGCCACATGGTCATAATCCTCTGGATATGCCCAGTAACAGCGGCGGCACATCTCTGGATCCTTCAATTCCTGCCAATTGACACAGTGTTCGCATGACCAAGACTTGGCGCGGTTTGCAGACCCGCACAGTAACATGTACCCACTTGGGTCATCCATTGCAACTGCACTATCGCCAGCAACTTCAAACGGGATGCGGTGATCGATCTGCAACGCTTGCGGATCGAATTCTTCCAGATAGATTGCACACCGACGGCCATGTTGTTCGATGAGCTTGGATTTCAGCGTCTTTGCAAACGCTGTTCTGCCAGACAACCTGGAAAACCTTCCCTTCGTAGGGTTGCCAAACCGGTATGCCCCGATCTTTCGCCCATCGCTGCCAGTCACGCGGAAGGTCTCAAGCGGGATGCCTTGCTCTCGCACATCGCGGGCTGCTCGCGGTGGATGATTGTAGCCGTATTTCTCTTTCAATTCCTCGGTTGTGACGAAACCATGCACCAAGATGTGGTCGATGACAGTGCGTGGTCGTTTTGCCGTGACGGCTTTGCATCGCGCCACAAAGTCCTCAGGGAGATCGCTTGGATTCACTGGGGGCGTCCTTCCAATAAGCAAAGTTGTTCACCGCGCGTGTAGCGATAAACGATAGGTTCATGCGCCAGTTCATCTGCAAGTCGCGGCGAGAGATACAAAGATTCGATGGTAATGTCATCACGGCCAAGCAACGTCGCCTGCGTAGAGCGTCCTGCATAGAGTTCGATTAGGGTTAGGTCGAGGTCGTCAGGCAGGCGTTCGCCGTGTGTCTTTTCGCCCGTGCGCCCGTCATAGCTCACCAGGTAGCGGATTTGGCGGCGGTTCAGGTCATCAAGCGCCTCGACAAATTCATCGAACTGCACATTCTGTAGATAACGGCTGTCGCGGTTGCCACAGACTCCTTGATAGGGTGGATCCATATAGATGAGGTCGTCCATGCTTGGCATGGAGAGGATGTCTCGATAATCCATCGCGTAGATCGACGTTTTGCGTTTGAGGTAGAGGGATACCCCCAGAATTTGCATCCGCATCGTTTCTGGCTTCATCCCTAGTCGGCGGTTGTCCGGGCTTTGATTGAATTCCCCCTGCGCATTGTAGCGCACCGATCCTTTGACGCAGCGCGCAAGCAAGTACAGAAACAAGTGAGGTTGCCCTGTCTGATTGAACTCGGCCCTTACTTGATCGTAGAATCCGCGCGGATCGTCCAATTGTTGATGCCACAAGATTTCATAGCGAGCGGCAATCTCCTCCGGCGTCTCGATCATCGCACGCCACAGATTCATAAGTGGCTTGTTCAAGTCGTTGATGTGGTAGCGGCTGTCAGGCCGGCCTACCGCCGCTGCAATCGTCATGGCCGCTGATCCGGCAAACGGTTCGTAGAGCGCGTCAAATTTCGGCGGGAAGTAGCGCAGAATCTCCGCCGCCAGGTTACGTTTGCTCCCTTGATAGGGGATCGGGTGAGGAATCATCGCTGAAGTTCCTTCACGCGGGCAGCGAATTTCGATACTGTTCATACGCCGCAACCAGGTTTTTTTCGATCGTACTATGCAGCGGTGTCTGTTGATATGGATTCTTCTCTGCAGCCTGGAAAATCTGCCGTGCGCAACGCTTGCACAGCAGGTAGCCGATCAAGATGCCCGGCTTGCGATGAATAAACGCATTGAGTGAGACCGCTTCCTTTCCCTTGATTTTCACCAGATCGATGGGCCGCCCACACCCTGGGCACGCCTCGTCGTCACAGAACCAGTAGCCTTTGACGGCATTACCAAAGCGGGCTTTGGACATTCTGAACATTTCGGCTAATGCGCTCTCGACGGTCTCTTCGGGTGTCATCGTATCATTCCCCTCGCTTGCTGGGAATCGGCGAGTATGCGCCGTCCACCAAACCGTTATACATCACGTTGCGGCATAGTTTACCTGCGATTCATTGTGCTACGCTAACATCCCCACACTGCGATCTCCAGCCCTCGATACCGCTCCTGTCGTTGCCAAATCTTCTCCGCCCATGGCTTCCCCGGCGTGCGGTCGAAGATCACCAGATGCGCCTCATCGGCGCCACTGGCATCGGCGTAGGCCCACGTCTGTTCGAGGCCGGCAGCGATGGTCGCCTCCAGGTCGCCGTAGCGC
>JACSRH010000196.1 GCA_014879855.1 Caldilineaceae bacterium | reverse complement strand
CAACCCTGCCAGATAGCGGCCGATGCCGGGAAAGTGGGGGGTGGCGGTGCGAATGTCGAGGACAAAGGTCATTGTGTCACCCCCAGAACATGCCGATAGACATTTAGGGTCTCACCTGCACATTTTGCCCACGAAAAAGTGTGCGCTCGCGCCAGGCCAGCCTCGCGCAGCGCCCTGCATTGTGCTGGCGATGCTAACAGCGTTTGAATGGCCGTGGCGATCTGATCGCTGCGCCGTGGATCAACCAACACGGCGGCATCACCTGTGACTTCCGGCAAGCTCGATGTCTGGCTGGTAATCACCGGGACGCCGCACGCCATGGCTTCAAGCACCGGCAGACCAAAGCCTTCATACAAGGAGGGATAGACAAAAAGCTCGGCGGCGGCATAAAGCGCGGGCAGCACTTCATCGGCAACGTAGCCGGTAAAGCGCACCCGCTCTTTGAGTTGCAATTGTTCAACCATTGCTGTCAGGACTTGGTCGCCCCATCCTTGGCTGCCGGTCAACACCAGCGGCGGTGTAGATGGCGGCAGTGTTGCATAGGCGTGCAGCAGCGCCATCAGGTTTTTACGCGGTTCGAGGGTGCCGACGGCCAATACATAGGGTGCTTCGATGCCAGTGGCAGCGTGCACCTGCGCCAGCGCTTCCTCTTTGGGCTGAGAGGCGAAGCGTGTATGGTCGACGCCCAACATTGTCACGTGGATGCGCGCCGGATCGACCTGAAAGGAGCGCACAAGATCGTCCTTAGTCTTTTGTGAAATGGCGATGACCGCGGCGGCGCGTGTCAGCATTTTCGGCAAGGTCATGCGCTGATACCAACGATTTAGCCGGGCATGGAACTGCGGAAACAGCATGGGCGTGAGATCATACACCGTGAGCACGGAAGGCATAGCCAGCTTGGGCAAGGTGACGTCGGTGGCGTGGAACAAGTCGCTTTGGGAGAGGTCACGCGTCCATTGCCTGGGAAGCGACAGGCCACTCAGCAGCCATAACCGCCAAAGCCGGTTGCCTAGCGGGATGCGCGTGCGCGTATGATTGCCGAGAGCGACGGGTAAGTGATCCTGATGCTGACGATTGTGAAAAAGACTCAGATGGGGGCCATCGGGCAAGCGATGGAGCGCCAGGGTCAATTCACGCACATAGCGCGCAATGCCAGCCGTCTGCCCCACCGCGGCCGAGACATCAATGCAGACGCGCATAGGCAACTCGCTCGCGCTGGGTTAAGAGGGCCAACCAATTCAGTGGCTGATGTACTGGCTGAAGCATGAACTTGTCTTTTTGGCAATTGCAGGCCACGAGAGTTGAGTGGCAGTTTGAGTGGCCTGTTGACGAAGCAAAGCCAGCGTGTGGGGCCTTGCACCTAAATCTAGCGCAGCCTGTGCCAATGCCGTAACGTCACCTACAGGAACAACAGTAACGCCTGGACAGGGTGAGTAGTTTCCTGTAGAAAGTACTGGCAAACCGTGCGCGATGCAGGCCAGCAAAGAACTGCGACGCAGCGAGGCGCCGTCGGTAAAAGGCAATACGGCGAGGTCCGCCGCTAACAGATGTTCTGAAACAGAACTCGTAGGTAGATACCCTGTCCAGGTGATTGGATAACGCTTAGAAAATACCTCGATTTGCGCTGCAATTTTGAGATGATAAGCCGTATATTGAGGTGCACTTGGCTCTTGATCAGCAAGCAACCAAAGATGAACCGGAAGCGTCGCCGGCAATTGGCTGATAGCTTGTAACATGATATCGACGCCCTTGCTGGGGCTTATGAAGCCAAAATAGACGAGCATCAAGGTGTTTGGAGATAGACCGTGAGCCTGCCGCCAAGCATCTCTGTCAAACTCTGAGTCCTCTGGCGGGATGATGCTTGAACCTAGCGGAATATAGTGCATGCGATCTCTTATTGTCGGTAAGGAAGCGCTAAGCAGCATATGGTTTTGCACGTCGGGAATAATTACAGCCGTACTTCCGCGCGCCAATGATTCAACTCGAAATCGACCCAGCGCCCGAAAAGTGGAGTATTCGTGAAGGGTAGTCACTACTGGTTTGTGTAAGAACCGCCGCAGTACAATCGGCAGGAGATCTACCAGGGAGAACCTTGGGTAGCGCACCGTGGGGTATTGAAGATTTACAACATCAGGATCTGTTTTTTTTATGGCAGAGAAGACGCGCCAGAGTGCAGTAGGCCCCCATTGGGAGATAACTGGAAAGACATTTATCGTAGGTCGATCTTCCCGCCGTGCGCGCTGGTCAGTGACGACCGACACCTGGTTTCCTGAGATAGATAATTCTGATGCTAAACGATAGCTGAAATCGCCAACGCCGCATCTCATGGGCGGCCAGGAGCCACAAACAAGCGTGATTCTGCGTTTCATCCTATGTCGCAACCCCATCAGGAGCATTCTTTACCACGGACAACCAAGCGCTTAGTGTTTTTGCTGCAAGCCGCTCAACTGTGTAATGGGCTTGAACTCGCTTGAATCCAGCTTCTCCGAGCTGTAAACGTAATTCAGGTTGCTCGAAGAGAAGCTTCAGGACTTCAGCCAATCGTCGAGAATTGCCCTCCGGAAAAATGCATCCTGCATCTCCTATGACTTCAGGGATCGCGCCGGAATCTGAACCAACCACAGGCGCCTTGCACGCCATCGCCTCGATAAGCACCCTGCCAAATTGTTCCTTCCAGTTAGGTGTAGTGCGCGAAGGAAGCACGAGCACATCAAGGACGTTCAGATAGTGAGGCACCTGCTCATAGGGGAGAGCATCCAGCCACAGACAATGTTGGGCAATGCCATAGGTCTCTGCTAGCGCCTGCAGGCGTTGTTTCTCAGAGCCACTTCCAATCAATAATATCTGATAAGGCGTGGAGATCTCTGTCGCCGCTTGTAACAGCGTATCCACACCTTTTTCCGGCGCGAGGCGGCCTATGTACCCTATGACCATTCCAGTCAAACCAAGTTGAGCACGAAGAGTATGTCCTGGCATGGGATGAAAGAGGGATGTATCTGTTCCCATTTGTTGGACAACCGTGGCTCCGTGGATATACCCCTGTTGTCGAAGAACTTCAATTCCTTCAGAACTCGCACAAAAAATGTGTTGAGCCGCGCGCAGCGTTGCGTCTGAAACCATGCGCACAAATATATTGCGTTTGCGCAAAATATTCTGCCAGGAATACAAGATTAGCGGTGCGCCTGGACAAAACAGGCTGCGCATGATGCTGGCTTCCAGAGCCATCAGGCTTTCTTGCTCATGCTCACAATAGATCAGATGCGGTCGGAAGCTGCGCAATTGAAACCGAGGTGGCCAGTAGAAAACCCGATGCACATCCTGATTGAGCAGGTAGGCGGTGGGAAGATTGATAATGTCGTACGAGCGACGCCCATCAGCGGAAGGATAGCGTCCCGACTTACGATCACAATCCAGGCCGTTGATGTTGAGGATCTCCAGATTCTCCGCATCTGCCAATAGTTCCACCTTGCGATGATGCATGGGGTGGGTGTAGCCGGATAGATAGAGGACGCGAATAGGAAAGGCTGGGTTCATTACGTCAAATTGTGCGCTGTAAATGTTTGTTCGATTCTATGGGCAATGATGGCCCATGTAAACTGCTCTTCAACAAGCAGCCTGCCTTTTGTGGCTATTGATTGTGCGAGCCGATCATCATTCATGACTTTACTGATTGCTTCCACAAATTGCTCTGTGCTATCTGCAAACAAAGCGTGTTCATCAGGGACAATGGGCAATCCTTCTGCGCCGATGGTCGTGGTTACGATCGGGCGCGACGCTGCACATGCTTCAAGAATCTTGACGCGGACACCGCCGCCGGTCTGGATGGGTGCGACGACAAGGCGACTTTCCTGATAAAAGGGCAACAAATCCGGCGCATCCGCATAAACTTGTACGCCAACAGAAGCAGCAAATGAAACGAGATCAGGCGGTGGGGTAAGCCCAACGAGTACAAGACTTGACGTTGGAATCCGTTGGCGAAGCCGCGGATAAATGTCTCGTAGCAACCAATAGGCGGCGTTTAGGTTCGGTTGATGACGGAAGCTTCCCACAAATAGCATAGTTTTGGTCTTTGGGACAGGTGTTACGGGAAAGAGATCGGCATCCACTCCTACTGGCGCAATTACCGCTTGTTTAGGCTGTACAACTTGTTCAACAATACGTTTATCGATTGGGGACATAAAAATGCAACAATCTGCATCACGCACAAACTGAGGCTCCCAAATCCGATAGACCAACCACCGCACCAGAGAAGACAACCTGGGCGAGTGAAAGAACTCACGTTTCCACCAATGCCATAGTATATCCAAAAATGCTAGGACGAATTTTGGAGGTGGTGATTGAAGAAGAAAAGGTTTGAAATAGATGCTTCCTCCAAACCCGCTTCCTTCAACATACACCACATCAAAGGTGTACGTTTCTGCCAATGTTTCCAGATACTGAACTAACTCCGGATAATGTAAAAATGGGGGGAACCCCTTAAGGATGCGATGGACATAGGCAGTCGTATGTTTCCATCCCGTGAGCGGTTGCACCATGACAGGCAAAAGATAGATGTTTAACTCCTGCTCATATTGGAAAACTTGAGCCGCTTGCACAGGAGTAAAAACAGGGGCGACAAGATAGATTTGATGTCGTTGCGCCCATTCTTTTGTGAAGTAATATGTTCGTACACTGCCGCCGCCAAGGGGGCGAAATGGTAAATTCGGCGCGATGAAGAGTAGCTTCATGAGGTAGGCAGATATTCCATACTGTGAATAAGTCAGTCACTTATCGCAACAAGAACAATTCCTTACATAGCTATTTCGTTGTATAGACTTAAGTACTTTGAGATCATTACTGAAACGTCATATCTTTCAAGCATTTGTTTATAGGCTTGCTTTTTCAAAGAATTAACCAACACCTCGTTTTGGGTGATCTGAACAATTGATTCAGCAAGAGCTTGTGGATCGGCAGGAGGAACGAGGATACCGTTTTCACCTGAAATTATGACTTCTGCTGTTCCATCGACCCGTGTCGCTATAATAGGAAGCCCTACAGCCATAGCTTCTAAAACAGCAAGTGGCAACCCCTCATAAAGTGATGGGAGCACAAATAGATCAAGTGTGTGAAGCAATTGCGCTGCATCGAATCTCCACCCTAAGAAACGAACACGCTCCTTGATTTTTAATTCCTCGACAAGCAATTCAAGTTCCGGACGCAGCGGACCATCCCCTACAAAAACAAAAAAAGCCCGAGGCGCCGAAGCTGAGATCATTGGAATTGCCCTAATCAAATATTCGTAGCCTTTTTGATGTCGCATTGCTGCCACTGTGCCAACTAAGTAAGCGTCCTCTGGGATGTGGAAAGATGCTCTAACTTCGCGGAGAATCGATGCGCTGGGTCGTTTATGCAAAGAACGAACATCAATTCCGTTTTCGATCACCTCAATTCGATTTGACGGGAGTCCATAATGATCGATCAACCCTTGCTTCACTGCGTAGGAGACCGCTATCGTTTTGTCGATCAGAAGGCCTGTTAAATATTTCCTTACTCGCCCAAAAGTTTTTTGTTGGATAATTGTATTAGTTTGCTCTGTGGCTACAAGCCTAGGAACTCTTGCTAACCGCACAGCGAAGGGTAGAAATGGATTTGCTACAGAATGGGTCATATGAATATGGACGATATGGGGCTGAAGATTAGAAATAGTATGGACCATGCTATACATGCCTGTGAAATCAAATTTTGTTAACACATCGGCGATGTTAACAACTTGTACACCTGTTTGTTTCACGGCAACCCCAAAGGGGCTCGCTTCCATGCCGGGCACAAGAGCAACCGTGACATCAAATCGATCCTTTGGCAACCCTTCTAGAAGATAGAGCAAAGTACGTTCTAATCCACCAATATACTGTGAATTGAAAATCGCTGTTTGTAAGAGTCGTACAGGTGGTTGCATAATCAAGTTTCTACTTGCAACAACTTTAGCAAAATGGTTTGCATGCAACTACAAAGACTGCAATATATAGAGCGTGATCATCGAGGTTGCTGCTGACAACACGATACTGACTCAGCTCGCGGTCACATAATCGATGATAAAAGGGTCGTACTAGCTTTAATATGCTTCTAATAACTAGAAATAAGCTTCCCAAAATTGAAAACTTCGGAGTGCGCAACCAGCCACGCTCAATAAAAAACAGCACCGCACGTGGACCTGTAGTTAATTTAGATGAGGATTCGATCTCAAATCCAGCTTTCTCCAAATCTCGATGTAGGCCATAAACTGTCCATCGCTGATAATCATAAGGACAACCATGATCTTCAAAAGAACCATGTGTGGTCAATACTAGTTTGCCTCCCGGCTTTAGAAGGCGCCTGCACTCCGCAAAATAAAGGTGTGGATTCTCAACATGTTCTACAACTTGTGTGGAGAGTATCAAATCAAACGTATTCGGACTCTCTTCCACTCCTCCCGATTCGTTGATGATATAGTCAATATCTTTGAATTCACGAAAATCAGCGCGGCGATACTCTGCATTAGCGAACAGATGTCGATACGGGGAGCCCCCACTCCCATAATCAAGCACCAGAATTCTACGGTCAGTAGCTATGGAGTCCAGGGCAAGTTTGAGATCTGAGAGATGCAAATAGAAACCAAGATCCCCAGGTCTAGGCGCAGTGCGCTCTTGGAGATACTTATCATTTTGGATATTTTCAGCGATATTCTGTGACAGTGGAGCAGTCATAGGCCCTCGGTAAGCTGAGATATTAAATGGATGTCTTCACACATATCCTCCCTGTATCATCAATGCGACACAGGAGCGGTTTCTCATATTGTTCTGAGAAATATTGATCAACGGCCTGTCTAGCACCTTGCCACCAACCGTAATCATCAATAATCAGGACACCACCATGCACCAATCTTGGGTAGAGAGTGGAAAGTTCGTGATAGGTTGAACCATACCAGTCAGTATCCAGTCTTAATAGGGCTATTTGTTGAGGCGCCTTGTCTGGAAGCGTATCTTCCACTTTCCCTTTTATAAATACGATTCGTTCTTGTGGGTATCCTGTTGAATGAAGGTTTTCTTGTACCTGATCGAGTGGTGAATAAGCCCAAACAACGTCTTCAAGAGATCGTTCCGAGTCTGCTAGTAAACTCGCAGCAGTTTGTCCTGTATATAATCTATCCTGTTCAGAAGGGGGCGGCATACCTTCAAAAGTATCGAAAAGATACAATAGTCTCTTATTATCGCCGCGTGCCAGTAACGTGTGAGCTGTTGTCATCATACTTCCACCACGCCAGACTCCACATTCTACAATGTCTCCAGGAATGTTGTTTGAGATGATATACTTTATTGCTTCGTATAGTGCATATACCCGCTCTTTGGAAGTCATGGTGTATCGCTCAATCTGGGCATAGAGCAAGATAAACTCTTGATCAAAATCTAAAGTCGAAAAATTTTCCCGTTGTTTTTTAACCCTTACAACTTCATATCCAGTTCTCTGGATGAATTGTTTTATTTGACTGAGGATAGCTGCTTTCATGAATCTCTTCCCAAATAACTGATTTTGGTCCACCCTAGACGAAGCTGCTTTCGAGTGAAGCGAGACGCTGTGACAATTTCATTTTGTGTAATTATATTCAGTATAACAAAAGAAAGAGGAAGAATTGCCAGAATCCCCAACTTTATCAAGATCCGTATTGGGAAAAAAATTGCTGGAACAAGCAATCCGCCCATTTGCAGTATAAATTGAATGCCCAATCCGGCCATTAATCGCCCTATTGGATAGGGAATGGGGTAATGTCTTGCGAGCCAACCAAAAAGGACCACTTGAGGCACGGCATAACCAATCACCGTTGCAGTTGTGGCCCCCCAAATTCCAAAGCGAGGTATCAACAGAAGATTGAGAGCAATATTCGTAACGGCGCCAACCACGACTGCAACACTGATCGCTCCTAGTTTTTTACCCATCATCGCGCCTATGGTGAACACAGCGCCAAATCCGCTAAAAACATAAATATATGCCAGAAATCCAACATAAGGAGCGGCTGGCAGATAGGCCGGTCTTGTCAGAACCATCAAAATTTCAGTTGCATAAAGGCCAATCGCCAATCCCACCATCAGCACAGTGGCGATCAAATAGCGCGACATAGCAACGTAGCGCTCCATCGCACCGGCTTGATTTTGCACCGCCAGCGCCAAAGGCTGCCATGCCGCATAAATCGGCGTCATGGCCACGCCAACCAGACTCGCCATACGGTTGGCAATGGCATAGTAGCCAAGCTGGGTTTCGGTGACGTACTGCCCAAGAAATAGACGATCGCTCACTTGAAGCACCCAGGCCGCCATCATGGTCGGCAGCAGCACCAACCCCGACCGCAGTAGAATTGACGCAACAGCTGGCGAAGGGCGTCCGATCAGGCCACGAGCCAGCATCATCCCAGCCACCCACACTGCAACACCGGTCACGATTGGCGTCAGGATCATGCCGGTGACGCCTAGCCGCAGCACAACGATAAAGAATATATTGCCGGCGACTGTCCCCACAATCGACGCCAAGCTGTAAACCATGCCCCAACGCACCCTGAGCGCGGCTTGAGAAGCCGTCGTCAGGATGCTTCCGGTCAGGCCAAAGACGAATGTGATGGCAATCAGCCGCACCAAATCAGTGTACGGGCCGAGAATGGGCAGATAAAGCGTCAGCGTCGGCGCAAACAGAAACAAAAGGACGCCAAAGATTAGCCCAGACGTGGCAGCAATGGTATAGGCGCTGCCGACGACAGCACGCTGCCATGCTAATGTTTCAGGTTGATCATTGAAATGGGTCAGTAAAGCCTGGGGCAACGCGATCAATGCCAGCGTGGACAGCGCTGACACCATCGTCAACAGATAGTCGGCCACGCCGTAATCAGCCGGGGTAAGCGCGCGCGTGATGATCGGCGTAAAGATCAATGACAGAAACGGCCCGGCCCATTGCACCGCGCCATAACCAATCACCATGCGGGTGAGCCGTTTGAGCAAATCCCTCATACAGCGTTCATGCAGGGCGCGACTTTACAAATTCTGCCAGCGCCTCAAACGCCAGCGCCGGCGCCAACGGATCGTTGTCCGGCCGGCGCCCCGTATTATACGTCACAATCAGCTCGCGTCGCGCACGCGTGACGCCCACGTAGAATAGCCGCAGCCGCTCCCCCGCCAGGTCGAGGCGCGCCTGTTCGCTGGCGCGGCCCGGTGTGTACTCGTCGAGCGTCCCCATGTGCAATTGGCGAAGCTGCGCCTGCGCCTCCGCCGTCAGGTTGAGCTGGTCGCGCACATACCAGCGCTCGCTGCGATATTGTTCGTCGGGCGAGCCGCTGGGAAAGCTAAAGGTGTTGACCGCGGTCAGATAGACGCGATCCCACTCCAGCCCTTTGGCCGCGTGCATCGTCGCCACCGTCACCACGCCTGGTCTGGCGCTGTAGCCCTGGCTGTCCTCCGTAAACCCCAGCAAACGGCGCTTGTTCTGGGCGATGTTCTCCAGTTCGCCGGCCAGGTCGGGCAGCCGCCAGGTTGGGTTCTCGGCCGCGAGCTTAGCCAGCAGCACGGCCAGCCGGTGCGTCAGCGCCAGGTCGGCCGGCTCGAAGAAGAGATCATTGCCGATGGTTAAAAGCAGCTCATCAACTGGCAATACTACGGTGCGGCTCCAGCGTTGCAGGTCGCTGCGAAACTCCTGCAGCAACTGATGAAAACGCTCCATGCCATCCAGCCATTCCAGGCTATCGAGAAAATCGCGGCGTTCTGGAAAGACAAAGCTCTCTGGCTCATGCAATTTGCTCAGCGCCTGGCCAAAGATGCGCACCGGCTCCGGCAATGCTTCCGGGGAGGGCTTTGGCCCTTCCTGCTCCAGTTGCTGGCGCCGCGCCGCCCAATGGGGGTACCAGACATCCTCCCATAGCCGGCGCAGCATAACCGCTGATTGAGGGTCCGCGATGTAGCCGGTGACGATGGCGAGAATTTTCGCTGTGGCCCGCGTCCCTGTGTTCGTGCGCAAAAGGTTGTCGTCGATGGCGATGTCCGCCGATTTGAGCGCGGCCACGATGATGTCGCCGCGGCGGTTGTCCGGCGCCAGAATTGCTACAGTCTTGTCCGCGTTTTCAGCCACCCAGCGCTTGGCGCTCTGCACGATCACGTCGAGTTCTTCTTCCGGCGTGGCGGCTTTCTCGAAAAAATAGACGGGCGGCTTGCCCGCCGGCGGATTTGGCTGCGGATCGCCCGGCGGCGTCGGTTCGATCAGGGGCAACGTCAGCGCCAGCGTCTCGTTCAGCGCCTCGTTCAGCGTTGGATGCACTGTGCGCGACCACGCAATCAGCGCGTTGGCCACTTCAATGATCGGCAGCGCACTGCGTCCAGAGTTTGGCAGGGCACGCGCCTGCTCTGGGTGCTCTCGCAAAAATTTTTGTAAGAAGCGTGTGTCTGCGCTTGTAAATGTGGTGTTGATTGCCTGGTTGGGGTCGCCCACGCGCACCCAATTGCCATGCGCCGCGGTGAGCAGGCGCAGCATTTTTTCCTGCGCCAGACTCGAATCCTGCGCCTCGTCCTCAAGGATATAGGGCCAACGCTGCTGCAAGCGTTGCAGATAACCTTCGTCGGCGCGCAATGCCTGCAACGCCAGCATGATCAAATCGTCGAAATCAACCGCGCCGCGCACCTGCAGGCTACGTTCGTAGACAGCGTAGATATACAGGCCAAAGTCAAGCAGCGGAAACAGACCCGACTGGCGATCCAGGGTGGCGCGCAGCTCGCCGGCGCTGGCGGGAAGCTCCTTGGCGACGCGGATCACGACATTGGCCAGATCGATGGCGTCTTCTTGCAGCGCTCTTTCGATGCGCCGCGGATTTTGCAGGAGTTCAGGTTTGATGTACGGCGCAAATGTGTCGGGATGGGTGCGCAGATAACCAACCACGGCATCGCGCTTGATCTCATTTGCGGTGCGGTCGTCGATGATCTCGAAATCCTCGCTGAGTCCAACCAGCCCTGGGCGTTCACGCACAATGTCGTGCGCCAGCCCGTGCAGTGTGCGCACGCGATACCCCACGCCGGGCAGCAACCCCCGCTCCTGACGCAGAAACTGGCTGATGCGCGCTCGAAAATTGGCGACCGCGCTGTTCGTAAAGGTAACGACCAATACCTCACGGTCGTCGAGACGACCCTCCGTTGCCAGCCGTTCCACCAGCCGCGCGGCCAGCAAACTTAACGTAAAAGTCTTGCCGCTGCCGGGAACCGCGCTGATGCCCATCGGCCCGCCGGTGTACGCCAGGATGCGCTCCTGCGCGGGACGCGGGATAAAGGTCGCACTGCTGGCGCCGCTTACTTCGCTGCTCATGGCACTTTATTCGCCCAGGATCTGAACGCCGGACGCAGTGGCCTCCGCCACCCAGCCCTCAACCGTGCGCCCATCCGCCAGTGTCGCCTGGACGCGCCACCACGCCAGATTGTCGGCGACCTGATTCTCGCCCAGGATCGTGACGGTCGCGCCTGGCTCCAGCACGCCGATCACATCGCTCGCCTGCTTGCTGAGATAACCTGGCGTCGCGCGCACATTAACGCGACTATTGGTGAGGTTGCGTACGCGCTGCGCGCCGCCAAAGCGCGCCGAAGCCCCACCGGTCGCCACAGCGACGTCGGCCTCTGGCTGCAGCGTTGGCGCCGGCGTGTACGGCGGCGGCGTCCACACGACGCCATTGCCCTGCAACTCGGCCAGGCTTACTTGATTCAGGCCAAGTGCAATCCCAATGCCGCTGCAACTGGCAAGCAGGAGGATGCCAAAACCAATGACAAAGCCAACCCAGAAACGTGAATACGGTTTGCGTGCGCGCGGCGTTGGTGGCGGTGAAACAGGATGAGTCTCTTCAGGTATGGATAATGACGATTGCATAGTTTTACGGTTTCGCAAATGAACGCTGCTTGAAACAAAGCAGCCAGCCTGCACAGGCTGGCTGGTCGTTGTGACAAACGTCAGAAACCGGCGCTTCAGTTCCCACTGCGCAGCAGCGGAGCCAGCACTAGACAGGGATAACTTCGGCAAAGGCGCCAAGCACGCGCAACACGCCAACGCTGTTGCCCTGCATATCCAGGCTGGAATGCTGCAACAATACATCGGCGCTGCGTCCGTCTTCCAGGCGGATCTGCATCTTTTCATGACGATGCATTTCTACCATGGTTTTGCCAGCGTTGAACTTAGCCGTCTTAAAGTTGATCTGTAGTGGGCTGGCTTTATGATTATCGTTGAGCGTGACAAGCTGGACTTCGTCCAGAATCGCAACAGGCGCTTCTTTGTCGAAAAGATACAACATCGCTTTCATGGCGTGGTAGTCTCCTGTGGTGGCGCATTCACCGCCGGTTGCAAGAAAATCGTATGGTGCAATGATTCTACCAAAGCTGAGGACGGCGCCCCAAATAAAGATTGAGAGGGGAATCACTTCTTCCACCACCCAATCGGCAGTTCACTCTGCGCCGAGGCTCAGGAGATAGGCAATGATGTCGGCAATTTGCCCGGGCGCCAAGGTATCCTGGTAGGTCGCTGGCATCAGATTGGGCAGAAAGCCTTCCACCACATGCGCGTTTGGCTCAGTAATGCTTTGATAGAGGTATGCGGCGGCGGACTCGCCCGCCACTCGCGTCGCGGCCACGGCGCCGATATTGTGCCAGGATGGACCGACCATCACCACGCCTTCTTGCAGCGAATGACAGGCGATGCAGCCATTTGCTACTGTCAGTTGTTCGCCGTTGGCCGCGTCAGCGGTTTTCAGCAGATCAGCGACTGCCGCGGGCAGCAGGTCTTCACCGGTTGAGGCTGAGGGCGCGGCGCCTGTTTCTGCGGCGTCTTCGCTGGGTGATGTGGTCGGGGCAGTGGGAAGCGTCGGCTCAGCCGTAACCGCGATCTCAGGTGTGGCCGTTGGCTCGAGCGTGGGGGCTGGCGTTTCCGTTGGGCTGGCCGCGGCGGCCGGCGTCATTGTCGCAGTGGGCAGTTCAGTGGGAGACGGTTCAACCGGTGCAGTTGGTTCGACGGGCGCGGGCGGCTCGATCGTTGTCGTCGCCTGCGCGTCAGTCTGGCCGCTGATGGGCAGAACAGTGGCGCCCTGGTTCGCCCAGGGTGTGTAGACTACGATGGGCGTGCTGGTCGGAAACGCTTCGGCTGCTTCATTACGACAGGCGCCAGTCAGCAATGTTATTGCAAGCAGAAAGAAGAAGACAGGGATCAAACGAAAGCGGTGGAAGTGCAGGTTCATTGAAAAATTATCCATTCAGATGAAGACGGTTTGCCTGTGCATTTATTCACAAGGGTGGCGCCCATTGTCGATCCAGATTCGCAGGTTGTCAACCTGCCGAGCGCCGCAAGCCAAAACGCTGCGGAGTTGTCCTTACATTCCTACCATCATCTCCACGCTTACAATGATTGGAAAGCGATGCGCAGCGAAACGAATGACAAGCAATCCGTAAATTAGGCTGCGTGATCGTGGATACGCTTCGCTGCTAATTGCGTAGCACATATCAAATATCTTTTGAAAACATCAGTGAGGAGAACCCTCGATGGGTATGGATGTTCAATCGTTCAAAGATGCACTGGCGCATTGGACTTCCGGTGTGACGGTGGTGACGACGCAGATGGACGGTCGCCCGGTCGGCATCACGGCAAGTTCACTGACCAGCGTCAGCCTGGCCCCTCCACAGATTCTGATTTGCGTTGCGCGCAAACTTTATACGCACCAGGCGATTGAGCAGAGCGGCGTCTTTGCAGTCAACATCCTCGGGACGGATCATCTGGAGTGGGGGATGCGCTTTGCCGGTATGATGCCAGAACTCGCCGATCGCTTTGCCGGCATTGAACTCCAGCGTGGCATCACCGGCGCGCCGATTTTGCCCGATGTGCTTGGCTGGCTGGACTGCCGTCTGCGCCATGCTTATGACGGTGGCGATCACACCATTTTTGTCGGTGAAGTAATGGCGGCCGGTGCGACCGAAGAACGCAGTCCATTGCTGTACTTCAATCGCACCTGGCGCCAGTTGGATGGAACACCGCTGCAGCTGGAGACGATCGTTTAGCGTTTGGCGCAAATACTTCAACATTCATGACAGTCTCTTTTCAATGGGGCTGTCATTTTCCCACCCTGCATTTACATCACCCTCGTGATCTTCAACTGATGTCCAGCCTCGTTGGCCGCGGATAGCGCATCGCTCGACCCCATCACCACCACGCGCGCCTGCTCGTTCATGGCCGCCAGCACTTCGCCAAAGTTGTGGAAATCATCCACGGTCGTGGCAAGAATCTGGTCGCGCATCTGTTGGCGGCTTTCATCTGTCTCGCCGATCAGATGTCGCACCATGGATGTGTAGCCCTTGGCGTCGGGCAATTGATAGCCATCCACGTCACTAATGGCGCCGATGATGTTCTTGGTCAGTTCGTCGTCGCTCAAGTCCACCGTGCGCAGCAACTCGGCAGTCTGGTCGTAAACCTTGAGTGTATTGGCCAGATTTGGGTCGCGGTAGGAGAGGAAGCTATAGACGCCGGATTGTTTGCCAAAGTTGGCGAACGCGCCATATGCGCCGCCCTCCGCGCGCACCTTGTCCCATAGCCAGTTTGTGCGCACGAAATTGTTGATGACATGGATCGAGCCATGATAGGTGTAGCCAAGGGAATACAAGTTGGCGCCTTTGCCCACATAATTGACTTGCGCCGGAATCGCCAGACCCTCGTCGGTGCTGGACAAGTCCGGCTGCCAGGGCGTGCGCTCGGCTCTATTCTCCGGTAGCTCCTCCACAAACGCGGCAAG
The DNA here is from genome assembly GCA_014879855.1 of Caldilineaceae bacterium. Classification (GTDB taxonomy): domain Bacteria; phylum Chloroflexota; class Anaerolineae; order Caldilineales; family Caldilineaceae; genus Caldilinea. The sequence goes on along the minus strand of JACSRH010000196.1, from coordinate 10,585 downwards.
CTGCGGCGCAACGGCCTCCCAGTTGGCAGCGTCTAGCGTGACGTTGGCGACCATGCCCGTGCGTCCGATCAGGGCCTGTCGCACCGCATCCAGCTTTTCGAACACGGCCGGCCAATCCTGCTCCACCATTTCCGCCAGGCGGCGCACAAAGAAAAGCCCTTCAATGCCATCCATCTGCTCATCCGCCCAGCCTGCCGTGCTCAGCCCGGCGCGCAGCCGGTCGCGCACATAGGCATGGCCTGATGGAATGAGGCTGGACTCGCGTCGCGCTTTGCTCTTGAGGACGATCTGGCGGAAGCGCTCGCGGTCATCAAGTCTGACTGTCAACAGCATATCGCGCAGGATGTCGAACAACTCCGGCGCCTGGGCGACGGTGGCCTTGGCGGAGACAAAGAAACGCGCCGCCGGCGTCTCCTGCCCGCGCACCTCGGAAAGATAGGTCGAGCTCCAGACGCCGCCTGTTTTGCGGTCGATGCGCTGTGAAAATTTGACATAATCCTCGTGCGCAGTGCCCATCTCCAGCAGCGCGCGGCCAAAGAACGGCGCGTAAGGCAGCAACTCCTGGGGCGCGGCGGTCAGATCGAAGCCCAAATTTATGTAGAGAATACCGTTTGTATAAAGATCGTGATAGAGCAACCTGCCGCCGGCCAGCTCGCTGACCGCAATGGGGATCGTCTTGTTGGTGCGGTCGAGATCGCTGAGCTGCAGCGACGGCAGCCGCGCCAGATCTTCGGCTGCGTCTGGACGTTGTTGCCGCGCCTTGAGTTCGCGCGTATTTTCGATAATGTGCTGAATCTCCGCCGGTGACATGGCCGATTTGGCCGCGTCGAGTTTCTGGCGCTCCTCGTCCGCCAATTGCTGGTTATGCGCCGGGTCAGGCTCGGCCACCACAGTAAGACGGTGTGGATTGTCCAGCAGATAGACGCGGATCAACTGCCCCAACAAGCTGGGATCCGCGGCGACGCGGCGTTTGACAACGGCCAGCGGTGTTTCGTAGCGCAGCGGCTGGAGCGGGTCGCGGCCATAGTTCCAGTTTTGCAACGCGCGCATAAAAAGGCTCAACCCGCGCGGGAAGGAGCCGGTGTTATTTTCGCGCAGGCTGAACTCAATTGAGTTCAGCGCAGCTTCGATCATGTCGGTTTCGATGCCCTCGGTCGCCAGCGTTTCCAGCGTCTCCAGGATGAGCGCCTCGATGCGTTCGGCGTCGGCGCTGGCAATGCCCTTCATTGTGACGCTGAAGGTTGGTTGGCGCGCGTAGCCGCTCAGCCCGCCCATGACATCCTCGCCCAGCCCCGAATCGACCAGCGCCTTGCGCAGCGGCGAGGACTGCGCACCGATGACCGCATAGGACAATACGCTCAACGCCATGCGCAGCGAAGGATCGGTGACTTCGGGCAGCGCCCAGTTGACGTCGACCATGCTCTTGCGCGCCAGGTCTGACTCGCCATCCGCGCCAAAGGTGACGCGCAGTTGTCGCGGCTGTGGAAAAGGAGCGTGCACCGGCGTCAGGTTGTCGACGGGGTTTGCCTCAAACTCGCTCAGAACTGCGTCAAGGATCTCCAAACGACGGGCCGGCTCGTCGTCACCATAGAAAAAAATCTGCGCATTGGAGGGATGATAGTAGTTCGTATGAAATGCTTTGAACTGTGTGTACGTCAACTGCGGGATGACGCGCGGATCGCCTCCTGAATCAAGCCCATAGGCATTGTCCGGGAAAAGCCCCTGGTTGGCAGCGCGCCCCAGGATGGCGTCTGGCGAAGAGTAGACGCCTTTCATCTCGTTGAACACGATGCCACGATAGACCAGCGGCGCGTCGGGGCTTTCCAGCTCGTAGTGCCAGCCTTCCTGGTCCAGATGGTGCGGCGTAATGAGCGGATGAAAGACCGCATCCAGGTAGACATCGATCAGGTTGTAGAAGTCCTGCAAATTGGTGCTTGCCACCGGATAGGTCGTCTTGTCCGGCGAGGTGAACGCGTTGAGGAAGGTGTGCAGCGACCCTTTGAGGAGCTGGACAAATGGCTCTTTGAGGGGATATTTCTGCGAGCCGCCTAACACAGAGTGCTCCAGAATGTGGGCAATGCCTGTCGAGTCGGCTGGCGGTGTGCGAAAGTTGACGCCAAAAACTTTGTTCTCGTCGTCATTTTCCAACGAAAGCACTTCGGCGCCGGTTTTGACGTGCCGGTAGAACCTGGCGCGCGTCTTGAGTTCGACAATGTCTTCGTCGCGGAGTAATTCAAAACCATGGATAGTTGCGTTGGTCATCGTGATAATTTCCTGGTGGAGTGGCAAAAATGACAGGCGCACAAGAGCTCCACCTGTCAGATCCTAAAGGCGAATTTACCGTCAAAACATCTTCCAGCATTTCTGCACAGCAACAGTCATCCACCGATTGTAGCGCATTGCCCGCAGGGTATCCTGTAACTAAACAACCAGTCAGTGCTGAGGGGCATGAAGAGGCCTCACTCACCACAGCCGCAGTAGTGCGTCCGGCTGACAATTTCGACAAAGGCCGGCAACATCTGCACGGTGGTGCTGAGGCTGGCGCGCACTTCGCCCATCGGCGCCGGCTGGGCGCGGTCGGTCGCATAGCCACTGATCGTGACCAGACCCGCGTAGCACATCCTCATTTCCTGCGCCAGCGACACTTCTGGCGCCAGATTGTAGGAGAGCACATCGGCGCCCCAACCGCGGAACATGCGGGCTTCGGCGCGCGTCTCGCGACGCAGAAAGTCGACGCCGACCGCGACGGCTTCTGGCAAACCAGGCAGAAGCTGCTGAACCGCTGCGCCCATCTCCGGACAGAACGGCGAGCGCACGCTGCCATAGTTGATGTCGAGCCCCGTGTGCGCGTCGGAGAAAAACGTGTCAGACTGGTGGTTGGTCCAACCGATATAGTCGTCGATAATGACCGGCTGCCCACGTTGCAGAACCGGGTTGATGGCGATGCCCATGTCCCAGTTGAAGATGCGCTCTACGCCAAGCTGGCGCGCGGCAAAAATGGTGGCGCGCGGGTCGGTGCGCGTGGGCAGGCCGGTGTAGGGCTGCACCCAGACTGCCAGTTCACTGCTCAACTTGCGCAGCGCCAGCGGGCCGGCCTCCCCGTATGGCGTCAGGTAGGTGCGTTCGTCGATCACTTCTCCCAGGATGTCAAGCGCACTGGGCGGAAGCAGCACCGCGATCAACAACAGTAAATTTGCATTTTTCATAGCTACACCAGATATGTTAAGCAGCAAAAATTATCAGTTCGCCCGCAAGCAGCCACCATCACGGCGCGGTGGCGACATCGGCCGGTTTGATCCGCTCGACAAACCACATAACAATGGCGCTTGCGAGCCGGAATGCAAACGCCAACACCAGGGCCATCTGCAAATTGAACCAGTTCGCCATGAGTGGGCCGAGCAACGCACCAAGAAAGATGGCCGCATTAAGAGCAAGATTATACCAGGCAAGATAGGCCGGGCGATCATTGGGCGGCACCTTCTCCAGCAGATAATTGGGCAACGCGCCGCCGACCAACCCCCACGCCAGGCCACCCAGCAGCGACGTGAGGGCGTAAAAGAAGAGGTTGGGCATGAATGCCGTAAACAGCGGGTAGGTGCTCAACAATGCGACGCCGATCACGGCCAGCCTGTGGTTGCCATGCCGGCGCGTCAGCCGGTCAAGCTGGAGCGACCCAACTAAGACGCTGGCATGAAAGACAGCCGTGCCGATCGCAATATCCATATCCTGAAAGCCGAGCTGGTCAACCCAGCGCAGGGGAAAGAGCGCCACCGGCATAAACTGCGCAAGATGAAATCCAAAGAGCGCAAAAAGCACCCAGCCGTAATGTCCTTGCACCACGTCGGTGCGCAATAAATTGCGGCCACGCGTGAAGACGCGTGGCGCAATGCTGACGCGCTGCCCAACGCCCGGCCCCGCGCGCACGCCGCCTGGCTGCGCGGTGTCACCGATGATCTGGCGGATGCGCTGCGGTTCATTGCCGGGAAATTCGCTCACATCGCGCAGACGGCTGATGTGATAGGTGCTCATCACCGCGCCGACCAGGCCGATGCCGAAAATCAATGTGTAGCCGACTTCCAGCGGCGTGTTCTGCAGGATATAGCCAGCGACAAGCGATGTGACAATATAGACGACCGAGAGCATGGCGTTGCGCCGGCCCGCTACATAGGCGCGCCACTCCAGCGGCACGGACGCGGCAAAAAGCGCGTTGAAGCCGATCACCAGCGCCACGCCTGGAATCGTCAGCAGGAGCGTCGCCCAGATTAGCACCTGCACCTGCGCGCCGGGCGGCAACAACAACGGCAGCAACGCATAGATCAGATAGATGCCGCGCGTGGCCAACGCCGCCCGGAAAACGGATTGTCCGATCGGGCGCGCTTGCAGCCAACGTCCTGCTGGCAAGGTGAAGAACAGGTTGATCAATGCCGGGCCTGCCGTTAACATACCAATTTGAAAAGCATTGGCGCCGAGACGCGCAGCATAGACGCTCAGAAATGCCAACGTTGTGCCGGCCACCAGCCCAAACCAGGCGGTGTCCCAGTATAGATGATGAAAGCGAGGCTGAAGCTCCGGTGGCACAATCTGACTCGTGCTGGAAGGGTTCAGCCAGGGGATTTGACGTAACAAACGCTGCATGATCTTTCAAACCTGTTTTCAAGTGTTTGTCTCAGGTAAGCCAATAGTGCTCTGCACCCGTTGTGGCATCCAGAACGAAAGGCAATTGTAACATGGCACAAGCCATCAAACCCATTCAAAATCATGCCGCCTGTCCCCCATCCAGGCGGACTTTTATGAAGAAGCGTTCGAACGGGCGGCCCACCTCATTGCCGACGGCGCGATCGGTCGCCCGGTCGACTGATCGCGCCAGACTTGCCGCGGGCTGACACGCTCGCCGCGGTGCTGAGCTTTGCTGGCGGCGTCACTGCGTCGCTGCTGGTGAGCTAGGCGTGGAGACGCCCTGGGGAACACCGTTAACGGTTGTCGGCGCGCAAGGCAGCCTGCGCGTTGATCGCGGCCTGGTCGAGATTGTCCGCCACGGCGCCGCGATCGAACGCATCGAGTGTGGCACGTTGCACAGCGTCCAGCGCAAGTTGGCCGCCTTCGCCGCCGCAATCCGCCACGGCGCGGCGCGTCGTAACACACCTGCCTCCGCCCTGCGCACCCTCGCGATGATTGAAGCCATGCTGGCCGCCGCGCATTTGCCTGGACAGAGCATGAGTTTGTATGCCAGCTGACCATACCCTACATAGATGATGGGTGGAATGGAATCCTGATGTATAGACAATTTAGCGCCAACACCTGGTTAAAATGACCTCACGACTGTAACCAGTGTTAAGATTGACTGCACACCCACTTTATTCCGCGGCGCGAAAGCCAAAAAAGGAGAAGAAACATGTCGAATACACCTGCAAATACATCTGTAAACGCCGTCATGCCAGGAAAACTGCCGCTGTCGCGCGTGATCATGGCCGGCATCGTCGCCATTGTTGGCTCGGTGCTCGCCAACCTGGTCGTGTACTGGGTTGGAAGGATGATTGCCCAACCATTGCCCGACTTTCAGCCGCTGGCGTCGCCGCTGCCAACCATCCTCTTTACAACGGGATTTTTGGTGATTGCCACCATCGTCTATGCCGTAATCAACGCTTTTACCAGCAATCCTGTGCGCGTCTTTACCATCGTGGCGATTGTGGCGCTGATCGTGGGGCTGATTCCCGACATTATGATGATCGTGGATCCGGCCTCATCCATCATGGGCACACCGACGCTGTCCGCGGTCCTGGTGCTGATTGTCATGCACTTTGTGGCGTTTGCCATCACGATGTGGTCGTTCACAATGTGGGCGCACCAACGCTAAGAGCTGTTTGAAAAGGGGCAAATCCGACGCGGAGGCGCAGGGTGGCAGCGGTTCGCAGAGGAAGCACAGGCAACTTCGGCAAGCATTTCTCTGCGCTTCTCTCCATCTCCGCGCCTCTGCGTCTCCGCGTCTCAGTGTCTCAGTGTCTCAGCGTCTCAGCGTCTCAGCGTCAAAGTTACTCTCAAGTTAAAAGAGCGTTTGCAGCTTCATTGCCACCATTGGGTTCCCCTGGATTTTGAGCTTTCCCGACGAAAACGCCGTCATCGGATTCAGCTTTCCTTGCGCCAAGGCCACAAAGTCAGCATCGTTCATGGTAATGGTGCAGTCAGCATTGTCGATGCTTCCGGCGCGCACCTCGCCAGCGTTTTTCATGTCAACAATCCAACTGCCGCCCTGCTCGCCGGTGAGATGAAACTGAAAACTGGCGCCGACTTTGGCTGCCAGGCCAGCGGTGCTTGCGACTTTTTCGGCCATGTGCGCAAAGAGATCGGCGGGAGTGGGCGCTGGGCTAACCGCGGGGGCCGGGATCGAAATGGTGCGGTCGGGCTGGCCAGCATCAGCCCCCAGCACCAGTTCGGCCATTACGCGCACGGCCGCTGGGTCGAACGTGGTCATGTTGAGCGTTGTGATCGGGCTGGCGCGCCAGGCTTCCAGCTTTTCGGCAATGTGCGCCTTAGGCCCACACAGCGCAACCGCGTCGACCAGCTCGTTGGGAATGGCGTGGGCGGCTGCGTCCTTTTGCCCCGCCAGGTAGAGATCCTGCACGCGATCCGCGGCCTCTTGGAAGCCATAGCGACAGGCCAGGTCATGGTAGAAGTTTCTGCCGCGCGCGCCCATGCCGCCGATGTAGAGCGCCAGAAAGGGTTTGACGCTGTCCCGACACGCGGCCACATCTTCGCCGAGCACCACAGGCACCGAAGGCGCGATGTCAAACCCGGCCAGACTCTTGCCTTTGCCCGCCTTGGCAAAACCCGCCTCGACCTGCGCCTGATAGCTTTCGGCGTAGTGGGCCGGCGAGAAGATGATCGGCAGCCAGCCGTCGGCAATCTCGGCGGTAAGCTCGACATTTTTGGGGCCAATGGCAGCCAGATAAATCGGCAGGTCGCTGCGTCCGTGCAGAATGCTCTTGAGCGGCTTGCCCAGTCCGGTGGCGTCGGCGCCTTGATAGGGAATCTGGTAGTGCTCGCCCGCATGAACCAGCGGTGTTTGGCGGGCAAAGATGGTGCGCACAATGCTGACGTATTCGCGCGTCTTGCCCAGCGGCTTGCCGTAGGCGACGCCGTGCCAGCCTTCCACCACCTGCGGGCCAGATAGTCCCAGACCCAGCAACATACGCCCGCCGGAAAGCTGGTCGAGCGTCATGGCGGTCATGGCCGTATTGGCGGGCGTGCGCGCCGGCATTTGCAGGATCGCGGTGCCAAGTTTGATGCGCTGCGTCTGCGCGCCGATCCAGGCTAGAGGAACCACCGCATCGGAGCCGTAGGCTTCGGCTGTCCACACCGCATAATAGCCGAGACGGTCAGCTTCTTTGATCATCTCCATCGGCAGCGTGATGTTCGCACCGGAATAGTTGACCATCAGTCCAAGACGCATTGTATCCCCCTTATTTTCTCGATTTTCTCAATTTAGCTTGATGAAGCGTTGCGTGGCTGCACCTTTTATCGCGGAGCGGTGTTCGGACAGAATTCCCGCCAAGTCGAGGGGACTATACTTTTACCGCGGCTGTATGCCGCGCGCGCGGCGCAGCCGCTGGGGTGCGATCAACGCCCAGGCCAGGTCGATGTGCGCGGCCAGCGCTGCGTCCTCGATGTGGTCAAGCTCGATGCCGATCCAGCCGCGCACGCCGACATAGGGCGGCCTGAAAAAGCAATCAGGCGCGGCGGCCAGCAGCTCTTCCTGTGCGCCAGGCGGCGCCGGGAGCCATACTGCCACGCGCCTGTCGTGGTGATGATTGTTGGCAAACATGACGAAGACCTTGTTGTGCACAAAAAAGGTCGGCTCGCCGTGCGACAGCCGCTCACTCGTCTCTGGCAGCGCCAGACAAAGCCGCCGCACACGCGCCAAATGCGTTGCGCTCCTGGAGTATGCTTGCGCGTCTTCCATCCCTCTTCCCACATCCTTCCTGCCCTGACCCTGCTAGTCACTTTTTGCTGCGCGCCTGCTTATTCCAGAACCTCAATTTCGACGCGGAAGTGCTTCTGTAGCTCGGTGGTCAGCCTGTCGTTAATGGTGCAGCCGTCGTTGGGGAAGGTCAGTTCCGCGGCGTTGCCCGCGCCGGTCAGTCGGATAACAAAAGCATCGCGCCCGCGCGGGTCGCACACAGCGTCGTAAATCTCCTTGAGCCGAAATTTGTCGCGTTCCAGATTGCCGCTGCGACGGAAAATGATGAGCAACTGGCGCCTGGCAAGGCGTAGCGGGCGCGGGTCAGGTTGATCTGCCCTCGGCGCAGTAGCCGTGGGGCCAGCCGCGTCAGTTGGCGACGCGGCCACTGTTGCTAATTTGTGACGGCCCTGTGCACCGTCACCCTCCACAATGGGACGCGCGCCCGCCACGGCAGCGGGTTCGAGGATAGCCGGTGCTGGCGGTGCAGCGTGGCTTACGCCAACGGCATCTGCTTTACTTTCCGCTACAAGCATCTCTGCTTCAGAGATTTCTGCTTTGGTGACTTCTTTTGTAACTTCTTCTTCACCAGCGTTTTCTGCGGCTCGATGAAGGGAATCGGCTACAAGTGCGTCTGGGCCGGGCGGCTGTGAACTGTCTTGCGCCCAATCTGGAATATCATCTTGAAATGGGCTGATTTCCCCTGTGAACATCATGTCGCCGCTGTCGTTGACATCGTAGGGCGCGGCCGCGTCGTTCATCACCATTCCATTCGCACCATTTACAACCGTTCCATTGCCATGTGCGTCACTGCCATGTGCCCCATTGGCCGCAGCGCCATTGGCAAAAAGTGGCGTCTGCAAGGAGGGCGTTTCATCGATGCCAACGTAACTTTCGACGTGCGTCTGCAAGATGTCGGCCAGCAAGCTCGTCTGCCCTTCGCGCGTCTGCGCCTTGCCCTTGACCATCACCACCGAGTCGACCGTCAGCTTCTCCTTGTAGTCGGCGTAGGCTTTGGGGAAGAAGACCACTTCGCAGCCGCCTTGCAGATCCTCGATCTGCACAAAGGCCATCTGATCGCCTTTCTTGGTGTTGATCGTGCGCACGTTGGTGATCACGCCGGCCAGCGTGACGCCTTTGCCGTCATGACGTTCGTCCAGTTCGGCGCAAGAGCAGGTCGTGACGCGCTTGAAGTCGATGTTCATCTGCTGCAACGGGTGGCTGATCGAATAGACGCCGAGCAACTCCTTCTCCCACTGGAGTTTCTCGCGCCCTTTGACTTCTTCCACATCAGGCAGGCGAATCGGCGAGACATGCGCCTGCCGCCCGTTTCCTCCACCCATCATCAGGTCGAAGATCGAGAGTTGGCCGCTGTCGCGCGCATCGTGCACCGCAGCGGAGGCGCCAACCATCTGATCAAGCACAGCGAGCAATTGGCTGCGTCTGCCAAAGCGGTCGAACGCACCGACTTTGATCAGACATTCCAGCGCGCGCTTGTTGACCTGCCGCAGATCAACGCGGTCGCAGAATTCTTCCAGACTCTGGAAGGGGCCGCCTTCCTTGCGCGCCGTAATGATGACCTGCACCGGCCCTTCGCCCACATTTTTGACCGCGGCCATGCCAAAGCGGATCGCGCTGCCTTCGGGCACGGGGAAGCGATAGCCAAGGCCAGGGTCGCGCTGCGCTTGCTGCGGCGTGTCGGGCGGGCGAATCTGGATATCGAAGTCCAGCCCCGAATAATTGACGTCGGGCGGCAGCACGTCGATGCCCATGCGCCTGCACTCGGAGACAAAGTTGACGACCTTCTCCGTCTTGTCGCGCTCCACCAGGAGCTGCGCCGCCATGTATTCGACGGGATAGTGCGCCTTGAGGTAGGCCGTCTGCACGGTGATGACAGCGTAGTCAGCGGCGTGACTCTTATTGAATCCGTACCTTGCAAAAAATTCGATATCTGCATAAATTTCTGCGGCCGTGCGAGGATCAATGCCGTTTTTCTCACAGCCCGCAATAAAGATCTTCTTGTGCTTCTCGATCTCCGAAGCCTTCTTCTTGCCGATGGCGCGGCGCACAAGGTCGGCTTCGCCGGGCGTGTAGCCAGCCAGATCGCTCAGCAACTGGATGATCTGCTCCTGGTAGACGATGATGCCGTAGGTCTCCGCCAGGATCGTCGCCAGCAGTGGGTGCTTGTACTCGACCGGCTCTTCGTCATGCATCCGCTTGATGAAGGAGGGAATGTACTCCAACGGGCCGGGGCGGTAGAGCGAGATCATGGCGACGATGTGCTCGAAGGCCGAAGGCTTCATTTCGGTGAGCACGCGGCGCATGCCCTGGCTTTCCACCTGGAAGACGCCGCTCACCTCGCCGCTGGAGAGGAGTGTAAAGGCTTCCTTAGCGGCCTCGCCTTCGTAGGGGATGTTTTCCAGTGTGTACTCGACACCGTGGCGCTCCTTGATCAGCCGGCCCGCCTCGCGCATTACCGAGAGGGTGCTCAGGCCAAGGAAGTCCACCTTGAGCAGGCCGATCGACTCCAGGATCGGGAACTCGTATTGGGCGATCGTGCTCGTCACGGTGGACTTGCTGCCGCGCATAATCGGCGTATAGTGCGTCAGCTCGCGGTCGGCGACGATGACG
>JACSRH010000387.1 GCA_014879855.1 Caldilineaceae bacterium | reverse complement strand
CACTATCTTTGCACTTTTCGATACTACCTCTGGTGCATCTGCACACTGGCGGCATTAGCTACCTCTGGTGGAACTGAAAAAGTGCAAAGATAGTGTCCTTAGCAAGACCCTCTGCGGCAAGATCTTGTCGCAGAGGGTCTTGTATGACGAAAAGTCTGCTGCATTTCTCGACATCGACCTCAATAACCATGTCTGCGACATTGATTGCTATACGCCTGCTTGGGCAATACACCGTTACAGTGGCGGGGCAACCGTGTGCGCCGTTGCCGACGGAGCGCAGCCGTCTCCTGTTTGCGTATCTGGCGTTCCACTCCGCACCGCAGCCGCGCAGCCATCTCATCGGTCTTCTCTGGCCCGACTTGCCGGAGAAACAGGCGCGGCGCCGATTGACGCAGGAGATGTGGCGCATCAACAGCGAACTGAGCAAGGTTGGGCTGCCCATCACACTGGCCGCACAGGGCGACGCCATCCAGTTTGCCGACGGCGTGGAAGTTGTCTGCGATGCGCATCAGTTCCACACACTGCTAGAACGCTGTCGCGTTGAGCATTCCACCGCATGGCCCTCCCTTGCCGAACTGACCGCCTTTCTAGGTGGTGAACTACTGCCCGGGTACTTCGATGACTGGATCTTGGTGGCGCGTGAACGCCTATTTCAGGCGTATTCGGCTGCATTGATGCGGCTGTTATCCCAATGCAAGCAGCTGGGCGACTGGGACACGGCGACGGTGGTGGTCGATGCGCTGCGCCAGCACGACCCACTCTCCGAAGCCTGGATCGCCGAGTCACTGCGGCTTGCCTTGAACTTAGGGCGCCGCGAAGCGAGTTTACAGCAATATAAACAGTTCGTTGTCACACTGCAAGAAGCCCTTGGGGTAGCCCCTTCATCCGAACTGGCGGCGTTGTCACAGCAAGTTGCCGCGCTGCGCGGCCAGCCATCGACGCCGGTTTCCTTTGTCGATCCGGCGTATCTAGCGCCCATGCTTGGACGTGAGGCGGAACGCAGCCTATTGCTGCGTGCGCTTCAACGGACCCAGGAAAGCTGCGGCCAATTCTGCCTGCTCGAGGGCGAGGCGGGCGTCGGCAAAAGCCGTCTGATCGAGAGCGTGATCGCCGATGCGCGCTGGCGCGGTCTGCTCATCGGCTCAGGCAAAGGGCTAGAAATCCAGCGCAACCAAGCCTATCAGCCACTGCTGCAGGCGCTGAGTGAACTGCTGTCACCGCTGCGCGCGCAGCAGATGCGCGTCTTGATCGACCCGCTGTGGCTGGCGCAAGCCGCGCGCGTATTGCCGGTGCTGGCGGAGTGGTTGCCCGACCTGCCGCCGCCACCGCTGCTTGACCCGGAGCCAGATCGCGTGCGCACACTGGAGGCCCTGACGCGTCTCTTGTTGGCGCTGGCAGAATTGAGGCCGACAGTATTAGTGGTGGACGATCTGCAATGGGCGGACAACGCCACGCTTGATCTGTTGATCTATCTGGCGCGACGCGTCAGCAATGCTCCGCTGCTCGTGCTGCTGAGCTATCGGGCCGAAGAAGCGCGCACCGACGCTGCCATCTGGCTGGCGCTGCACGAGATCGACCGCAGCAGCAGTGTACAGCGCATCGAGTTGGCCGGCATCTCCGCCGAGGCGAGCGCCGAACTGGTGCGCACCCTCCTGCAACTTGAGCAGCCCGCACCGGTCTTCGAGCGGCGCATTTTTACGCAGACGCGCGGCAATCCCTTCTTCATTTTGGAGACGCTGCGCACACTCTACCAGGAGGGCAGTCTGACCCGCACCGCCGACGGTCATTGGCAGACGCCTTGGGACGCTGCCACTGTTGATTATCACGAGGTGGCAATTCCGGCGCAGGTGGATGCGCTGATTCGCCGGCGTCTGGCACAGCTTGCACCGGAAGAGCGCCGGGTGCTTGACATCGCCGCGGTCCTAGGCGCGCCCTTCGACCTGGCGACGCTGGCGCATTTCCTGCCTGACTCAAGACGTCATCTGCTGGCGGCGGCCACGTTGGTGCGGCGCCGCTTCCTGCAAGAAACGCCCACAGCCTATCAGTTCGAGCATGACCAGATTCGCCAAACAGTCTACGCCCAGATCGAGCCGGCGCAGCGGCGCGACACTCATCGCCGGGCGGGTGAGGTATTGGCGCATCTTCAGCCCGACGCCCACACCTTGCTGGCGCATCACTTTGAACAGGCAGGCGCCACGGGGCGCGCCTTTCACCATCAGTGGAAGGCGGGCGAGGGCGCACAGCAGACCGGCGCCTATCGCTTGGCACGCACGCATTACGCGAAAGCTGTTGACTGGCTGGATGAGCTTCCGGTGATCAACACCGTGCGCGTCGAGTTATTGATGCAGTGGGAGCGGCTGCTCAGCTTTCTGGGCGAGCGCAATACACAGCGCGAAACGCTGGCAAAGCTGGCGCAGACACCGGGTCTTGATGTGCGGCAACAGCGGGTCGCGCTGCTGCGACAGGCGTTGGCCGAGGGTGACGCCGGCGATTTTGACTCCGCGCTGATGCTGGCTGCGGAGAGTCTCACCATTGCGCAACGGATGAATGACAGTGCAGGCACGGTGGAAACGCTGACGGTATGGGGGCAGATGCTCCACCATCGCGGCGATGCGGCTGCGGCAGAGGCGAAATTGCGCCAGGCTGTAGACACTGTCACCGGCGATGTGCGGCTGCAAGCGGAGGCGTGGAGCACACTGGCGGACATTTTGCCGGCGCGCAACGATTATACGGCAGCCGTCGAAGCCGCCGAGAGCGCGCTCGTGCGATTTCAGCAGATCGGCGACATCGCCGGTGCAGCGCGCGCCAATGTCACGCTGGCTGTGGTTGCAATGGAACAAGGGGATGTTGCCGGTGCAGCAGCACGTTTTCTGTCTGCTCAGGTGTTGGCGGAACAATGCGGCTATCGTCTGTTGGAAGCGCGCATCGCCACCAATCTTGCCAACGCGCTCTGTGTGCTCGGCCGGATCGGTGAGGCGTTGAGGCAATCTACGCACGCGCTGGCGATTGGGCAGGCGCTGGGTGATGTCCGGCTGGAAAGCCTGATCGCCGTCAACTATGCATCGATGCATATCACTTTCGTGGGCCCAGATGACGTCGTCGCAGCGCAGATGCGGCGTGCGCTGGCGTGGGGTGAAGCCGCCGGCGACGACCTTTGCGTCGGTCAAGCGTGGAACATTCTCTCGATGGATGCCGCCTACCGCGGTGACCTGGTGCGCGCCAGAGAGTTGCTCGACCGCTCGGCAGCGGCGTTTGCGCGTGTGGACTATGCCTATATCAAGGCGCAGGCGTTGCGCTCTCAGGCACAGCTCTGCCAGATGGAAAGCGCGCACGCGCAGGCGTTGGAACTGATCCGTCAGGCGCTTGTCACCAGCCAGCAGATCGGCGCGACGCATCTCACCACCGAGATGCGCGCGATCGAGGGTGAAATCTTGCTCGATTGCAGGCAGATCGAGGCGGCGCTGGCTGCTGTCAACGAGGCTGCGGCTCAGGTCACGCCCGCGGTTTTCCAATCCTACCTGCTGCACTACCGGTGCTTCAAGGTGTGGCGCGCCGCCAGCGAACACGCAGCAGCGCAACAGGCAATGCGTCGCGCCTTGCAAGAATTCAACGCGATCCTGGAAACGCTCTCGCCAGAACAGCGCCAAAAGAGCCGAACAAACGTCCCCGCCCACCGCGGCCTGCTCGCCGATGCTTGATAGAAAGCATGGGGATTGAGAGACTGGAGATTGCTCCCCTCACCCCTCCCTTGAGACACTTCTGAGACACCCTTCTGGTTTCCTGAGACAGCAGAGAGCAGTTATAGGAAACCTGATATGGCCACACGGAACCAAGATCCATCCAACCTATCCTTTTCAACGCCATTGCAGCGGTCTTTCCTGGTTCGCGTGTGGAGAAATGGGCTGGAGGAAGAATGGCGGTGTCGCCTGATCGAGGTGGAAAGCGGTCAATCGTTGGTTTGCCAACGCCTCGATGAACTCGGTGTGCATATTTCAGAATGGTTATCGTTGCACGCGTCACAAGATCGCCCTGGCATACGATAGATCACCAAATAATTGACATGGACGTTCAATATTTCATGGAGGGATCGAATGCAACGCAAACTTTTATCTCTAGTCCTTGCCCTGACCATCGCAACGATCAGTACGTGGGTGGCGATGGGCGCGCCAGCATTGGAAGCCACAACTGCAACCGGCGTGATCGCTTATGCCGGACTTGATGCACAGGGCGGGGCCGTGTCGATCAAGACTGTGCGACCGAATGGCGCCGAGGCACAGACGGTCTATACAACCACCGAATACGGCCATATCAGCGATATTGCCTGGAAACCTGACGCCAGCGAGATCGCCTTTATTGACAAGCGCGAGCAGGTTTATTCTCTTTTCAACCAGGATATATATGGCATCAAACCGGATGGCAGTAACCTGCGGCGCATCAGTAACCCGCCGCTCTTCACCGGTCTGCCCGGCTCATATCAGACGGGCGTGGTGCAAGGCGCTTTGCGCAACAACTCCGGACGCTTCAACGTCAACGTCATCAGCCTGTACATCCAGGGCGCCACAAACGCTGCACAGGGCGCCTTTGTCAACAACCTGGATACACTCACGTTTAACTTCACTGTCGCCGACCTAGGGGCAGGTGAGCTACAGTACATGGTGGTCATCTGGTCAGACTTATCCGGCGGCCCCTATCGCGAGATCGTTCCGGCCGTGGTGGATGTAACTCCCGGCCAAACGGTCAATCTAAATACACTTGACTTTGTAGGCCAGACCAATCAGCCCAATATCAGTGATTTGAGTTGGAGTCATAACAGTGCTTTGCTTGGTGTGATTCTAGAGAACGGTGGTAGCGGCCCCTGGCAATTCGCGGCGGCAGGTCAGGCAGTAGGGACATCCCTGGCGGATGTTGCACTCATTAGCGCGCTGGCTCTATCGCCGTCCAGCAACCAGATGGCATATTGGCGGTTGATAGGTGGTGAAGGCGTCATCGCACTCAACCAGATTGGCGGCAACGCATCGACCGAGCAGGGCATCTTACGTGACGACGTTGCCAGCCTGAACCACGATCGCCACATCGCCTGGCTGCCTGATGGCTCCGGCTTGGTGATCAGCGTCAACGGTGAAATTTTCGACTACGATATTGCCAGCCAGCAGGTTCGTCAGCTCACCAACTTTGGCGGCGGCCCCAAGGTGGATCGGGTCAGCGTGTCGCCCGAAGGCCAGGAGATCGCTTTCAGCTACAGCCCCAGCCCAGGCAGCAGCGACATCTGGATTCTCAACCGCCAAACCCTGCAAACCCGTGCCCTAACCAACGACGGGCGCAGCGCCTTCCCTAGCTGGAGCCGGGTCGATCCACCGGCATCCACACCAACGCCGATGCCCACGAATACACCAGCGCCGGGCAGTACGCCGATAAGCACACCAGTGCCACCGGAACAACTCACCAACCGTCTCTATCTGCCCTCCATCACGCGCTGATTTGTAGAGACGGCTATTGCGGTCAGACACATGATACGGAGCCATCATGCATCGACAAATCTATCTACCTCTACTTTTGCTCGGTGGCGTGCTGCTCGCACTCTGGGGTGTGCTTGCTGTATCGGCAGCGCCGGCAGCAACCAGCCGCTACGTGGCGCAGACTGGCGTGGATAGCGGCGCCTGTATCAACAGCGCTGCACCCTGCGCCACCATCCAGTACGCGCTCGACCAAGCCGGCGAAGGCGATGTGATCGTGATCGCAGCCGGCGTCTAT
>JACSRH010000353.1 GCA_014879855.1 Caldilineaceae bacterium | reverse complement strand
ATTCACCAGTCCTTCATGCAGGGCAGCTTCTCGCCGGAGGCCGTGCGCTACTGCGAGGAGCACGGCATCGCCATCATTCCGGGCGGCTGCCCCATGATGTTCTGCAAGCCCGACTTCGGCCACCGCTGCATCAAATGGTACATGCAGATGACCGGGAAGCTGGCGCACTGAGGGCTGCGCATCAGCCCAGGGATTAGCGCAGTTCCCCCATATCCCCGAAGTTGTTGAGCGTGACCGCGCGCTCGGTCAGGAAGGCCCGGAGCCGCAGGTCAAAATGTTGCAGCGATGACGGGCCGGACTGTCCTGCGGTCGACAGGCTGCACACAGCGTAGAACCGGATGGCGTTTTCAACCGGCCGTGCGGGTGGCTGTGGTACAATGGCGCGGCGTTTTTGCGCGCACGCACATCACCGCCCGCATGCGCGTGCTGATCACCGAGGGGCTGGCGCGGATACCAAGGAGAAACACCACATGGAACTGATCCTGCAACCCTGGTCAGGAAGAACGATTGGAGACACGCTTCAGCTTGCTCTCCGCGGTGATTTCGGCACATTTGTTCGTTTGGATGCAGCCATTGCATTCGTGAAACGATCCGGCGTTCAACACATCGCCAGCGATCTGCGTGACTTTGTGAGCAGACAAGGTCGTGTCCGCCTCGTAGTTGGTATTGACCAGAATGGCACGTCTATCGAAGGTTTGTCTGACTTATTGGCGGCAGTTGGCGGGCAGGGCGAAATCTGGATCGTTCACAGCAGTGATGCTTACGTCACGTTCCATCCCAAACTCTACTTATTCAAGGGCGAAGACAAAGCGCTGCTTTTGGTAGGCTCCGGCAACCTAACGCAGGGTGGACTCTACGCAAACGACGAGGCGGCAACTGTTCAGGTGCTTGACCTGCGATCCCCTGATGATTTGCAGCTACTGGAGCAAATCGAAGCGGCGCTAAATCGCTGGTGCGAGACAGAACACAACACCGCATATCGCCTTGATACAGCCTTTTTGCAAGCGCTGGTGGACAATGGCTATGTTGTCCCGGAGCAGCAGACCCGAACAGAAGGCGATGTCCCAGTTCCAGACAGCGACGTTGATTCTGCTGCTGACAAATCAAACCGTTCATCAAAATTGTTCGGACGCGGGCTTACTCGACGTCGCCCTCCTAGACCCGTCAGGTCAAAACCTGCGGCAAGATCAGATCATTCTGGCTCAAGCATCCCGCAGCAAAGTGGACGAATTGGCTTTGTCATGACATTGATGCGAACCGATGCTGGCGTCGGCCAGGCGACGCCTGGTGCACCCAGAAGATCACCAGAGGTCTTCATCCCACTGAAGGCGCGCAATACCAATCCTGAGTTTTGGGGATGGCGTGATAGTTTTGTCGAGGATCAGGCGGAACCGGGCAAGTGGGATCGCCGCGGCGTCGTGATGAGGCTGAATGATGCGACTATTCACGTGAACATGATGACCTGGCCGGTGAAGCACGATTTTCGGCTGCGGTCTGAAGCGTTGCGCAGTGCTGGCCAAGTAGGCGACATTCTGTGTATTGAGCAAAGCGATGATGCTGAATACAGCTATCGCGTGGCGGTGATCCCGTCGGATGCGAAAGAGTATACAGAATATTTCCAGAGATGCACAGAATCCGTGGGCGGTCGGTCTCAGAAGAAGTGGGGCTACTACGTCATTCAGTAGCGATCACCCGTTGCGAAACTCCAGAATCGTCTCACTTGTACCGGCGTTGTTGCGAAAGATGTCGCGGGACAACAAAAGCTCCATCGGTATCGACTGCCGCAAGGTGAGGCCAAGAGATGCGCCCAAGATGCCAAGCAGCCGATCCGTCTCGATGTCCACGCGCACGCCACCTGCGATCGTATGATTGTTGCCAATCACAATAAAGGCAGGTGCGCCTGGTGCGAGTAAGACTGCAATGTTCTGTAGAACTGTGCGCATGTCCAAAAAGTAGCGGGCAAGCAATGCTGGCAAGTTGCGGCGTCTGAACCCAACCTCACTGGTGGCATTCAATGCGTTGATGCGGTCGATGACGGTAATAATTTCCTCTGGTAGTTCACCTTTCCTGTGCAAATACTCGTTCCAATGCCCGCGTCGCTGACTTTCTGTCACTTCACGGTTTCCGATCATCCTCTGATCACGCAGGCGATGTCCTGTGCGCGGTAGCAGGCCGAGATAACAGAGGCTCAGACGGTCGGTGTCCAGGTAAGGCAGCGCAGTTGCGTAAGGCGGCGACGTAATCACAGCGCTGATGATGCCAACCAGATGATTCAGCGGCGCATGGTCTCCGAACAAATGCCGGGCGTCGCCTTCATGCACTTCAACAGAACCGTGATCCGTGCCTGCGTCTTCGTAGAGAAATGCGAGAACCGTGCGCACCGTGCGCGATAGTTCTGTGACGAATTCCGCAATGGCATCGATGTCTGCATCCGGGCGAACCTCCTTGCGCACGCGCAGATCGTCCATTTTCTGCCAGGAAACGCGACGCAGGATGTTGCTCAAGCTAAGACGAAACAGATCGCGGCAGGCGGTGTTGGCGACAGCGTGAACTCTAACGGCAATCTTATCAAGATCCGCCAGCACTTGCGGAGCAAACCAAGTCCAAAGATAATCCTGATCCTGTTGCGGCAGCAACTCCAGCCACACTAGATCATCCTGCCTGTCTGTAGCTCGGAGCAAGTCCGCCTTTAGCGTTTCGTATTCAATCGCCAGGATGTCTGGCGGCGTCTGGAGAATAGCGGACTTGGCGCGACTCATCAAGACTGAAAGCGGATTCATATCCACCCCAACGGCTCGACATCCAGCCAAGGCAGTCTCGACCAGGGTGGTGCCGCTGCCACACATCGGATCGAGCACAAAGTCCCCTGGCTTGATCTTTGCGATGTTGAGCAGTGCACGCGCCAGTTGTGGGAAGAACTTGCCGCGATACTCATGCGCTCCGTGCGAACCATAGCGGAGAGTTCTGCGATTGGGCAAGGGAAGGCCGTTGCCGTTGAAGGGCAGTATTTCCCGCAATTGCTCAGGCGTGATGCCGTTGCGCACTACATTCACTGTCGCCTCGCGGCGCACCTGCTGCGTGATGCGTCCCGGTGCAGTTTCCGGGCCGACCGTTTCCCAATAAGTCAACTTACGCAACAACTGTTCCGGCGGCTGCGCAGTTGTGACGTGATAGACCAACGGTTCATCGAGTAGCGTCGGATCTGGCGTGGGGTTGGCAGCCGTCAATGATTCAAGTTCCAGCAAGGCGAGCCGGCGCTCGAACGGCTGGATGTATCCCTTCATCGTGCAAACCAGAGACTGTTCGTGCGCCATTGCTATCCTCGGTTTTTCAAGATGACGATGTGCTCGTCCTTAACCTTGCCAATCACTGGGTTGAATGATTTTCGGCTGTCCTGCATACGGCGCGTCAAGTTTGCCTCGACAGAATAGTTGCACTGGGCAGCGGCCTCAGCCAGCACCTGATCGTTGTGGATTGTCTCGCCTTTCAGCGTTGAGTCGCCAACAACAAAGCAGGCATATTTGCCAGGACGCAGCAGACCGCGTAGCCAGTGCAAAATCCGACCTAGTTCAGTGCGAAACGTATTCACATTAGCTGCCCCACTGCCCTTCTTGCTGTATTTGCGATGGCTCCCGATCTCGGCCTGTTTGAAAGCTGGCTGATCCATGTCAAGCCAGAGCATCCTTGTGCGGTGATACAGATGATAGCTGTAGGCGTTGGGATAGGGGGGCGAGCAGACAATCAGATCGACGGCGCCAATCAGAGGCGCATCAAGTACATTTGCATGATGGATTTCGCAGCGGAACCTGGGTTCAATCAAATCCGTGAACTCACCGACGCGTAAAATGGCCGCGTCCAACGCACGCGCAAACCGCTGAATCGTCTCACCAGGTTTGATCTGCTTCGCGCGACGGACATACCGGGTGTCGGAATCCTGGCGCGAGACTGCCACAATTATCGAAGACAACACCGTCAGTGCAACATCCCTGGCTATCGCATTGGGTATATCTAGACACAGCGCCTTCAACTCGCTCAACTCGTCGATCACATGAGCATCAAACCAAAAATCAATCCCATCAAAGTTCGGTCGTAGCGCGTCGGTCGTAGCGTGATCGAGATTTGGGAAGAGCGGCAACATGCCAACTGTGTAGCGCAGCGACAGCTCTGCAACGCGTTTGGCGAGATGGTGAAGCGTTATCATGCCGGCCTCATCCAGCCGTGCGGTCTTGGCGCGCGCAATCATGCAGGCCAGGGGATTGGCGTCAACGCCGATGGCATTGCGCTTGAGTAGCAACGCCTCAACCAGCGTTGTGCCACTGCCGCAGAACGGATCGAGGACCGTGTCACCAACCGAGGACAACTCTTGAATCAGCGCATTAGGTATTTGTGGAATATACTTAGCTGGATATGGATGGAGCGAGTGTGTGAGATAGCCGGTTTTGGCATCCGCAAAATCCCAATCCAATCCATCCAGATTAGTCAATGGTGTGGCAGCGTAGGCAACGGCTGTTTCCCTCAGAGATGTAGATTGCGCTAAAGTTGGCTGTACACCCGACTGTGCGTATTGCACAATGTTCTGTGCTTCATTCAACGTAAAGGAGCGCCAACCATTGCGATCTCGACTTGGTTCTGGGATGCGACCTTCCCGCAGCCATCGCAGCAACGTATCCCGGTGGATCTCAGCCATCTGTGCCACTTCATGCGTGGTGTATGATTCAGACATGCTCACTTGACAGTGCCTTATGATTCATAAAACTATATGCAACTATATGCAGATTAGCACAAATGTGCGGGGCTGTCAATGCAAGAGCCGATGCCAAAATTGAAATAGGCGATACATCCACTCTGTGATGATTTGGCAGTTGTTGTGGCGCCCACCGACGACCACCTCGTCGCCGACCTGGCGCGGCTCGGCGTGTTGTTCCTCCGCACCCGCGCCGCCCAGGAAGCTACACCGCCGCGATCTTGCAGGCACGCTGCACGACACGGCAGCATGCGCTGTTCGGCGCACAGCGTGCCTGCGCGACTGGTTCTCCGCGGAACTGGACATATCGTTGACTGGCTCACCAGACGAGCATTTGGCACGGTTGGCAGCACGTCAGCGTCAACTCAGTGGGCGGTCGTTGAATTGGGCGGGGACCTAGCGGCATGGGGCAGACAGTTTTCTACGGTTCATGGAGCAGCAGCATCTGCATTACAGTTGCTCACCAGCCGCAACAAGAGCGGCATGAATCACTCGCCTGCTGATCCTGAAGTGATGTGTCAAGAGGCTATCGAGCAACGGGCGCACGGTGGGAATCAGTCCTTGTTGCTTGGCCAGGACTAGGATTCCAGCCACCCCAATCACACGCAAGCCAAGCTGCCGGGCAGCCGTCCTGGCTTTGATCTCATCCAGCAGCAGCCAGTTTGCCTGCAATTCCTGGGCAAGGACGATGGCTTCAGCTTCGCCTTGCTCCAACGTAGCGAGCAGGTAGCGGACACTGCTGGTATGCTGAACTGGTTGCACACGCAGCCATGCCGCGTTTGCTAACGTGGATGCGCCTGGCTGCGATGCACCCTGCACCACAACCTCTTGGTAGACGGCGGTCGGCACGACAATGCCGGGAAATAGCGATGGCAGAAGGTCGAGGCGTTGGATGCGTCCCAGTGCGATCAACGGGCTGCTGTTGGAGACGACGATCATGGTTGTTGTTGGGCGCCAAACGCAACCGCAAGCTGAGCCGCTGCGTTGAACTCAGCCGCCAACTCATCATCGTCCAGATC
>JACSRH010000385.1 GCA_014879855.1 Caldilineaceae bacterium | reverse complement strand
GCGCTCACCAGTTGCGCCACCGCGTCACTCATCAGCGTCTGTATCTCAAAAAGATCGCGGCAGGGGCGGGTGCTAATCTCGATCGTGCCCACGCCGACCTCAAGCGCGTAGGTGTAATCTGGCCCTTTGAGGCCAACGATGAAATCGCGCTGTCCCAGCCCGCCCGGGCCATATTCCGGCTGCAACTGGCTGTTGGTCAGCAGCGTCTGCCAGAGCCACCGCGCGTTGACTGCCTCTCCCGTGGCCGACACGATGGGAAATTCCGCCTCGCGCCCGACGGTGCGCACCGCGGCGCGCACCGCGGGAAAATCCGCGGCGAAACGGCCGGCCAGTTCTGCAAAGATCGGCGCCAGGCTGTGGTCGGTGACAAAGGTCATGGTTAGCGCATCCGTTTGACGAGATAGGGTAGTTTGCGAAAGTCCGGGCATACAGCATGGGCGCGCGTGCGCTCGCTGCCGCGATCTACGATGCCGTTGTAGAGGATGGCGCGCATCCCCACTGCCAGCGGCCCGGCCACGTCGTTGCTCTCGCGGTCGCCGACGTGCGCGATCCTGGCCGCGGGCAGCCCCAGTTCGAGCGAGGCGCGGCGAAAGATGCGCGGCGACGGCTTCGATTCGCCCACTTCGTCTGAAAAGAGCAGGAGGCTGAAGTATTGGAGCAGCCCCTGCTGGTAGAGCAGTTGACGCACTCCGCGCCCGGTGGTGTGGATCGTGTCCGAGATGATGCCCAGCGTGTATTGCGCGGCCAGCTCCGCCAGCGTGACGTGGATGTGCGGCGCAAAATCGGGCGCAATCCGCACCTCCATCGTCTCGATCGCGCGCGCCAGTTCGTTGACCTCGCGCACCAGCGCCGCGTACTTGCCCGGCGGCGGCGTCAACCCGAGCGAGTCGTAGGCGTAGCTCAGGCGGCGGTGCACGCTCGGCGTCTGCTGATGGTTGCGCCACTCCTCGCGGAAGCGCGCGTTAGCCTGGCGATACGCGTGCGCGGCCTCGTCCGGCTCGATGTGCGGGTAGCGGCGCACGATGTGGTCGACAAAGAGCACGACGCGCTCGTCCGCCTTGGAAGGCAGCCCCATCTGCGCCCGCTTTGGCTCGTCCGAATCGTCGGCCGCGATCGTGTCCCAGAAATCAAAAGTCAGCGCTTGAATCATGAGGAGGGATGATACCATGCGCGCGGGGAATTGGGGAGACAGGGAGACAGTAGGTCGGGCTACCAGCCCGACGGTTTGCGTCAACCATTATATCTCGTGGTTGCACCCCATCCGTAGGTCGGGCTACCAGCCCGACGGTTTGCGTCAACCCTCAATATCTCGTGGTTGCCACCCGATCCGCAACCATTCTTCTTGGCGTCTGGATGGCTTGGTGGGATAATCTCCCCATGCCTCCCACCCGCCACACATCACCCACCCTGCGCTTTGAAATCCGCTGCACCGGTGGCGACCAATATCGCGTCGAACTGCGCGATGGCGCCGCCGACGGGCCGACGCACGACGGCGGTTTATTTCACAACCTGCGGAATGAATACATTGCAGGAGCCATCTGCACAGACGCTGATATTGTAGGTGGGCCACCCTCCGCTGCTGAACCAAATTTTCTGGCCCGCCTGCACGCGCGCAACATCAAGTCTCAGCGTATAGGCGCCCGCTCCCCAGTTGGGCAGGTCATTGATGGGTAAGTTCACTGTAGCGGCGCTGCCTGGCGTCACACCACATAGCGACGCCTGACCGCTGCCTGCCGTTTCCGTATGACCCGACTTCGCCCAGCGATAGCTCAAGATGTAGCTGCTTGACCCGCAACTCCAGTCGGAGACGCCGGTATTTTGCACCTGAACGGTCGCTGTACAACCCTGACCGTGGCTCATCAGAGAAGGACAGACGCCCGCCCAGGTGATGGTTAAGGGCGACCAGCGCTCGTCAGGCGTTACCACCGTTGCGCTGCCATCTCGAAGCTGGACGCCCGTATAATAGTAGTGGGTGAGAATGCGCGCGGCCGTGTCATGCTTCACGCTCCAGAAGTCACCATAGCCATCCACGTCGTGCGGATAGTTTGGATGGGTGGAGCTTACCGGCCCTTTCGATGAGGTGTGGCCAAAGCTCCACCGGCTTGCTCCTTTGGATGACATGCCGCCTAACAACGTGCCATCAGAAGCGCCATACTGCTGACTGATGGGGTCGGAGACGCTTTTCAGGTAGGGACGATTGCCCTGATTTGTGACGCCAGGATTGTCAGCGCCAAACAACGCTTCAATGGGATAGCTGCTGCTGGCCTCACTCAAGTAATGATGGTTGCTCGTGGCGATCTGCACCATGACTTTTTGCAGAAAGGTTAATGTATCGTAGTAGTAGGGAACAAAGACCTGAAACTGGTTGGAATTATTGGGCGTCCCGTACTGACTTGCGTAGTAAATTCGCTGATAGATGTAGGTGCGAGCGGCGATGGCCTGCGCCTCCACCGCGGCCGCAGGCTTATAGCCTTGGCTGCCCAGCTTGACGCCTATTTCCAACGGAATAACGTCTCGCAAATATTGATTGTATATTTCTCCGGATGAGCCGCTAGTGCCATCAATTTCAAGCGCTGCCGGTTCAGCCACCATAGGATAGGGCAATTGCTTACTCGTATCACAGAGAGATAAGCCTTCACAATACGCTGTACAGCCCCAACTATATAAATTTACGTACTGACCATTACGGAACAAATCGCATCTTTCGGTGCTCCTGGATCCGTCATTCAGCAGCCGGTACATAATTACAGTTACGTTCTCTGGCGGCTGATAAGTTTGTGCCAGAACCCTACCAAAAGCCAATCCAAAACCACTTGCCCCAAGTATGCCTAACATCAATAACGAAAACAACGCAACAAGACCCGTCTTTAATATTCTATTGATGGACATCAGATTGCCTCACCGATCAGTTTTCACGGAACTCAAACAAATCCGATCTTCAATCATTATTCCTTCTTTTTCGTCCAATCTAGGACACTTTATGGCAACTTCCTGACCGTTGGGCGACCAAGCAACATCCGATACCTCGAATCTGCTGCCTCCACCCCAGATTTGATCGGGGAATAGCAGACGCGTTTTGTCTAACCAAGCATCCATCAAGAAGAGTTTATCTATGGGCCGCCACTGCTCTTTGTCCAATCTCGACATGATGAGAAGATGTCTGCTGTCCGGCCCCCATGATATACCGACAGGATCGCCTTCCACTCGTGGCTGCTTTTGTTCGCCTGTAATGACGTTCAACAAGATGATTTGCGGCGACCTAACGAGCGCCCCTGGCGGCGTGTTTGCTGTAATCATTGCCAAGATCTGTCCATCCGGACTCCATTGCACCATGAGCGGAAAGCGCAATGGACTTTCGCCAAGCGTCACTTCACAGATCGATTGGAGGGATGTATCGTACAGGTAAAGATAGGGGTTAGCATAGAGCGCGAAAAGGCGGCCATTCGGGCTGCGTACTACAGAGAACTCCTTTGGCCGATGGCCTTCGGGCACTTCCCATGCATATTTGCTGTAAAGCAGCGTGGAGAGATCAGCCGGAATTACGGTTTCGATAAAGGCACGTTGTATCGCCTCCGGCAAAGGCGCCAGCGCATCCGGGGTGGGGGAAAAGCGAACAATGTCTCCACCTTCGCCGATGGATACATTCCATTGGCGCAAATCCTGGACAACCTGCGTTACTTCATCGGACTCCGGTGTGCTTACCCATAAATTCGCGCGGTATTGCCCGCTTTGTTTATCCAGGATTTCTGTCTCACGATACGCTACGACGCCAGCCGCGTCCACCCAAAATGGTCTGCCCCCCAAGAAGGTCTGCGTCGCAAGCCGGCGAATTTTGCTGGTGACGGCATCCCATGTCTCAATCACGCGCAGGGGTCGATCCGGATGGTAGCGAACAATGAACAGTTGATTACTGCCCGGCAACCACCCGAGGATATCGGATCCCACTTCATCCGTCAGCACAACGGTCGGTTCAGAAAAGACAAATTTATCCAATATCGATGGCGCCGGCGCGGTCTCAGCAGGCGCTTCACCGCCAAACGTACAGAAGGGCGGGGCATCGGGCGGGCGGGCGCTCACTGGGGACGGCATCGGCAGCGGCGACATGAAGTCAGCCGCTGCGGGAGATGGCGTAGCGGCATCCTGTGCAGGCGCGCCATCTCCGGCAGCCTGGCGCGCGGGGGCAAGCGCAGCAAGCGGCGTTGACGCCACCGGGCGCGACTGCGTCTGCCACATCACGATGCCAGCCAGCAACACGCCTCCCAGCGCCAGACCTGACAAGACGCTAAGCCATCTCCAGACGCGGATGTTCATCGCTTTTTCCTTTCCACTGGTGCGGAATACACAACAAATCTCCATCGCGTCGGCGGATGATACGCGCTTGCGCGGCTGGGGTTGTCCACGTGTTGCTGGCAAGAGTGTATCATATCAGGGGGGGGGGAGTGTCAAACCTTCGCCGCCAGTGTCTTTCAAAGAGGATTTGATAAACTATTTTTTTCGTATCTGATGGCGCGTCCGTTATTTCCACCGCATCCGTTGTAGTGCTTTCACGCAAGGGCTAATCATGCACCCACCACACACCATTCGCACCGCGCTCATCGGGCTGGGCAACGTCAACCGCAACTTTTTGCGCATCCTGGAAATGAAGCACGCGACGCTGGCGCGGCGCTATGGGCTGGCCTTTGTGGTCGTCTGCGTGGCGGACAGCAGCGGCGTGGCCGTTGCGGCAAACGGTTTCGACCCCGCGGCGACGCGGCAGTTCAAGGAAGCGGGCGGCCGCGTCTGCGACTTGCCGGGCTCTGTCGCGGGCGCGTCGCCGGCCGCGGTGCTGGCCACGCTGGCCTGCGACCTGGTACTGGAAGCCTCGCCCGTCAACCTCACCACCGGCGAGCCAGGGCTGAGCGTGGCGCGCGCGGCGCTCCAGCGCGGCATCGCGGTGGTGCTGGCGAACAAGGGGCCGCTGGTGCTGGCCTATCGCGAACTGCACGAGATCGCCGCGGCCAGCGGCGCGGGGCTGGCCTTCAGCGCCACTGTCTGCGGCGCGCTGCCAGTGATCAACATTGGCCGCCGCGACCTCATCGCCGCGGAGGTGCGCAGCCTGCGCGGCATTTTCAACGCAACGACCAATTTCATCCTGACGGAGATGGCGACGGGGCGCAGCTATGCGGACGCGCTGGCCGAGGCCCAGCGTCGCGGCATCGCCGAAAGCGACCCCACGCTCGACGTGGCAGGCTGGGACGCGGCCAACAAGCTGGTGATCGTGGCCAACAGCGTGCTGGGCGTCGAGGCCACGCTGGCCGACGTCGCGGTGACGGGCATCACCAGCGTGACCGCGGCGCACCTGGCGCACGCGGCCGCGCAGGGCGCCACGATCAAGCTGCTCGCCACGGCCGCGCGCGGCGCGGATCCCGCGGGCGGGGGCTATACGCTGGCGGTCGCGCCGACGGTGACGCGTGCGGACAGCTTCCTGGGTCAGTGCCACGGCTGGGAGATGGGCGTGGAGATCGAGAGCGACCTGTACGGGCGCATGTATCACAAAATCTGGGAGCGGGAACCGCTGCCGACCGCGGCGGCGATGCTGCGGGATGCGGTGAATTTGCTGCGATAACGAGGGATGCGCCACCCGCTAACATCCTCCAAAATTTGCCCCCCCCCCCGAACAGTTGTAAACTGGTTCTTTCGGAATCCATGTGGTACCGCTCCGAAGCGACTTGATGTAGACTGGGTGGCTATGCGTCGAAAAGGAGGACGAAATGGCAACCCAGA
>JACSRH010000383.1 GCA_014879855.1 Caldilineaceae bacterium | reverse complement strand
AGCCGAATTCGCCAGGATCCTCAACCACTATCTCAACCTGCGCCAGCGCGACGCGTCCTGGCTGGCCGGGCGCCTGCCGTCGGACAGCACCAAATCCCGCAAACGCACCGTCGATGCCGGCACGGTGCGCCGCTGGTGCAACGGTGAGACTACGCCGAAGTATTCAGCGATAGTGGATGCAATTGTCGCCTCGTTGCAGATTGAGAGCGAAACCGACCGTCTGTCCCTGTACGCGGCTGCTGGATTTCTGGCGGTTGCCGCGACGCCTGCATCATTGACCATGCCAGCGGCGGCGACGCCGGAGCCGCTGGCGCCCCTCAAGCTGACGCCAGCGCACCTGCACTATCTGCGCAGTTGGTTCGGCAAGACGTGGGCCGATGTGACGCTGGCAGACATCGTGGAGGAGAGCGACCGCCGCGTCAGCCTCCTGGATGTGTATGTGCCGCTGCCGGTTGACTTTGGCGTCACCGTGGTCACCCAGGACCAGCAGATCATTGACTGGTGGGCCGCGCCCAAGCCGCCTGAACGGGATGGGCGCGACGAACGTCGGCTGGCCCGTGAACTGGCGGCGCACATGGCGGATGACTTCGACGCAGCGCAGTTGGCGCGCGAACTACCCAAACTGCGCCACTGGCCGGACCTCAACGTGGATGAAGCGGCGTTGTCGCGCGTCATCCAGCGTATTCAGGAGAAAATCCTCACCGAAGCAGCCGCAGAAGCCGGCAAGCAGCGCTACCAGGACGACGAACATTGGTGGCATATGGAGGCGCACGACGCCGCCAGCGTTCAGCTCCGCTTCGTCCTGTTGGGCGATCCGGGCAGCGGCAAGAGCAGTTTTCTCCATCATCTGGCGCTCTGTCTGGCTGGCGAACTGCGCCGCCGCACCGGCGAGCAGGACGTTCCCGATCAGGCGAGTCTGGCTGCGCTGCGCGACTGGCTGCTTGACGCCTATACGCCAATCTACATCGAACTGCGCGACCTGGTGCGCCTGGTCTTCCCGCCGCTGCCAGAAGACGATCGACCCGCGGCCGCGCCAACAGCCGATCACTTCTGGCGCTATGTGCGCGAACAGGTGTTAGGCCCCGGGCTGCTGGACTTCGAGGAAGATCTGCGCACGCTCTGCGCCGAGGGACGGGCCATCCTGCTGCTGGACGGCCTGGATGAAGTGGGGCAGTCCGTCACCAAACAACGGCGCGACCAATTGCAGTCGTTCGTGGCGGCGTTGGTGCGCACCTACCCTCACCTGCGCATTGTCGTCACCAGCCGGCCCCATGCCTACAGCAACGGCTGGGCGTTGACTGGCTTTGGCAAAGCGATGCTGGAACCCTTGAGTTTGAGCCGCCTGCACGAGCTGGCCCAGGCGCTTTTCCCGTTGACGTTTTCCGAAGGCGCGCAGGATGAAGCACTGGCGTTCGTCAAGGCGCTGGCCCAGGCCGAGGAAGCCGGACAACTGGACCGCAAACTGTATGCCAACCCGCTCTTTTTCACACTGCTGGCCGCGCTCTGGCTGGATGCGGCGCCGCCACGCCGTTTTCCCACCACGCGCGCCGAACTGCTGCGCCAGGGCGTCGATCTGCTGCTCAAGCGGTGGACGCGGCGACGCTTGCCTGACCCGTCCGTGGCGGAACGGCTCGGTGTGCTCCAACGCGATGACCTGCGCCAGGTGCTGGAGTCACTGGCATGCACCGTGCACGCCACGGCGCAGCCCGGCGCGGACAGCACGCTCTTTTCTATCGACATGCTGCTGGGGATGCTGGCCCGCGCCGACTGCCGCGTGTTGATTCAGGACGTGCCCGACTATCTCACCCAACACGCTGGCATCCTGGTCTCGCCCGCGCCCCATGTGTTCTACTTCATCCACCGCAGCTTTCAGGAGCATCTGGCGGCCAGCCTGTTGATCTGCGCCCGCCCGACCACCCACCGGCCGCCGGTGGAGGAGTGGTTGCGTTTTCCCCACGGCCTGGTGACGCTGACACTGGCGCAGCCGGAGCTGTGGGAGAATGTGGCGCGGCTGGCCGCCGACGATCTCTTTGCCCACACCAGCCGGGTGCTGGATGGCTGGCAGTTGTTGACTGCCCTCGCGTCGCCCTATTTGGAGCAGCAGCAGGCGCCGGCTGCTGCGCTGCTGGCGCTCCAAATCGCGCAGAGCCAGCGGCTGTTTGAGCAGGAGATCGGTCGGTTCGACCCGCGCACCGCGAGTTTCAGCGCACTCGTGCAGACTGCCCAGGCCATTCTGGTTGACCCTGCCCACTTTGTCCCTGAGCAGCGTCTGCTGGCCGGTGACCTGCTGGCAGCACGCCCCGGCCTTGACCAGCGCCCCGGCGTCACCGTCCGCCCGGACAACGGCTTGCCCGACATCGTCTGGTGCGAGATTCCCGAATTCAGCCGCGACGGCAAACGTGAATTCCTCCACCACGACGGAACACGCAACACGCCCCACGAGGGCTTATCCACCTTCTGGATCGCCAAATACCCGATCACCTACGCCCAGTTTCAGGCCTTCGTGGACGCGCCCGACGGCTACCGCAACCCGGAGTGGCGCAAGAATCCAGACATTGCCGACCTTTTTGGCGAGGACGGCACACGCTGGAAACAGAACTGGCCCATCGCCAACCGTCCGCGCGAGAACGTGAGTTGGCCCGAAGCCGTCGCCTTCTGCCGCTGGCTGACGGCGAAGGCGCGTCAGCACCCTGAACTGCTGCCTGACGATGAAGCGCGAAAAGTCCTGGCGCAGGGCGGATCGATCCGCCTGCCCACCGAGCATGAGTGGGTGAAGGCGGCATGCGGTTTCGACGACCGCATGTACCCGTGGGGCGGTCAGGAATACCAGGTCGGCTACGCCAACGTGGACGAGACCGAAGACAAGACGGGGCCGCACAACCTGCGGCAGACCTCGGCGGTCGGCATGTACCCGCACGCTGCCTCGCCCTTTGGCGTGGAGGAGCTGAGCGGCAACGTGTGGGAGTACTGCCTGAACAAGCACAACGATCCCGACGACCTGAATCTGGGCGGCGATGACTGGCGTGCTGTGCGCGGCGGGTCGTGGTATACCAATTCCGCAGGGTCGTCCGTGGCGGCCCGGGGCGTCGGCTTCGACGGCAACTTCGGCTTCGGGGGCTTCCGGGTGGTCTGTGCGGCGTCCCCATCGCTCGGCGCTCTGGCCCTCTGATCTCTGGACTCTGGTTCTCTGGGGCGGGCGCTGTGCGCCCGCCGGGGGGTGTCGGGGGGCTTTGCCCCCCGACCGGATTTTTCGCGAGTTTGGGGCAGGTGCGGCGCGCAGGTGCAACTGCGGCGCCAGCATTCCGGGAATGGGCCAGGCTGTTCCTCGTGTCAAGGAGGATCGCTGGCCCATTCCCGGAATGCTGAGTCCTTTGTTATACTGACCTGGCCGCCGACTTGCGCCGGCGGCCAGGTCAGCCGGATTCGTCCGTGGCGGCCCGGGACGACGACATCGACAACAACAACGACAACAGGGGCTTCCGGGTGGTCTGTGCGGCGTCCACATTCTTCTGCGTCCCTTCTCTAGCCAGTCGCAAAGCGAGTTGCCAACTCGCTCTGCAAGCGGCTCCAGCAATGCGCCGGGAATAATGTAGAGCGAGTTGCCAACTCGCTCCGCGTTTCCGTCGCCGAGGTGAAGGAGAAGCATGGCGCCGGCTGGTCTGGTCTGCACGCGTTGTGGGCGGTTCGGGGGCGCCGCCCGCGTCAGGCATATACAAAAGCTGGGGCGTCCGGTGCGCCGGCGCCCCGCCCCCCTTCTTTATTGCGCTCAGCCAGCGCTCAGCGCCGGTTGAAACCCGGCGCCTGACAAGAGAAACCGGCTGAAGCCCGGTTCGCCTCCGGTGCGTCAGTGCGCTTTAGCGCAGCTTCCCTTGCCAGACGCTGGTTTGAACCAGCGGTCTTCTCAGCCGCGCGTCTGGCGCAGCCAGCCGCCCAGCAGTCTGCCGATCTCGGCCACCATCGCGCTGACGTGGGCGTATTGGCCGCTGTTCAGCCAGCCCCAGTCGTGCGTCAGGCGCAGGTAGAGGCGCAGCTTGTTGAGATGCGCGTCGGCGGTCTGCAGGTGGTTGAGCCGCGTCCGTCCGCTGTGGGCGTTGGCCAGGAAGAGCGTCTCTTGGAAATCGAGTGCAGCATCCTGGAGCCGCTTCGTGATTACAAAGCGCTGCGCCTTCGGAAAATTCTCGCAGTGCGGCAGCAGCCACTGCAGCAGTTGCAGCGTTAGGGTGAAAATGACCATCTCATCCATGTATGCCTCCATCTGTGCGTGGGACAATTTGTGGCTGGCCTATCGCAATGCCGTGCGGGGCAAGCGCGGCAAGCGTTCCGCCGCGCTCTTCGACTTTCAGCTCGCCGACCGGTTGATTGAGCTGCGCCGCGACCTGGTTGCCAAAACCTATCAGCCCGGTCCCTACGTGCATTTCACCATCCACGAACCGAAACGGCGCAAGATCAGCGCGGCGCCGTTTCGAGATCGCGTCGCGCATCATGCGCTGTGCAACATCATCGAGCCGATCTTCGAGGCGCGCTTTCATCCCCACAGCTACGCCAACCGCAAGGGTAAGGGCACGCACGCCGCCATCGACCAGCTGCAGCACTTCGCCCGCCGCCATCGCTACGTGCTGCGCATGGACATCGTGCAGCACTTTCCGTCCCTTGACCACGCCCTGCTGCGCCAGGCCATCGCGCGCGTCGTCACCGACGCCGACACGCTGTGGCTGGTGGATATGATCCTGGCGAGCGGCGCGGGTGTGCTGGCCGCCGAGTATGATCGGGTCGATTTCCCTGGCGACGACCTGTATGCACCGCTGCGCCCGCGCGGGCTGCCCATCGGCAATCTGACGTCACAGTTCTGGTCGAATGTTTACCTGGATCGGCTGGACTGGTTTGTGACGCACCGGCTGGGCTGTGGGGCGTATCTGCGCTACGTCGACGATTTTGCGCTCTTCGCTGACAGCAAACGGCAGTTGTGGGGGTGGAAAGCAGCGATCAACGACCACCTGGCGACGCTGAGGCTCACCGTGCACGAATCCGCCGCGCAGGTGCAGCCGGTGGCGTCGGGCATTCCGTGGCTGGGCTTCGTCGTCTATCCCACCCACCGGCTGCTCAAGCGGCGCAACGTCGTGCGCTTTACACGGCGGCTGGCGGCGAATCGTGCACACATAAGCAGCGGCGTGCTTGCCCCGGCGCAACTCACCGCCAGCGTGCGCGGCTGGGTCAACCATGTGCGGTGGGGGGACGCCTGGGGGCTGCGTCGCCACCTATTGAGCAGGCCGATTGGTGTTCGATAGACCGCGGATGGGGCGGATTTTCGCGGATTCAATCCAAAAATCCGCGTTTATCCGCCCCATCCGCCAAATCCGCGGTCTATTTGATCTTTGCCACGAATGTTACTGTGAGTGAAACCCCATCCGTCACGCGCAACATCCCCGCAATGTCCGGCGGCTCGAAGCCGTAGTCGCGCATGTAGAGGAGCGTCGTCGTCACACCGCTGAGCGTGTCGCCGTCGATGGCTGCGGTCATGTCCCACGTCACGGGCTGGGTGATCTCCCGGATGGTCAGGTCGCCGCGCACCTGGAAGCTGATTTCTTCGCCCAGCGCCGCATCGGCGGGTATCCCAACAACTTCAGTAGCCACGAACTCCGCCAGGGGATAGCGATCCGACTCAAGCCAGGCCGCACGCAGCCGCTCGTCGCGGCGCGGCTCGTCGCTCTGGAGCGTGGGCAGGTCCACGGCGAAGCGGTTGTCGCCGATGCGCACGCCGCCGTCGGCAATGTCCAGCGAGACTTCGCCTTCGATGGCGTT
>JACSRH010000377.1 GCA_014879855.1 Caldilineaceae bacterium | reverse complement strand
GCGGACTTAAAATCCGCCGAGGCAACTCTTGTGGGTTCGAATCCCACCCGACCTACCTGGGGGAGGGCCTGATGAAGAAGCAAAGAGGATATTATGCAGCACCCCAAGCAACACCTGGACGAGACGCAGGCCGGCTCGTCCACTCTCCGTAGTTTGGCCCGGCAACTGCGCACCAGCGTGCGGCTGGCAGCAGTCACTGTGGCTATCGTGGCGGGCATTGGGCTGATGCAGCCGGTGCACGCGCAAGACAATGTGCATGTTGTGGCTGGCGGCGAAAATCTTTCCACCATTGCCAAAGGCTACGGGATGACCCTGCAGGAGCTTGCCGCCTACAACGGCATTGTCAACCCCAACCTGGTCTTTGTCGGACAGCAGATTCAGATTCCAACCAGCGGCTATGCACCACAGACATTGGCGCCTGCCGACAGCTTCACGTTGCCTGGCGATGAAGGCTATCACGTCGTGGCGCGCGGCGACACCTTGTCGGAGGTTGCCAAGGCTTATGGCATGACCACCGGCGATCTGATGCGGCTCAACGGCATCAGCAACGCCAACATGATCTGGCTTGGGCAGCAACTGCGGGTGACCGCGCGCGTCGACGCGGTGGCCGCGAGCCTGGCCAACGCGCCGCAACCCACCGTCGCCGACGAGATTTACGTGGTGCAGGCCGGCGATACGCTGGCGGCAATCGCTGCACGCTACCAGACCACGGTGCAGGGTCTGTTGGCGGCCAATGGGCTGCCCAATCCCAACTTTGTCTGGGTGGGACAGCAACTGCGCGTGCGGGCCAACACACAGCCGGAGACGACGCTCAGTCTGGTGGCCGCGCCGGCGGATGGCCAACGCTGGGTCGAGATCGATCTGACCAACCAGACCCTGACTGCGTGGCAGGGGGATGTGCCGGTCATGTTCACCGCCATCAGCAGCGGGCGCGCCAACACGCCTACGGTGACGGGTCGCTTCACGATCGGCAACAAATACAAGGCGCAACGCATGACCGGCCCCGGCTACGACTTGCCAAATGTCCCCTGGGTCATGTATTTCCACCAGGGCTATGCGATCCACGGCGCCTATTGGCACAATAACTTCGGCGCACCCATGAGTCACGGCTGCGTCAATATGCGGTCGAACGAAGCCGAGATGCTCTACAATTGGGCCGCGGCCGGCACAGAAGTCTACGTGCATTACTGAGTCTTCTGCCCCCATCGAAGGGATTTGTCGAATTTTTGATGTGACGACGGCTGCGAACAGGCGTGTGCGGCAGGCAAAGACGCCGGCCAGCGACAGGCAGCGCAGCCGTCGTGTGCGTCGGCGGGTTGTTCAGCGCAGCCGTTGCGGCTGGTTGGCGCATCAACCCCACAGACAGTAAAATGGGCGACCATGCAGACGTATTCGCATTTGCTGATCACGGCGATGGCGGGCGCGGGTCTTGCCAAGCGCGGCATCGCCGTCAACACGAAGGCATTCCTGCTCGGCGCCGTGCTGCCCGACATGGCGTTGATGGTGTTGACGATTGGATTTGTCGGCTACTATCGCATCCTGGCGCCGGACGCTTACCCAACCGGTGCGTTGTTTGGCGAGGTCTACGACGACTTCTTCTTTCACAACCCGGTGTGGGTGATCAGCCACAACTTTTTTCATGCTCCGCTGATCCTGACGACCTTGATGGGCATCGGATATTGGGCGGCGCGGCAGGGGAAGCGCTGGGGAGCTGGGTTGTTCTGGCTGGCGGCGGCGTGTGGGCTGCACACCCTGCTCGATATTTTTACACATCATCATGACGGCCCGCTGTTGTGGTTCCCCTTGGATTGGCAAACGCGCTATGCCGCGCGGGTCAGTTACTGGGATGTGCGCAATGGCGCAGGAATTTTCGCACCAATCGAGCATCTGCTTGATTTGTCTATCATAGTCTATCTGGTGTGGGCTTGGAGCCGGCGACGCCGAACACGGACGGCTGATCCACCCACATCTCAATAGTTAATTTCTTCGTCGCAGCGCAAGGAGGAAACCTTTGTTCATCTATGTAAATCAGCGCAATCTTGTCGGCAAGATCGTGCTCGGCATCTTTGCCCTGACCCTGGCGGTGACCTCGCTATTGGCTGGGGCCAAGGTTGCTGATGCAGACGATCAGGCGCCATCTACAACGCCGCTGGGGGGGAGCGAAGTAAGTGCGTCGGCGCTGCCGCTTTTTCCCATCACCGCTACGTTGCCGCGTCCGCTGGAAAAGCCACCGCTGCCATTTGCCGCCCCTCAAGTTGGGCCCCTGATCAAACGGACGCCGATGGATGATATCGAGCATCGCACCACAGCTTTTCTGCCGACGCGTCGGCAACTCGCCCAATTAACGCCGATCGAAATCCCAGCAGAAGATCGCTGGATTCGCGTCGACCTCAGCGAGCAGTTGGTCATTGTGTACGAACAGGGACGCGCCATTCGCGGCTTTGTGATTTCTTCGGGTTTACCTCGCACGCCCACTGTGCTGGGCCAATACCGGATCGGCGCCAAAGTGCGCGCACAGACAATGACGGGAGGCAGCGGCGCCAGCTTCTATAATTTACCAAATGTACAATGGGTGCAATATTTTTATGCCGATTACAGCTTTCACGGCACCTACTGGCACAGTGATTTTGGTCGCCCCAAGAGCCATGGCTGCATCAATATGACCAACGCCGACGCCAAATGGTTGTTCGATTGGGCCGGTCCCAAGTGGGATGGAAAGACGACCTGGTTTAGGAGCTCCAAGGAGAACTTGGGAACGCTGGTGATTGTGCACGCGTAAAGCGCTTCATCCGCCGATCTGTTGCAAAGCAATGGCAAATGCATTGGTGGCAGTACGCAGCACCACCATATCCCCTTCGTCATAGGCGAGAAGGGTGGAAGGGGCTTCGATGTAGAGCGCGCCCAGGGCGCTGTCCCCAATTGCGATGGGCGTCATCAAAGCTCTACCCGTTTCGTTGTAATAGAGATCTTCGGGTGAATCGACCTGTTGGGTGGGATCGAAAAACAGGGGCTGACCGGCGTCAGCCGTCCACGTTAAAAGCCGGTGGAGCCGAGTAAAGAGCGCTAACGGCTGATCGACTGCCGCAATGCCAATGCCGATCAGGTTTTGATAAATGCGCACACCAGGCGTCTCTAGCAGAAGATGCAGCAACTCTGAGCCAATAAGCAAACGATTGAAGGCCAGCAGCACAGTGCCAGCGCCCATGAGTTCGGTGATCCCTTCGGTGATGTTTGTCAAAAGCCCGGCGAATGAAGCCGAGGTCGCAATGGAACGTGAAAAAAGTTGTAGTCCCGCCAGTTGCTCAACGCGCGCGTTGAGTTCCTCCTGAATCTGCGCGCCAATGATTGCGCGCGCCATGATCTCCGTAAATTCGATCAACTCTAGACGCAGTTCAAGATCGACAAAGTGGTTCACCTGTATACGCCCAAGTAACAATGCGCCAATTGCAGTACTTTTCTTACGTAGTGGTAAGATAATCAGCGCGCCGCTGCGGGGCATCCAGGGGAATTCTTCCGGGGTCGGGCGACCGGTGGCGGCTATGTCGTCGATCAGCAGGTAATCCGGCTCCTCCAGATTGAGCCGGCGCACCAGAGCATGGGCCAGTTCGCCCCACAGCGGGAGCGGACATTGCTTTTTTAGATACCGGCGTGCATCGATGACGCCGCGCAGGTCTTGGTAGTAATAGGGGCCTAGTTCAGATTCGCCAAGCACAAGCGCGGCAAAGGTCAACCGATTGCGTTGCCAGACCTCGTCCATCAATTGTGTGATGAGCGCCGGCAACGCTAAGGACGATGCAAACAGTGATGCACAGTTCTGTAAAAACAAGACCCTGTCGATCTGGCGCTGTAGATCTTGCACACGCGCCAAAGCGGCTACACTATCCATCGCCACCGCGCGATCTTGCAGCGGCTTACTGCTAGATTCAACCGGGGAAACCTTTTCAGTGGGCTGCGTATGGCCGGATGATGCCGCGGCGTTCAGTGATGATTCCAGTTGCGCCAATCTCTCCGAAATCAATCCAGCCAATGATGCAAGACTGGAAGTAGCCAATGGTAACCTCCGTGAGCGGTTTTAATGAAGACCTGTTTATCGTATTACATCTTACTAAACCTGTAAACTACCTGCCGGGAGCCGTATGTCATTCGATGGATTGTTAGATTCACCAAAGCTGAGTGACTCACAGTCTCTGAAAATTCTGTTGGTTGATGACGAACCTGCGACCCTCCAGTTGGTGCGTCGCCTGCTGCAAGCCGATGGCCACGACATCTATGAGGCAACCGATGGGGAGCAGGCCATCCAGACGTTCGACGCCATTCGCCCCGACCTGGTGTTGCTGGATGTCGTGATCCCTAAAAAGGATGGACTGGAGGTGCTGGTCGAGTTGCGCCGGCGCGATAAGATGGCGGGCATCATCATGGTCAGCGCGTTGACTTCCGAGCAACTGGCAGTCAAATCAATGTTGGGGGGCGCCGACGATTACGTCAACAAACCGTTTCGCCTCAAGGCGATCCGGTTGAGTATCCGCCAGGTCATGGACAAGGTGCGCTTGCGCCGGCGCAACGTCAGCCTGCAAGCCCAACTGATCGACGCCAATCAGCGGCTACGCCAATATATGGCAAAGCCGCTGATCGAGACGTTGCTCAACAGCCCCCTTCCTCCGCAACTGGGCGGCGTGCGTGAAACCGTGACCGTGCTTTTTCTCGATTTCGCCGACTTTACGCCCTTTTCCGAAAACTTGCCGCCCGACGATGTCGTGCAGATTCTCAACGAATATTTCGCTTACCTGCCCAATATCGTCATCGAGCATGGCGGTTTCATGGACAAGATCATGGGCGACGGCTTCATGGCGCTCTTTAACGCCCCTTCCACCTATGTTGATCATGCGTCACGCGCCGTGCGCAGCGCCATTGCCATGCGGCGTGAAATGATCAAGCGCAATCAGAGCCGCTCCCATCGGCTGGCGGTGCGCATTGGAATTCATACCGGCGAAGCGGTGGTCGGCAATATCGGCGCGTCCGCGTTTATGAATTACACGGCGATCGGGGACACGGTGAATCTGGCAAAGCGGCTGGAAGAGTCGTGCGACCCGCATCAGATTCTGACGACCGCCGACACCTGCCTGCGCCTTGAGAAAAACGCTGTCGAGTTTGCACAAATTGGATTTATTTCACTTGGACTGCGTCAGTTTAAGGGACGCCGCAACAGCGTCGAGGTCTTCTCGATCGAGGATCAGATAGCGGAGCTCGCCTGACGCCTGCTCCAGGCTGTTTCGCGCCCTGCGTCTCGCTTATCTCAAAAAGTCAGCCACCGCACGTTGGACACGTGGGTCATAGACCATGAGCGCGTGCGCAGGATTGACAATGCGCAGCGACTGGCCGATCGGCAGCAGGGAACTGTCGGGCGGGATCACCGTGAGGTCAAGCGGCGTCCAGATGGAGAGAAACGGAAGCATTTCCAGCTCTGAAATATGCTCGTTGAGCGCCTGTATAAAAGAGCTGTTTGTATGCATTTGCTGCAGCGCCGACTGCCAGGCAAATTTCGCCCCTATTACGCCACGATGTGGCGTCGAGATAGTGACAAAACGACGGACGCGCCCCTTGCTCACCAACCAATGCAGCAGCACACGCCCGATCAGCCCGCCCATGCTGAACCCCACATAATCAAAAACCGTCTCGGCGCCAATCCGGGCGTCGATCTCAGCCAGGGCCTGTGTTGCCAACGTTTCCAACGGCACCGAGCCATCACTCGGCTGCGGCGATACAATTTCAGCGTCGAAACCTGCCTTGTGCAGAGCTGACTGCATCGGCTTCATTTTGCTGGCAATGTCCAGCCAGCCTGGGGTGAGGATGAC
>JACSRH010000251.1 GCA_014879855.1 Caldilineaceae bacterium | reverse complement strand
CTTGCCGCGCAACAGGTTGTTCAGCATTGGATCGCTGACTCGCGCGCTGACATTGACGGTGCGCGCCTCCTCGTGCTCGACGCGGCCGCGAAGATCGATACGGTTGGCGCCGCGGCTGCACGCGTCGAGATCTCGACCATCAAGTTTGTGGTGGCGAATGTCCTCCAACGCGTGCTCGATCGTGCGATTCAGGTGCATGGGGGGCTGGGCGTCACCGACGACACGCTGCTGGCCTTCTGGTGGCGCCACGAACGCGCCGCACGCATCTATGACGGCGCTGACGAGGTGCACAAGGATGTCGTGGCGCGACACGTGCTGCGGCAGTACGGTTTTGACGCGCGAACAAAATAGAACGCGGATTCGGCGGATTTACACGGATAAAATCCAAAAAGCTTTTGGATGAAAATCCGCGAGAATCCGCCGAATCCGCGTTCTATTGATTCACTGTCCTGATGCTTCGGGAAGGGGCGACGCTTCATCCGAGGCGCCGCTGCCATTCAGGAGATAGCGGAAGAAGTCGGCGTCCGCCGGCACGATCAGGCGATCCCCGTTCTTCAGGATCGTATCGTAGGCCTGGAGCCGGCGCGTAAAGGCATAGAATTCCAAGTCCTGCGACAGCGCCTCAGCGTAGATGCCGATGGCCTCGGCCTCGCCTTCACCGCGCAGCCGTTGCGCCTGCTGTTCACCCTCAGCCACAATCACCGCACTGCTGCGGTCGGCCTGGGCGCGAATAATGTTGCCCAGCTCCTCGCCCTCGGCGCGCAGCAGCGAAGATTCGCGCTGGCGCTCGGCGCGCATGCGGTCGAAGACGCTCTGCTCCACCTCCTGCGGCAGATCCGCGCGTTTGGTGCGCACGTCGAGCACGGTGATGCCAAACTCGGCGGCTTTGTCCAGCGCCGAGGCCGCTACGCGCTCTTCAATTGCCTCCCGTTGCGTGGAGATGACATCCAGAAATTCGACTGTCGCCAACTCCCGGCGCAGCTCAGAGAAGATGATATCGTCGAGGCGCGCGCGCGCGCCGGCTTCGGTGCGCACTGCCTTGAAGAAAGCCAGCGGGTCGCTGATGCGCCAGCGCGTCACATGATCCACCACCAGCCGCTTCTTGTCAGAGGTGAGGTACTCCTGCGGCGGGGCGTCGCTCGACAATACCCGCTTGTCAAAGGTGATCACATTCTGGATAAAGGGGATTTTGAAGGCCAGACCCGGCTCCTGAATGGTGGCGATTGGGTCGCCGAATTGCAGGATGATCGCCTGCTCCGTTTCGTCAACCGTGAACAGACTCTGGCTCAGGGAAAACAATCCCCCGATGACCAGAATAACGGCTACGGTCGTTATCAATCCACGCATCTTATTCACTCTCCGTGACAGGTTCTGGGCTGAGCGGCGTCTGGTCGGGACTGGGACCGGCCGGTTGTGCAGGTTGCGCGCCGCTGCTGTTCTCCGTCAGCGGCAGGAAGGGCAGCACCTGGCTGCCGGCCACTGCGTTCTGGTCCAGCACCATCAGATCCACCTCATTCAGCACGCGCTCCAGCGCCTCGATATGCAGCCGTTCGCGCGTCACCTCCGGCGCCAGCACATAGGCTCTCAGCACGGCCAGGAAGCGTTCCGCCTCACCGGTGGCGCGCAGCACCTCGCGATCCCTGAAGCCGGTCGCCTCCTCGATCAGCCGCTGGCGTTCGCCGCGCGCACGCGGCACGATGTCGTTCTGGTAGGCCTCGGCCTCGTTGATGCGGCGCTCCTTGTCAGCCTGCGCGCGCACCACCTCCTGGAAAGCATCGCGCACCTCAGCGGGCGGGTCCGCGACTTGCAGCCGCACATCCGTTACCAGAATGCCGGCGCCGTAATCGTCCATCAGCCGGGTCAGAAAGGCGCGCGTCTCATCCTGCACGCGTGCGCGTTCTTCGGTGATCACAGCATCAATGCCCATCTGCCCGACCGCGCTGCGCAGCGCCACTTCGGCGCTCGTGACCAGCACGACCTCGGGGTCCTGCACGTTGAAGATGAAGTTGCGCGAATTGCCAACGCGGTACTGGAGCAGCAGCTCGACCTGTACGATATTCTCGTCGCGCGTCAACATCAGCGCCTCGCTCAGCACCTCCTCTTTGCGATCGCCGCCGCCGGTGCGGAAGCCAATCTCGGCGCGGCGGATGCTTTGCACATCGACCACATCGACGCGCTGGAAGGGTGCGGGGAAGTGGTAGTTCAGCCCCGAATCGGTGACGTTGGTGAAGCGGCCAAAGGTGCGCACCACCCCCTCTTCGCCTGGCTGCACCACGTAGATCCCGCTGCTCAGCCACAGCAAAAAGAGGAGTGGTGCAGCCACAAACAGGATGCGCCGGCGGTTGTTGCTCAACCACCTGCGCACGCCATACGCGGCCTGCTCATAGTCACTGCTAGTATTCCACGACAATATTGAAGCCTTTCTGTTATCGATTCAGCCGACGGTATACAGCCATTTTCGCACAGATACGCGGCAATCTTCGTAACGATGGCAGCAAAGTCAGTCCACCGGTATAGACCACAAAGTGAATAAACCAAATCTCGCCTCACGGCATGGCTAACAACTCCAGCGGATTTGTCAGCCGCCCGAAGTCGCGAATCTCGAAGTGCAGATGCGGGCCAGTGCTGTTGCCGGTCGAGCCAACTGTCCCGAGCACCTGCCCCTGGCCGACGATCTCCCCTTCCTCCACCAGCACGCGATCCAGATGCGCATAAAGCGTCACATAGTCGATCTTGTGATCGACGATCACGAAGCGGCCGTAGCCCTGTTGATTCCAGCCGGCGCGCAGCACCACGCCACGATCGGCCGCGGTCACGGGCGTGCCCTGCGGTGCGGCCACGTCAATGGCGCGATGGTCATACCGATAGCCCTGGCTCAGCCAGCCATAGACCGGCCAGGTGAAGGCGCCGCTGCCGTAAGGCCAATCCGCGGGCACTGGGCCGAGCACACTGTTTTCGGTTTTGCGGGTTTCGCCGCGTTGGGCAAACACCACAAACGGCGACGTATCGATCGGCATGTCCAGCATGATCGCCAGAAAGTCGAAATCGGAGATCGCGCCGGCGTGCAGTGGTGGCGCGGTGCGCGCGCCCGCCAGCGGCAAAGGCACGCGCAGATGTGCACCGGGTGGCAATGGAATATCGGCCGCAGGCGCCTGGTTCCAGGCGATGGC
Organism: Caldilineaceae bacterium; assembly: GCA_014879855.1. Classification (GTDB taxonomy): domain Bacteria; phylum Chloroflexota; class Anaerolineae; order Caldilineales; family Caldilineaceae; genus Caldilinea. The sequence goes on along the minus strand of JACSRH010000251.1, from coordinate 22,654 downwards.
GCGGATTTCCTCAGCATCGACAAAATAGGCGGCGGCAATCGATGCGATGGTTTCGCCAGGCAGCACTTCATGGCAGACGACATTGGCCGGCGGCGCGGCCAGCACATCGCCGATGACGAGCGGCTGGTTGGCAGTAAAATCCTGCCTCACCGCACACGGCGCGTCGTCCAAATCAATGCCCATTTCCAGCGCCACGGTGAACAAGGTGTCGCCAGGTTTTACAATATAGGTCAGCGGCGTGTCAGCGTCGAGATGGATCGAGCGCGCCGAAAAAGAGGCTGCAGCAAGATCGGCCGGCGCCGTTGCGTCCGGCGCGGCGCCATCAGGCGGCATTGCTGGCGTCGGAGTGGGAAAGTGCAGCGGGCCAGGCGTCGGCGTCGTCACGTCGGTGGGGGAGATGATGGGCACGGGCGGTTGCGCCGAGATCGGGCGGCCCAGCGCCAGCAGCGCGAGCACGCCGACCAGCGCCGCCACCCAGTGAGGGGGCTTGCTGCTGTGGCGTCTCATGTCAACCTTCCGCCTGCGGTTCAAGCGCGATCAGCGCGGCGCCCAGACTGTCGGCAACCCAGATCACGCCGTCCGCGCCTACGGCAATGCCCACCGGTCGCACCTGCCGCCCCAGCAGCGCGGCGAGATCCCACGCCCCCACCAGTTCGCCCTGCGGGTCGTGCAGCAGGATGCGGCCACCTTCCGGCTCGGTCACGTAGAGCATCCCGCGCGCATCGACGGCCAGGTGTGGGCTGTCCATTGTGTTTGCCGCCGCCAGTGGCCACGCTCGCTCCATCTGGCCGCTGGGCGAATAACGGATCAGGCGATGTCCCTGCCCGTCGGCTACAAACAGGCGCCCATCCTGACCAACGGCCACATCCACCGGCTGCGCATCTTCACCTGCCCAGACGACCATTTGTCCTGTGGTCGCACCCGCCCGATCCAGCAGCATGATGCGGTTGTTGGGTGTATTGGCGATCAACACGCCGCCCTCCAGCCCGCTGCCGAGGCCGCGCGATCTATCGGCAAAATCGCCGTCCAGACCTGCGGCAAAGGGGACAGGCTTCCCGTCCAGTGTGAAGGCGCGCACGCGTCCTGCACCGGCGTCGAGCACAAAGATGCGGTCGGCGCTGGCCGCGAGATCGGTGGGTTCCAGGAAGGGCTGCTCGCCGCCATCGATCACACCGCCATCGATCACACCGCCGTCGATCATGCCGCGCGGCGCTCCATCCGGCGCGTAAATCGTGACGCGCTGCGCGGCGCTCTCGCTCACATAGATCGCGCCATCCGCGGCCACGGCCACCCCGCGCGGCGTAGTCAGCCCGCTGGCGACCACACGCGCCACAGCGGGGAGATGCGGTGCGGCCGACGCAGCATCAACAGCCTGGCCCTGCGCGACGCGATCCAGCGAAGTCAGCGCATCCAGCGTCGGCAGCGTGACGCGCGCGTAGCTTGCTTGCGGCGGGTAGAGCGCTTCCAGCGGCAGGATTTCACGGCCGGCGCCGGGCGGCTGCCAGAAGACATTGACGTGGGTGTGGTCGGTGCGGTCGGCAAAACGGATGCGAATGTCGTGCAAACCTTCCACCAGCGCAATCTCACCCTCGCTGGCAATGTTGGCCTGGTCGGCGCGCACGACCGGCGTCTCATCGATCCAGAGTTCGGACTCGTCGATCGATTCCAGCCCAAAGCGATAGACGCCCATCACCGGCGCCGCGATTTTGCCCGTCCATTCGACTGTGTAGGGGCGTGGCAGCGGCGTCAGGTGGACGTAGCGGTCGAAGCGCGCATCGATGCGACGCAATGCTTCCGGCTCGCGCCAATCTCCATTGCTGAAGTAGCGTCCCAGCAGGCCGTGGCTCAGGCGCGGCGCGGTGTAGAGCAGCGCCGGCGGGATGGGTGCGACCGGCCGATCCGGCGTGCGCCAAGCCAGCGTGACGTTGCCCGCCGCGCCCGCGACGCGCAGCCGCAGGCTATGCGCGCCTTCCGCCAGCGCCAGCGCGCCAGACAGGACGCCGGTTCCAGACAGGACGGTGCGTTCGCCGATCAAAAGTTCCATCGCGGCCGGGGCCTCCAACAAGAAATCGTGAAGCCCGGCGGTCGGGACATGCAGAATGCTCTCCCATTCCGCGGTGAAGGGCAGCGGCAGGGGCGTGCGCTGTGTCCAGTCGGCGCCAAGCGCTGATTCCGCGCGCACGATGGCCGGTTCACCGTCCCAGGCGTCATTGGCATAGTAGCGCGCCGTAACGCCGCGGATCGACGCGATGTCGTCTGGGGAAAGCTGCGCGGTGAAGAGCACCGGCGGCCCTTCCAGGGGAGGCAAGGTCTCGGTGAACGCAGCGTTGGGATAGAGTCGTTTCGCTTCGTCGTAGAGACCGCGGCTGTCCGCGTTGAGCACCAGCAGTGCGCCGCGGTCGGGCGGAAACTCAAGCGGGAACTGGTCGAGTGTGTCGAGTTCAAAATAGGGCCGCGCGTCACGTGCGACAAATTTAATCGTTGGGTGGCCGTGGAAGAAGGCGGTGACGTAGGCGTCTGTATTGGGATCGAGGCCGGCCAACTGCCGCGCGGTCAGCGTTTCGGGGGTTGAATACGCGTTCCAGACCGCAAAGTCGTTGGCCTGGCGCACAAAATAAGTATGAGCGTTGAGCGCTGTGATGCCGGCCAGCAGGCCGATTGCCGGCCAACGCAGCGCGTGCGGATAGACGCGCGCGGCCGCCAGCAGCCACGCCCGCGCCAGCACCGCCAGCGGGAGCGCGGCCAGCAGATAGGCGACTGGCAACGTGGCATTGGCGCGCAGTGACTGCGGCGCCTCGAAATCGAGCGACAGCACGCCGCCCATCAGACCAAAGCCCAGCCACAGCAGGAGGAACAGATAACAGGGCTGGAAGAGATGACGCAGCGCATACGCCACGCCCAGCCCGAACAAGGCCGCGGTCACCGTATCCAGCATCGGGGCGCTGGGCAGATTATGCCGTCCGTTGGGGTCGCCGACCGCGTTGAACATCAGCAGATGGCGGCGCAGGTTTTCCCACAGCGCGGGCCAGCGCTCCGCCTCACTTTTCCTGGCAAAGATGAAGGTGTCTTCAACGCGCGCCCAGAAAATCTCGGGATGTTTGAGCGCGTAAACCACCAAGGGCGTCACTACCAGCGCGGCTACAAACAACAGCATTGCCACGCCAAGCCAGAACGTGGCGGGCGGCCAGGTGCGCCGCGTCCACAGCGTGTGGAGCACGAGCGCCAGCAGCAAGCACGCCACCGCGGGAACAAAGAGACGGAAGGACGTGTAAAAGCAAAGCCCGAATCCCAGCCCTATTCCGGCCAGCGCGTATTCTGTCAGGCGGCGCGTGCGCAGCCCGCGCAGGAGAAAGGCCGTGGTCAGCAACGTAAAAAGCGGCGTCGACATCGTCGAATACATGCCGAAGCGGCTCAGCGTCACGGCCCAGCTCGACGCGGCCAGGAACAGCGCCACCACCAGCCCCATGCGCCGACCAAGGAGTTCAGCGCCGACCAGACACCCCGCCAACACCGCCAGCAGCCCAAAGACAACGCTCACCAGCCGGATCGACTGGACGCTGACGCCAAACCAGTGGAACGCGCCGGCCACCAGGTAAAGGTAATACGCCGGCCCGGTGATCGCGCCTTCGAAGATCGGGCGAAACTGGGCGTTGTCCAGGATGCGCAACGCCTGCAACCCATGCTCCGCCTCGTCATACCAGACGCCATAGGGCAGATCGTCAAAGCGCCAAAAGCGCAGGAAAGCAGCCACCATCAGGATCGCGACCAGCCAAAGTTCAGTGTTGACTTTTTGACGCAGAGACGCAGCGGCGGGGAGGTGCGCAAAGAAATCACCTGCTTTCTTTGCACTTTGCGGCTTTGCGGCTTTGCGGCTTTGCGTTGTTAACCCTAGTCCATAATCGAGCAGCGCGGCGCCGCCCAGCGCGGCCAGCAGCGATCCGCCATACCACCACCACGCCTGCCCGGCCAGTGGCTCGAACTCGTAAAACCGTTGAAAGGCGTTCAGGGCTAGCAACAGAGCGATCGCCAGCAGGCCAAACCCGGTGCGCACGCTCCACGTATCGCGCACCCGCGGCGCCCAGCGTTCTTCCGGCCCGCGCATCGTAGGCGCGGCCATCGGATCGAAGTGCGGCGCCCAGAAAGTCGCCACAAAGAGCGTGACGCCCGCGCCCCAAAGCAGCACAGCATCGAAAACAACGCCTGCCTGCAGCGCTCGCTGTCCTGCGAAGGCCAGCAGACACGCGCCGACGCCAAGCAAGAAGGGTCGAATTCCAATCCGTTGCATCGTAGAAAGGTCAGCGCGTCAGAACGAGACAAGGTTGCGGGTGCGTACTTTCCAACCTTGTCTGCTTCACCGTCACTCTCGGATTTCCGGGAAAACCATGACGCGATTGTTGCCGCCATCCGCCGCAACGACCACGCCGCCTGCCAGATCCACCGCAACGCCGTTGGGCTGGCCGAGATGGTTCATATCGGAGCCAGAGCCGCCAAAGGCCGCCCGCACCGTGCCATCGGGGTTAAAGACCATCACCAGCGCGGTGGCCGGGTCAGTGGCGTAGATGGCGCCATCCGCGGCCACGGCCAGATAAGGTTTCTGGAAGACATCGCGTCCGGCCCACCCTGGCACGCCAAATTCGCCGAGATAGGTCAGGTCGGGCGAAAAGCGCTGGACGCGACCGTTCCAGGCGTCAGCCACGAGCACCGTGCCATCGCGGGGATCCACATCCACATCGGTAGGCTCCTCAAAGCGTCCGGCGATCACGCCGCCGCCGCCGATCTGTCCCAATGCCTCGCCGGTGGGCGAAAAGCGCACAATGCGTTTGTTGCCGGTGTCGGCCACCAGCAGATTGCCGTCCAGGTCGATGGACATCCCGCGCGGGCCAAAGAGCGCCAGCGCGTCGCCCAGCTCGCCGTTGGTGCTGGCAAAGGTCCCCCATTTGCGCAGCAGGCTCCCCTCCGCGTCAAAGACCTGAATGCGCCCATTCCAGGTGTCGGCGACGTAGATCTGTCCGGCTGCATCGACCGCGACGCCCCATGGCTCGAAGAATTGTCCATCGCCAGAGACCAGCGGCCCGTCGCCATCGGGATCGAGGCATGGTGTGTTCGCCTGGTCGTTGACGTTACAGTAGCTGCCAAACGCCCGCAAAAACGCGCCAGCGTTGTTGAGCACCACAATACGATGGTTGTTGGTGTCGGCGATCACGCGGTCGCCGTTGGGCGCGATGGCAACCGCGCGCGGGGCAAAGAAGGGCAGCCCGTTGTAGTCACCATTATAGACGGCCTGCGCGGTCACAAAGCGCACCTGCCCCGGCTCGATCACTGGAATATCAAGCATATCCTGCGCCGCGATCGGAGTAACGCCTAGATCCCAGATTTGAGCCGCAAGATCGCGGCGCACGTACATGTCAAACTCGCCTTGATAAGGCCACTTGGCAAGATCGCGGAACTGCGCCAGGTTTTGCGGGTCGCGATATTTGCGGAAAAAGATGATGTCAAAGAGGCGCTGACGCTGCGCGGGGTCGGTGAGCGCCCCCCACACGCGATCCGGTGTGAGATCGAAGTAGTCCATCTCCGGCCACCAGATGCGCCGGTATGTATGTTTGACGTAGTCGCGCGCCATGTACGGTTCGACCTTGGCGCGATTCTCCGGCCCGACGATCACCACGGGCGCGGCCATCGCATCCGGGCTGGGCGCGTCGCCATAGTACTTGGCGTTGCGGAAGAGACGCATGTACCAGCTAAAGGGCCAGGCGCTGTCGTTATCATAGGCGACAACGAGATTGCGGTCGCCCGCGGTGCGTTCGCTGATCGTATCGAGCTCAGCCAGCGCGCGCTTTACGTCTGGCCCGCCGTGCGCGTACACCAAAAATTCGGTCGCCATATCATAGTTGATAAAGGTCAAAGTAAAACTGGTGCGGATAGTGAAGAGCAGCAGCACACCGGCCAATCCAACCGCCAACAGCCGCATTCCTTCCTGAAAACCCACGCGCAAGATGCCGTAGACGCCGCCAAAGACGACCGCGCCCAACGCCGCAAAGATCAGCAGCCACTGCAAGATGCGCCCTGCCGCGTTTCCCTCGACGCCCGCGGCGCCGGAAAGGACGGTCAACATCACGACGCCCAGCAGGACGAGCATGGGAAAAACCAACGTCAGCAGCCAGAATTTTTTGCGCCACGCCGCGCGCCAATCGATCCTGCGCAGGACATAGCCCAGCCACCAGCCGCCCAGAACAGTCATCGGCAGTGCAATGTGGACGAGCAGCCACGGCATTTTTTCGCCAGCGACGGAATAGGCAATCCAGCTCGCCACCACCCACCAGACGCCAAACACCACAAAGATGATGCGGTTGAGCCGCGCGTCCTCATCGGGAATGGCGTCCTGGTCGAGCATAGCCTGCTCACGCTGCGCGCTTCGCGCCTCGCTGCTCGCCGGCAGATCGCCGTGCACGACCGGATCCCAGAGCATGTGGCGCAGCGGGTTGATGATCAGGTTATAGGCAATAGTCGCCATAGCGCCCAGACTCAACATTGCTGGCAAGAATTCGTAAAGCCAGCCGATCAGCGCGTAGTAGTAGACGGGCTGGCTGCCGCGCTTGACGCCTTGCTGCGCCAGCCAATAGCCCAGGCTGCCAACGACGCCAGTCGCCAGGCCATTGACGGTGTTGGTAAAGAAGGTCGTGAAAAAGATGACCTGAATCAGCCAGAAGCCGCCCATCAGCATGGCCCAGTGCCCCAGGTGGGGACGCCAGACGCGCGGGTGGTCGGCATCTTCGTGGCGGCGGCCAAACCAGACGATCGCCAGCCCCACCGCGGCCGCCACCACACCACCCACCATGACGCCCAGCCGGATGATCATGTCCTGGTTGGTGTAGTCGCCGGCAGCCGTGAAGATCGCTGGATCGCCGCCGGTGAAGACAAAGACAAAGGGAGAGAGGAAAGGCAGCACCAGCGTCACCATGAGCACGGTCAGGTCCGCGGCCGGGTTGCGGCGCAGATCGGCCCAGCGTCCGCGCAGGAAATAGACCATGACGCCCACCGCAACCAGCGCCAGCACGCCCAACCCGATCATACCGGCCAGGTCATTCTTCATTTCATGCAACACCCACCAGAACGCGCCACCCGCCACCAGCGGCGCGGCGATCAGCAGCGTGCGCTTCGGTCCAACCATCTGCCAGAGCGCCAGCCCGGCGAAAAACGCGCCGATGATGGCACCATGCATGAAGTGCACCTCTTTGGTGATAAAGCCGAGGGCCATGCCCACCATCATGATCACCAGATAACGCAGCTTGCGCGTGTCGAGATAGCGGAACGCGCCGTAAATCCACACCAGCGTGTCGAAAGCAATGTAAATGTCGTTGCGAATATAGCGCGAGTGAAAGAGCAGGCTGGGGCTGACAAGCACCAGCACGCCCGCGACGAGGGCGCCAGTCCGCCCCAGATAAGGGCGCAGCGCATAGATCATGGCCAGCGTCCCCATGCCAAAGAGGGCGGGCGCCATGCGCGCCGTGAAGTCGCTGTCGCCAAACAGGAAATAGATGAGCGCGTTGGCGTGGAAAAGGAAGGGGCCATGCATCATCGGGTTGTGATCGTAGTTGCCGTTGGCGTAGAGATAATAGGAGTAGAGCGCGTGTAGACTCTCGTCGTGGCTCATGGCGCGCGCACCGAGGTCATAAAAACGCGTCACCACGCCAGCCAGAAAAATGCCAACCCAGGCGAGCGTCTCCCAACTCAGCGCCACGATCGACGACAAGGGGCGATCCAGCCAACTTGTGCGCGATGTCACCTGTGGCGCGACTTCGGGTGGATATTTGTCAAGTGTGCTTGCTTCTTGCGTCATCGTCAACCTGTCCTATCCATCATCATTCTTACACCTGACAAACCGAGTTTTTTGGAAAAACTCGGTTTGTAAATGTCGATCGCTGCATTCCCTGAATGCGAATCCTAGCGCGGCGCCCATAAAGTGACCGACTGCACCACAGGCGGCTCACTTACCCTGCGATACAACAGCCACTGCAAACGCGGACGCCACAGGTCAGTCCAGCGCTGCTGAGCATCGGATTGGCTCTCGTCATTGGCGCGCCGCTGTGGCAGCATCTCTGGCTGCCAGGCGATCAGCGTGTCGTATGCGCTGCCGATATAGGCGTCGGGCAGCGCCAGCGCGTCATTGCGCAGCGTTGGCGCCACGATCAGCGGCAGCAGCTGACCCTCTGCTGCGAATGGCGTGGCATCAACTGCCCGCACGTGACGCAGGTTGCGCATCTCGCGCAGATGCCACCCCATGACCGGGTCAGGGCTGATATCATAGACGATCTGCATGTCGATCTGGTTCGGATCGCCGCGGCGGAAGCTGCTGAGACGTTCGACGTCCGTCACCAACAGGCGCGTGTCGGGGCTGGTGACCGCGGGCCAAAATCCATTCGGGTGCATCAGCTCGGCCACGTGATTTAACTGCCAGCCGCTGCGCACGGTCAGCGCCGCCAACAGCACTGTGTAAAAGACCAGCGCCGCGCGTGCGGTCGCTGCCCAGCCCGCCCACACGCCAAACATCACCCACACTGCGACCATCAGCCCCACGATAATGGTCGCAGTCAACCAGACCTGGCTGTTAAAGGCCACATTCTCCACCAGCGCGGCCAGCCAGAACGCGCCAGCCACGACCAGCGCAGTCTGGACCGTCAACAAGGTAAAGCGCTCCAACCCGGTAAGATCATCCACGGGCGGCGCTGTCACGCGTGCGATCACCGTGGCCGCGGCCATTGCCAGCGGCAGCCCCACTAGCGACAGCGCTGCGGGCGGACGCCCAGGCAGCAGCCACAACAACAGCCCCCACGCCAGCCAACCGGTCAGAAAGAGGGCCAGCCGTCTTCCGCCGCGCCCTGTTGAGGTGGGTGCGAGCCACAGCAACGCCAGCCCCAGCGTCCCCACCATCGCCAGCAACGGCTGGTCGATCAGCAGACGCAAAAACGGCCAGCCCAGCGCATTGGAAGTCGCCAGGCCGCCGATCTCGGCGATCCAGGCGGTCAAGCCGGCGCTCAGCGCGGTGATGGCCTCCGGGCGCAGCGCGAAGCCGGTCAAAGCCAACGCCAGGGCGACGCCAAACCAGAGCGCGGTCGAGCGCTGCAATGTTCTGGCCGGGCGCGGCCACAGATAAACGAGCACGAAGAGCAGCAGCACCGGCGCCATGCCCCAACCCCACGGCCCGCTGGCAAGCAACCACGCAAGGGTGACCGCGCCGGCCCGCTCCCAGCGTCGCGCTGTTTGTGGCGCAGCGGTGAAATTCCACTGCCAGAGTGCGGTCAAGGTCAGCAGCGCCAAAAACGTCGTCAATGCGAGCGGGTCGGCGCGGCGCGACCAGGCCGTCAGCCACGGGTCAATGGCAAACAGCACGGCCAACACCAGCGCGGCGTGGCGTCCCAGCCACGCGCGCCAGAACCAGGGCAATAATACTGTGGCGACGCCAGCCAGCGCCGGGAGTATCCGCGCCAGCATGTCGCTGCTGCCAAAGAGCCAGAAAATGAGCGCTTGCAGGCCGTAGAAGAGTGCGCTGGTTGGCGCGGGCGCGCCCGCGACCGTCACCTGGTTGGCCGCCAGCCATGCGCTCCAAGACGCCGCGCTTTCAGCCGGCGACAGCGGCTCCGCGCCCAATCCGACAAAACGCACGCCGACCGCGGCCAACACGATCACGCCGTACAGCAGATGTTCGACTGTCAACTCGCTAGACCTGACTGGCGCCCGTGAGTGTAGCGCACGCGTTCTTACGTGGTGCGGTGGAACAGACGCAGCGCGGTCGAGAATATTTGGTTCACTGGCCAGCCCGTCGGTTGCAAGCTGATCAGTTACAAGTGCGTCGGTCATGGGCAAACTCTCTGCGTTAAGGCGATGAGGTTTGAATTGCCGTCTCTGATTTTACTGTTGCACCCGGTAAATACGCACATTTTCATTTGCGTAGACCACTTCCATGCGGCCAAATAGCGCCTGCTCGGCCACAGGCGTCAATTCATATTGGGTGCGTTCCTGTGGGCCGACATAGATATAGGCCACGTCGAACTTTTCCAGAATGGCAGCCACTTGATCCGGCGTGGCGCCGCCGTAAATGGCGCGCAAGGCTTCGGGCCGCCCCGCCGCCATTGTCCCATATGCCTGTCCGCGCCACTGCGCCTCATGTCCATCCCAGCCCAGCAACGTCGGACGCCCCGTCATCGTGCTGATGCGGTTGGTTTCAGCCGCGTAGGCGCGGCCCTTGGCCTCCACCACGACATCGGTCGGCAATGTATTTTCCTGCACCCACGCCACGGCACCGTACTCGGCCGGCGCGGCGGTCGCCAGATAAGCCGCAGCGTCAAACGTGGGGGCGCGGCTAAACCCTTGCGCCTTGCTGTACGCGCCGGCGATCAGATACACTGACGACGCCGCGGCCAGCGCCAACGCCAATGCGCTGATCGCGGCCGGCGCCAGTCGCCAGCCGCGCACCTTCTGCAAACTCTGCACGATGGTGTAGGCGCCCGCGAGACCAAAGAGCAACCATGCCTGATAGTAGAACTTGAAGATCGTGTTCATGCGCCAGCCGAAATTGTCGCGCAAATAGACGATTTCCGGCGTCAGGGTCAATCCTAGCCCCAGCACCGCCAGCACCAACACAAAGAGCAGCGGCCACTGCGCTTTGGAAAGCAGGCGCGCCCGGCTGACGCCGGCCCACACCAGCGTGAGAAATAATGCAGTCATGCTTCCGACGATCAAAAACGTGAAGGGCTGGCTGGTCCAACGCGCCAAAATGAAGGGTGTATGCGCAGTCATACCATCCGGCAACGCTACGTTTGCGACTTGAGCACGGCCCGCGTCGGTGGCAGTGGACATCCAGGCTGAGATGGCCAACAGCACCGCGGGAGCGCCCAGCGTCACGCCCACGAACGCGGCCACGGTGCGCCAGTGCGGGCGCAGTTCAGCCCATGCCAGCATCGCCAATGCAGCGAGCGTGAGCAGCGCGGTGGCAAACATCGTGAAATATTGCGAAAAGCGCGTCGGGTGAAAAAGATTGGGGATCAACCCGCCCACCTGGCTTTGCGCGGTCAGGAAATAGGGCAAATAGAGCACAAAGCCCGCGGCCAGCAAACCAATGCCAAACAGCGCGGTCAAACCAAGCACGCTGACGGTTTCCTGCTTCCAGGAAGCTCCAAAATTTCCTGGAAGGGGTTCAGCATCAATGTTTAACCCGGAGATCAATAACGGTTCAGGTGATTCAGGGAATGCTTGTTGTCCATGAGACGCAATGACCGATGTCCGCGCCAGCACCGCGCCTACGCTAAAGACCACCAGCAGCCAGTAGGGTGGATAGTCCCACGTGTTCAGGAACAACAGCGCGCCGGTGACGATGGCCGTGAGCGCCATGCCACCCCAACCCAGTGGAAACCAGGCAAAGCCGCGGCGCAAAAATAGGAGTACGTGGTGCGTCGCGCGCTCGTCATCGGCGCGTGGCCCGGCGGCGGCCAGAAAGATCGCCAGCGCCACGGCGATCGCCAGAATTGCGAAAGGCATGGCGGCCAGATGGGGATGGTTGTCGCCGAGGATGTAGCTGAAGGCCGGAAATTCGTCGATGACTTCGATGTGCTCGCCGCGCAGACTGGCGTCGGCCAGCACGCGGCTGCTGCGCCACCACCACCAGCCAAAGTCCACAAACCATTGATTGGTGACGCGCGCTTCTTCAGGAAAACCACGCACGCCCAGTACGCTGGCGATCCCTCCCACATCGACGCCATTGGCATAGAGCCATTCCAGCAACCCTTGCAGGTTGGCTGCAAGACCCACCAGCAACGCGCCGATGACGCCGCCACTCGCGGCCGCGCCAAACCTGCGCCCCGTGGCTGCCAGCAGGTTGTAGGCCATCCCCAGCGCGCCGCTCAGCAGCAGACCGAACCATGCTGCCTGCGCCAGGTTGTACGTCGCGCCCACAGTCTGCCCCGCCATCATGCCCACCATGTTGAAGAGCCAGTAGCCAAAATAGTAGTAGCTGATCGGATGGCCGGCGAGCCAGGCGTCCTGCGGCGGATAGGTCAGGCTGGCGCGGATGCTGTTCATGAACATCAAATCCATCGGCTGCTCGGTGTGCTCCGCGGCCGGGTCGTGCGCCCGCACCCACGCCCAGGCTGCAAACGCCAGCAGAAAGACAAGCTCGACGAGGAGGATGTAGCGCCAGTTGGGGAGATTGGGAGATTGGGAGATTGGAGATTGGTGTGTTTCGGGAGCCGGCTGCGCGCTGGTTGCTTCCGCTGGCCGCATCCGCCGTCGCCCTGCCACGATGCTGATGGCCGCCACCAGCAGCAGCGCCAGCCACGCGCCGCCAATCTCGTTGCGCAGGAGGCCGAAGCTGTAGCCGATCCAGAAAATGTAGCCGGTCAGCAAGATGCCGAGCAGCCGCGCAAACGCGTAGCCGCGGTCGGGCAGCGCGGCGAAAAAACGCAGCGCCAACGGCAGCGCGGCCACGCTCAGAAGTTGTATAACAAGATAAACGGCCAGAAATTGACCAATCAACGCGACTATCCTCTGGTAGGTGCGGTCTGTGACTGCATGGTCTGAACACGCCATCCCATGTGGTCTGAAAGTGCAGCGCGCAATTTAGCGCCACGCCCATTAACCCGGCGTGAACGCGCCATCCGCTTGTTGTTGCAGGCGACCCGGCGCGCCGTAGATCGTCACCCGTTCGTTTTGGTAGAGGGGCGTCAGCAACCCTTGCGCCGCCATCGTTTCAAACTTGCGCACCCCGTCGGGATGCAGAAAGCGCTCCAACTGTCCGACATAAACCAGGTCGACGTTCAGTTCCTGCATGATCTGCTGCGTGCGTGGGACATCCTGCGTCTGCCACAGTTCGCGATGCAATCCATCGCGATAGCCCACATCTTCAGCATAACGCTGTTCCTGTTCGTGCATCCCTTTCAACCCGCTCAGCCCGGTGTTGCTCGCCATGCGCGTGCCCCAGGCTCGATAGTACTCCACCTCGGAGGACTCCAGAATCACCGCGTTGCCGCGAATGTTGCTCAGCAGCCACTGCAGCGCCTGCCACTCATAGCGCAGCTCGATGACGTTGTTGAAATCCGGCCAGGCATACGACCCTTCGCGCATGAAGTCCAGACCGTTGAGCGTGCCGATCTCCGGGCGCCAGCCAGGCAAACGCTGGTCGAGCCGCGCCGGTGTGCCCAGGATGGGATAGGCAAGACTTGCCGCCAGCAGCACGACGAAAATGGCAGCCCAGACGCCTTTCAGGAAGGGCGAGAGGCGAGAGGCGGGGGGCGAGGCCGACTTGACCCTGGCTGGAAACAGCCGCGCGAGCAACCGTGGTGTCGCGATGGCAGCGGCGACGCCCCAGATTACCCAGACCTGGCTGAAGAACTTGAACAGCGTGTTCATGCGGTAATAATCGCTGTCGTTCAGGAAATCTTTGAGGTAAAAAATCTGCGTGCCAGCCAGAATCGCCAGCCCGGTCGCGGTCAGCACCGCGGCAAACGCATCGCCGGCATCCACCGTTGCGCTGCGCCGCCACAGCATTGCCACGGCCAGCCCCAGCCACGCCAGGCAGAGCGCCAGCACGCTCCAGCCTGCCAGCAACGCCACAAGCGCCAGCGCCAGGGTCGCCGGGGCAAGCGCCAGCAGTAGCAGATAGAAGAGGGTCGGTTGGCGCACCAGCTTATGGTGCAGGTGCAGCACGCGCGGCGCCTGATCGTAGCGACGCAGGAAAAGGCTGGCCGCGCGCTCGATGCCGGAGGGCTTTAGGAGGGGCGAGGGGCGAGCAGCAAGGGGCGCGTCATCAAGAGACAAAGTGTGAGTTGCAGATGGTACATGGCGAACAGGACGCCGCATTGCGGCAAGAAACGTCCAGCTGACGAGTACAAAGAACAAGAAGCCCCATACCAGCAGCCACTTCTCGATGGGGTCCGACTGGTTGACCAGCCCCACGCCAGACGCGCCGACATTCACATAGTTGGCGAAAAAGGGAAGGAACAACAGATAGGCGCCGCCGGCATAGAGCACTGCGGCTATCAACGTCACCGGCCAGTCGATCCGCCCGCGCCCGCGGAACTGGCTGACCAGGAAGATCAGGAGGCCGATCCCCAGATAGGTGGGCAACTCCCACAAGTTGACGCTTGCCAGCGCGCCCAGCAGCAAGGCAAAGGTCGCCAACAGCCCCAATCCGTGGCGCCAGTGGCGACGCCAGTCAGTGGCCGCGTTCATCATCAGCACCAGCGCCAGCCCCAGGAACAACCCCGACAAGGGGATGCCGATGATGTGGGGGTGCAAATCGGCAAAGAGAAAACTCCAAAACGGGAACTCGTTGATCGTCGGTTCGAGCACGCGGCTTGGCCCCCAGAAGTCGTAGGGAGGCAATTGCGCCATGCCGCCTGCCACCTTCTGCAAGCCCGCCGCGGCGTCCACAAGTGACTTCACACCGGGCAGCGCGGACTGAAAATCGGATGGGCTGAGATTGGCCAGCGCGCGCACGACCTGCGCAAAGCCATCCAGATTGCCGAGGATTGTCACGTAGAGCGGAGCCAGCAGCGCCGCGCTCAGGCCGGTGAGCCAGGAGATTGGAGATTGGAGATTGGAGATTGGAGATTGGGAGATTTGGCGATTGGGGGATTGGGGGATTGGGGCATCGGAGGGATGAGCATCTTCCTGCTCTTCTCCAATCTCCAATCTCTCAATCTCTAATCTCCCGATCTCCCAATCTCTTCCCCGCTCAATCGCTGAGTACGCCACAGCAAAGACATTCACCACCGTCAGGGCAAAGAGCGTGGGAATGGTGAGATTGAAGGCGACTTCGGCGTAGATGCCGGTGAGTTTGATGAGATAGGCCACGAGATAGAGGCCGAAATAGTAGTAATTGATAAAGCCGCCCGCAAAGTGTGGGTTGACCGGCGGAAAGGTGGGGCTGCGCAAAATGCCGTTGAGAAAGGCGAACTCCATCTGCTTCTCGCCGCCAAACCAGGGCTGCCAGACATCCGGGTTTTGCAAGCGCACCCACAAAAAGGCGAGATACGCCACGCCAAAGACCACCTCGCCCGCCAGCATCAGTTTCCAGTGGGCGCGTCCAAAGGCAAGCAGCGCCCCGCGTTGGCGCACGGCAAAGAGACCGCCGATCACGGCCAGCAGCAGCACGGCGAGCCAGGCAAAGCGCACTGTGTTTTGCAACAGGCCGACCGACGTCAATATCCACAACAGCCAGCCGCCCAGCAACCAGCCAAAGGTGCGGCTCAGAAAGAAACCGGCGTCGCGCAGCGGACGAAAGACGCCGAACATCACCGGCCAAGCGAGCCAGCCCAGCAGCGTCAGCACCAGCCACCACCAAAGGATGGCGAGCGGCGCGCTTTCACTGGCGACCACATTCCAGCGATAATTGTCGACCACCGGCAGCGCCTGGATCGGTTGGGCGAATTCAAGTGTGCGGCGCTCCTCCAGCGGCGAACTGGCCGGCGCGGTCTGGCCCACGCCCAGCAGCCCGATGACGCGGTTGAGCAGCCCGCGCGACTCGCTGCCGGGTTGGCTGCCAAGCCCCAGCGCTTCAAGCAACGGGCTCAGCGGCGAATCTTGCCCGCGATAGCCGGGGATCGCCTGCTCCCAACTGCGCCCGAAAATCGCGTCGTACTCGGCGTCGCTCAGGTTGCGCACCTTGCGGAAGATGCTCACCTGCGGATGGTCGTAGAGGCTGAAGCTCTCATCGGCGTGGCGGTCGTCGAAGGTGAAGCCGAAGAGCTGCGGCGGCGATGTAAACTCCGCGGCCAATTCGTAGCCCAGCCGGCCGTCGCGCATTGCTTCGTAGTAAAGATTGGTCATCGGGTAGCGCTGCGGCAGCTCGTCCACACTGTCGTAGATGCGCTTGGAGCTGTAGACCACATAATCCGCCTCACGCAGCTTCTGTTTCAGGATGACGTACTTATCCGCGGTGTCTTCCTCGTAGGGGCTCCAGTCGATGTTGGTGAGGCCCTTGTTGTACATGTCCATGCCCGGCTCACCGGGGATGCTCTTGGGCAGCGGGTCGTCCCATAATTCCCACAGGATGGTCGATCCACTCGGCGCGTTTGCATAAAGCCAGCGGCTGGCTGTGATCCATGGATGCTCATGGTTATAGACGCCGTTAACATAGGCCAGCGACCAGAAGAGACCGCCAAGCAGACCAACGACAGCCAGCGCAACTGACAGAATGCGGGGGATTGAGAGATTAGAGATTGGAGATTGGAGATTAGCGCCATCATCGCTGTCCCCTGTCTCCGAATCTCCAATCTCCAATCTTCTAACCTCCAATCTCCTACTCTCCCAGTTTCTGCTCCCTGCCCGCCACAGCGTGACGATCAGCCAGGCCGCCCACAACAGCACAAAAGGCAGCACTGGACTCATATAGCGGTTGAACTTGGCCAGAAATGCCCCGGTGATGGCGAAATAGGGCAACACCCAACTCCACACGACCAGGTTGGCGAGTTGTGCTTCATTCACCCAGCGCAGCTTGCCTTGCTGGCGTCCCAGCGCCACCCAGGTTGCCACTACACGGAAGCTGGTGCGCAGCAGCTCCCACGTGGCGTACAGCGCGCCCGCGACGGCAACCATCCCCAACGGCAGGCCAAGTCCCCACTGCACCTGCTGCTGGATAAAGTAGAGGTAGGGCGCGGTGTTGCGATACTGGCGCGTAAAGGGAAAATCAGCAACGCCGCGCACCATCATGCCTTGCTCTATCAACGTGGCGCGCGCAAAATTGCCCCAGTCCAGGACAGCGTAGGGGCTGGTGACAAAGAAGGCGACAAAGGCAGCCAGCCAGGCCACACCAACGCTGATAATTGCCCAGAACGGAACGCGCCCATCGCGCGGGCGCTGCGCCTGATGGCTCGCCTGCACTTCGCGCCAGACAACCGCCAGCGACGCGACCGCGGGCACGGCCAGCACAGGCAACGCGCTGAATTTGGATGCGATCGCCAGTCCAGCCGCGACCCCTGTAAGCAACGCCGCAGGCAGGATCGAGCGCCTGCCGATCATGTGGACGCCACCCAGCACCGCCAGCACAGTAAAGGTTGTGCTGGCCGGGTCCATTGCAAAAAAGTGGCTGAGCTGGATCGCCTGCACTGCCAACGCGTAAAAGGCCGCGGCCAGCAGACCGCCGCCACGCCCAAACATGCGGCTGCCCAGCAGGTAGAGCAGCAAAATCGTCAGCGTGTCGAAGATCGCGATGACGAAACGGCCGGCCACGGCAATGGCGTCGCACGCACTGTTGGCGCGCTGCATCAGCTCCACCGTCGCGTCCGGTGCACCTAGCATAGCCGCGACTGGCGCCAGGCGGCGCCCCATCTCGCCCATCGCCACGCCGAGATAAAGCGGCAAATGGCCGTAGGTGAAGCTCCGTGGCCGTTGTTGTTGCACATCCCACAGTGGATTCAGCGGGCTGCGCTGCGGATCCCAGAATTCATCCCAACTCGTTGGCAGCTTGATCGTGGTTGCGTAAAAACACGCGGTGCTGCGTTCGTCAGGGTGGCTGCCGATGCTGGAATCGATAAAGTTGAGATTCCAGACGCGCAGCACGAAGCCACTCAGGAGTATTACCAACAGCAGGGGATACACGACGCGCCCCGACAAAGAACGAGAGTGAATTGTAGTCATTCAGCTCACAATAATTTCACAATGATTTCGGCATTTACTTACTGGGGTGCAGGCGGATAATTTGGCACCACCCAGGTGATGGCCTCATTAGGTGGCGGCCATAACAGATAGACATCCACCCAGCCACGCACAGCAACATAGCTGTTTGCTACGTAGGCCAGATCGATCCGCCGCGAAATAATGCCGCCGCCTGTGTCCAGCGCATCCGCGATGCCGTAGCCCGGCACATAGACCTGCGACCGCAGCGGGATCAATCGGGGGTCCACCGCTACAATGCCGTCCCGCAACAGATCCCCCGTGCGCGTGCGATTGCCGCCGGCCGACGCGGCGTTATAGCTTGTCGCCAACATCTTGATCTTGCGCCAGTAGGTGATCACCGTGCCATCCGCCATCGTCTCGGTGCGCGGCTCGATTTTCTGCCCGTAGGCGATGCGGCGGTCGGCCGGTTCTTGCGCCAGCCAGGTGTCTTCAAGCACGCGCGTGAGCGGTTCGCCATTTTCATACTGCGTGCGATAGCGTGTGCGTGTGATGCCTTCGGCGCCAACGGCAAGCACTTCCTGCGTATCAATCGGCAGGGTGGGATCCGCGACAAAGACTGTATCGAAGGGGGCAATCTCCTCCTCAACTGTCACATCCTCGCTGACACGCGTGATCGCAATTTTCAGGTTATCATAAAGTTTCGCATCGAGCGCCGGCTCCACACGATCGCCGCCAGAAAGGATGATGCCCAGGTCACTCAAGGCATCTGCAACCGTCTGCGCTTGAGTGCGCGTCTTGACCAGCCGGCCATCCACCTGCAATGATACAGGCACGCTGCGCTGGATGTACACGTGCAAGTTGGCGGTAACTGCACTGCCCAGGCTCGGCTGCACGCGGTCGCCCAGGTAGAGAATCACGCCGCTTTTCCGCAACGCCTCCCCAATTGTCTGCGCCGTCGTATCCACAGTGTAGCGTGCGCCCCCCTCATGTACGACCATCGGCGCCGAGCGTCGCACGCGCAGCCGCACAGGTTCGGTGTGTATGCTGTCCCACACAAAGCCGCGGTCGTAGGTGCTGGCCTCTTTTTCAACCAGATTGGGCGGCAGAACGTGATCGGCGCGCCACGGCTGCCCATCCACCAGGACTTCATCATGCGTGTCGAGAAGGATGCCAGCGTCGGCAAGCACGGCACGCGGGGTTGCGCCCCAGCTCCCCACCACAAAGTCACGACCGTCAGCCAGCACGCGCACGGGTCGCGCCTGTTCCACCGCGATCGTCATGTTGTGCTCGACCGCGCCCTCAAGCGGCCGGCTCACTCGATCCTGTACGGTCGGCGTGATCCCCAGATCCAATAACAGCGTCCCCACCGACGCACGGTGCGTATAGATTGTCTCCGCCATCCCATTGACGCTGACGCGCACTGGCTTGGCTGTCAGCCAATATAGCCCCGCCAGCACGCACACGCCAGCGATTATGCCCATCCCAACTGCAAGCCGCAGACCGACGCGTTTTGAACTCAGCAGAGCAGGCGAGCGTTCAATCATTGTGGAAGCCATTGCGCCATTGTATCCAATGCTGAAGGGAATGCCAAAGAGCGGACTGAAATGGAGATTAGCAGAACCTTAGATGGCTCCACCGGCAGATGGCTCCACCGACAAATCCGCCAAGGAGCTTTGGCACGCGGTGAAAGGGAGGCTACAATGCAGGGGAAATGAGCAAGTTGACGGGAGGGCGTCTGTCCAGTGCACCTAAAAACCGAGTTTCCGGTAGAAACTCGGTTTTTGAATATCAACGTAGTCTGCTTTTGCTTGGTGTGTTGCTCGGCTTTGCGCTGCGTCTGTTTCAACTTGGCGCGGAATCGCTCTGGTACGACGAAACCGTGAGCGTTTATCTTGCCCGCCAGCCGCTCGCCGCAATGCTGGCCCACACCGCGGGCGATATTCACCCGCCTGGCTACTATGCATTGCTCCACATCTGGCAGCAACTTACCGCGCCGGCGCTGGCCCATGGATTGGAATTTCTCTACGCCTGGCCGAGCCTGGCCGCGGGGATGCTACTGCTGGTGCTGATCTACGCGCTCGGTTGCCGCTTGTTCGACGCGCGCACGGGGCTGATTGCGCTATGGCTGGCCGCGGTGAATCCCTTTCAGATCTGGTACAGCCAGGAAGTGCGCATGTACACGGTCGGAGCCACGCTTGCTTTGCTTTGCCTCTGGGCCGCGGTGCGCTTTCTCGATGACCGGCAGCCGCGCCGGTGGCTAGTCGTCTATGCCGTGAGCGCGGCCGCCGGTCTCTACACGCTTTATTACTTTGCCTTCTGGCTCGTCGCCGTCAATGTGGCGATGCTGGCGCTGCTCTGGGGTGGCGAGACAAAGCGCCGCACGCGCATCCGCGTCTGGCTAGGCGTGCAACTGGGCGCGGCGCTGCTTTTTGCGCCGTGGCTGCCGACCGCGCTGCACCAAATCCTGGAACCGCCAGTGCCGCCGTGGCGCGCGGCATGGACAACGCCCGTTGCACTGCTCGCCAGCTTGTCCGAAACCCTGGGCGCGTTGGTTGTCGGCCAATCGCCGCCCGGCATGTTGTCCTGGCCGTGGGCGCTGCTGGTAAGCAGCGTGACAGGGGCGTTCATCCTCTGGGCATGGCGTGGTAACGGCTACGCGTATCGCACCAGCATTGCTTTGGTGTTGACTGTGGTCTTTTTGCCGATGATCCAACTTTACGCCATCACTCTGTTCGTCACACCGATCTACCACGTTCGCTATCTATTTCTCTATGCGCCGCTGTTTTTGTTGGCGCCCGCGGCGCTCATCGCCGCGTATTGGGGACAGCAACGTTGGCTGGCTGAACGTTGGCTGGCAGTCAGCTTTCTCAGTTTATGGCTGGCGGCCAGCAGCGCGGCCGTGATCAACTTCTGGAGCAACCCGCTCTACCGCGCCGACGATCACCGGGGCGCCGTGGCGGCGCTGGCCGCAAACTGGCGCCCCGGTGACGCGATCCTTGCGAACGCCGGTTGGGTCTATCCAGTGTTGACCACCTACTGGCCTGTTGCTTTGATAGGTGTTGACAGTGCTGTTTCACCTCAGATTGAGTCTATTGTGACTTTGTCTGACTACGCGCAAAACACGAGGGCAGAAGCCTCCCCCATCGACGCTCCCCTCCTGACGCGTAGTGGGAGCGTCGATGGCCCGGCGTCGCTTGGCTGGGGTAATCCGGCCAGCGACTTCTTTGCCATCTCGGCATCTGACACAATCAAGGCTTTGACTGCAATTGCCAGACAATCGCCACGCATCTGGCACTATCGCCTCTATGACACCGTCAGCGATCCTCAGGGACTCATCCGCCAATGGTTGGCCGACCACACCACCCTCCTGCAGGAAAAGCCCATTCCGGGGCGTGACTTGGGGATGGTGCAGTTGTTCGCGGCCTCGCCGCCAGTGGACGACCCGTCACGCTTGTTGGATGAAACAATATGTTTTGACGAATTGCTTTGTCTTCATGACTACGCGCAAACAGACGGGGCCGCGACAGCCGGAACTGTGTTTTATCTGGGCCAACAGTGGCAACCTGCACACCCCCTGCCAGAGCTGGCGGTGAGTCTGCGTTTATACGACCAGGCGGGGCGACTCGCCGCGCAGAGTGATGCGCCCTGGCTACCCGCGTCCCCTGCATGGGCTGTCAATGAAGTGCAGACGCAATTTCTTGCGCTGCCCATCGGCGTCAGCACGAAACCGGGCGTCTATTCGCTTGAGATGGTGGTCTATCACGCAGATACTGGCGAGCCGCTGTCGCTGCCTGCGACCGCGCCGAGTCCCGACGGTCAGCGGCTGCGCCTGGGGGAAGTGACTGTCGCGCCGTCGCCACGCATCCCGGAACTGCCCGCACCCCTGGCGTCGTTTGATTATATAGATTTGCTGGAAGCACGTTTCGACCGCACCCGCGCGCAGCCCGGAGACGCGCTGCGCGCTGCGTTTTTCTGGCGACCGCGGCCCCATGCCTACCGTGACGCGTACCAGGTGGTGCTGGCGCTGCACGATCAGAATGGCGCTCAAATGCAGGAATGGCGTTTTACGCTCGGCGGCGACGAATACCCAAGCGGCGACTGGTTAGCGTCCCGACCTGTGCGCGATTTCTATGATCTAATGCTGCCGGCCACGCTGGCCCCGGGTCGCTACACGCTCACCGCGGCGTTGCGCCGCGCGTCTGATGACGCCCCCATCCCATTACGGCGCGGCTGGACGCGACAAACCACACTCCCGGTGAGTGAGGTTACTGTGGAAGAGCCGTTGCAATAGGCGCGTGAGATGCTGGCAGCAAGGAGCTCAATTCAGGCGATGATTTGGTGCACCATTGGGCAAGACGTATACTGGTCACATGATATTTGATCTTATAGCAAACCGTCCTCGCGTATGGTGGGGCGTATGGTGGGCCAGCGTGCTGGCAGGCTCTATCGCTCTGCTCGCGCTGGCAACGTCAGCTTCGGCCTCCGATCTGTGCAATCCGCCGAATGTGATCCCGCAGGTAACCTGTGACATGGACGCCTTCAGCGGCAGCCCGCCTCGTCAACTGCCGGTCGGCTGGAATGCCTTTGTCCTCGCGGGCGATCCGACTTTCATGGAAGATCATCACACTTATTTCGGTGGCTCGAACTTGACGATTACGAGCGGCGCACCTTTCAAAGCAGGCATCTATACGCAGGTGGCGGTGACGCCAGGCGTCGGCTATCGCGCCAGCATCGCCTGGGGCGCGCCCAATCAGCCCGATCTGTTTAGCCGCCAGCTTGGGATCGACCCCACCGGTGGCGCCGATCCTAATGCGCCGACCGTCATCTGGGGGCCGACGCACTGGGGCGAAGGGCGCATGCTTAACTACCCGCCGCCCGACGTCAACATCGATGTCAAGGCGCGTGCGCTCGGCGGGACAATGACGGTCTTTTTTCTGACCGACCATCCGCAGTCAGCCGCGCCCGATGACCTGATTCTGGTCGATGTGATCGGCCTTTACCCCGATGACAGCGCGCCTGCCGTTGAATTGCCGTCTGCACCAGAGCC
>JACSRH010000374.1 GCA_014879855.1 Caldilineaceae bacterium | reverse complement strand
GCGACGGCCGGATTTGAACCGGCGATGGGGGTTTTGCAGACCCCTGCCTTACCACTTGGCTACGTCGCCGTGCTATGATTAGAGTAGCAAGCGACTACGGAAATGTCAAATCTGCTGGGACATAGGGGTGATTGACGATGGCAAAAGCACCTGTGCAAGATGAAACGCTCTACTGCGCCCGTTGCGGCGTCTCTTTTTTGTGGACAAGCGAAGAGCAAAGACAGCCCGGTGTTGTGGAGCCGCGGTATTGCCCGGGTTGCCGGCAGTTGATGTCCGCGCCTGGCCGCGAACGGGGACAGGTGAAATGGTTTGATCGCCGGAAACGGTACGGTTTCATTGTGCGCGCAGGTCAGCCGGAGATCTACGTGCATCGCAGCGCGGTGCAAAGCGACCGTCTGCCTCGCCCTGGCGATCTGGTTGAGTTTGCCGTTGAGGAAAGCGATCGCGGCGTGCAAGCAGTCGCCATGACGCTTGTGGAAGCTGCTGCGCCCCCTGCAAAGACCGAATGATCCGCCGATTGCCGCGTATTTCACACAACTGCAACCCAATTGCAACTTCGATCTTGCAGGATTAGGGGCAGCTAGGCGCTGTCCCGGCAGCGCCGCCTCTTGGGTATGTCCAGATCGGCAATTGACATCCGTAATGTCCTTAGTGACGAGGAGAAACGCACTCCATGTACGAGCAAAACCTTGCCGCACAAATGAGTCAGGAATGGGAAAAGGCCTCCCGCTGGAACGGAATTGTCCGTCCTTACACCGCAGAGCAGGTGCTCCGCTTGCGTGGCAGTTTTATGATCGAATATACAATTGCCCGCATGGGCGCAGAGCGACTGTGGAGTTTGCTCCACACCGATCCCTTTGTGCGGGCTCTGGGCGCCGTGACGGGCAACCAGGCGGTGCAGATGGTGCAGGCCGGCCTCAAGGCCATCTACATGAGCGGCTGGCAGGTGGCGGGCGACAACAACACGGCGAATGAAACATATCCCGACCAGAGCCTCTACCCGGTCGATAGCGTGCCTGCCCTGGTGCGTCGCATCAACAAGGCGCTGCAACGCGCCGACCAGATTTCGCACATGAACGGCCAGCGCGACCACTACTGGATGGCGCCAATTGTGGCCGACGCCGAATCTGGCTTTGGCGGTGCGCTCAACTCCTATGAACTGATGCGCGCCATGATCGATAGCGGCGCGGCCGGTGTGCACTTCGAGGATCAGTTGTCCTCCGCCAAGAAGTGCGGCCATATGGGCGGCAAGGTGCTCGTCCCCATGCAGGAGTTTATCCAGAAACTGGTGGCCGCCCGTCTGGCCGCCGACGTGATGGGCGTCTCCACCCTCCTGGTGGCGCGCACCGATGCTGACTCGGCGCAGCTCCTGACTACTGACGTCGACGCGCGCGATACGCCTTTCATCACCAGCCGCGACCGCACCACTGAAGGTTTCTACTACATCAATGGTGGCCTCGAGTATGCGATTGCGCGCGGGCTGGCCTACGCGCCCTACGCCGACCTCATCTGGTGTGAAACATCCAGGCCCGACGTCGGCGAGGCGCGTGAATTTGCGCAGGCCATCCACGCGCAGTTCCCCGGCAAGTTGCTGGCCTACAACTGCTCGCCTTCCTTCAACTGGCGGCGCAATCTGGATGAAAAGACCATCGCTACGTTCCAAGAGCAATTAGGCGAAATGGGATACAAATTTCAGTTCGTTACGCTGGCTGGCTTTCATTCGCTCAACAGCGGCATGTTCGAGTTGGCGCGCGCCTACAAGAGCGAGGGCATGGCAGCCTACACGCGGCTCCAGGATAAGGAGTTTGCGATGGAGAAGGAGCATGGCTTTACTGCTGTACGGCATCAGAGCTTTGTTGGCGTCAGCTACTTTGACGAAGTGCAGTTGACCGTCACCAGTGGCACAGCATCCACCACTGCGCTCAGTGGCTCCACCGAAGAAGCGCAGTTCGCCACTGCCCATTAATCGTCCGCGCAGGAGGATGCCCACTAGCCGAGTTTTTGCCAGAAGCTGGGCTTGTCAAAAATAGGGGCGGCTTGCTGTAAAGCTTTTTGCAGCGAGCCGCCCCTATTTTTGATCGTCGCAACCTTGCATGAGCGACAGTTTCCTTGGGGTGTAGGTGAGCGGGTTGTAGGGTGTGTCCCGGCGTAAACAGGACGAGTGTAGGGTGCCGCTTTCGCCGGGGTGTGATAGAATCGTAAATGGTGGTTGGTGCAGTGGTGCGCCAGCCGGTTGGAACATGAAAGGCGCGCCTTTACGCCGCGCAAATATTCAAGTATTGAACTGTAGAAGATCACAATGGCTGATCAAAGGAGATTTTGCCGTGACCAAGCAATGCATTTTGGCGCCCAACGATGGGTCGGCCTTTTGCCGGCAGATTTACCCCCATCTGCTCAAATTCTTTCCGCCCGAACAAACGAAACTGCTGCTCCTGCGCGTAGGCGACGCGCCGGTTGGACATACGGCGCTGCCGCCGCGTCCCGCTGGATATGACGGCGCCGTGACGATGTACGCGTCGGACCGTGAGGCCAGCCTTGCGCTGCACCCGATCTATGCGAGCCAGGAGTGGGATAGCGCCATCGCTGAAATCCGCGCTGAATTGGCAAGTGATATCCACCTGTTACAGCAGGCCGGCTACGAAGTAGAATTGGAAGTGCGCTTTGGCGATCGCGGCGAAGAGATTGTTAAATTTGTCGAACGCCGCGATGTCGACGCCATCGCCATGACCACGCGCTGGCGCACTGGCCTCCAGAAACTGATTTTTGGCAGCGTCGCCCAGTATGTAGCCGCGCGCGTCAACACACCAATCTTCATGGTGCGTCCGGAGCATGATTGAGGTAAAGTGTGCGAGTTGTAAAACCGACAGGCTATTACGTAGCTTGAAAAAGGGAGGGGCGCCGGACAGATTGTCCGGCGCCCCTCCCTTTTATCCTGCGTAAGTGTGAGTTTGCCTCGGGAAGGCGGACCCTCTTACACAAACAACGACGTCATGTGTTCTTCTTTCGTCAATGTTTGCATCTCTGCGTCGGTGGGGCGCTGTGCAAAGCGGCTGGCAGCATCCAGCACGCGAGGCAATACGTGAATATCGCCCACTGTATTGAGGAAGACGCCGGGCCGGCCCAGCACCCAGTGCACGGCCAGATCGATGTCATGCTGATCTTCCAGGGGTTGGTACCACGTGGAGCGTGTGCGTTCAGTCGTCGCCCAGGGGCCGCGCGAGATCGACTTGATCGTCTGCACCGCGACGTTGCGTTCCTGGCAGGTCTTCAGCAGCGCCTCGAAATCTTGCGCGTAGCTCTTGTCCTGCATGATTGTGTAGGAATAGGGCAGCAGCACCGAGTCGAAATCGAAGCGCGCCAGGCTGCGCCGGTGCATGGCTGCAATCGTGCTGCCATGCCCGGTGACGCCGATAAAGCGCACCAGCCCCTGCTCGCGCGCCTCGATGCACGCCTCCAACGCGCCGCCCGGGCCCATCGCGGCGTCCCATTCGTCGGGGTGCACCAGCGCGTGAAGCTGAATCAGGTCCACGGCGTCAACGCGCAGCCGCTCGAGCGAGCGATGAATCTCCTCGCGTGCTTTTTCATAGGTGCGCTGACCAGTCTTGGTCGCCAGGAAAAAGGTCTTGCGATGCTGCGCCATCCACGGGCCGATGCGTAGTTCGGCGTCACCGTAGGAAGCCGCGGTGTCGATGTGATTGACGCCATATTCGAGCAACAAGTCGAGCGTGCGGTCTGCCTCCGCCTGTGTGACGGAACCGAGTGCGGCGGCGCCAAAAAGTGTGACGGTGCTCATGTGCGCTGTTCGGCCAAACGGGCGTTTTTCGATCTGCTTGGAAGCTGTCATTTTGAATTCTCCTATCGTTGTGCCATGCTTTGGCGGAAACCGCATCTTACATGGCAAGTGCTTAAAACATTTTCTTCTGCGGGGCTGTCCGTATACTATTTTACACCGTTTTAGGGGAATCCGATGAAAGAGATCTGCAAATGTCTTCGACGCCCAGTGCATTAGCCGCCAATCTACGCGTAACCTATGCCGACCTGCTGCGCACGCTCTCGTTGCTTGAAGCTGGCGAGGTCGAGTGCGCCTCTCTCGAAACTGAATGGACGCCCAAAGCATTGCTCGCGCATGTCGCCTTTTGGGATCGCACCCAGACGCAACGGCTGCAGGATGTGCTTGCCGGCGTTACGGCGGATAGTGGGTTTGCACGCCCTGCGTCCACCAACGACGTGCGCGCGCAAGCCGATGCCACGCGCTCACTTGACGCGATCCTTGTTGAAGTCGAGCAGGCGCGCGCCGATCTGATCAGTTTGACTGAAGCGCTGACGCCCGCACAGCTAGAAACGCCTTATCGCGAGGGTGATTCCTGGCTGACGCCAAGCCGCCTCATCGCGCACATGGCGAACCACACGCGCCAACACGAACGCGAGTTGTGGCGTTATTGCGGCTCAATGCGCCGATGGACGCGCGCGGGCCTGCGCGTGTTTCTTGCGCGTCAGGATGCCAACCTGATGGACAGCATCGGCGGTCTGTCCGAGGCGGCGCTGATTGCACCAGGCGTCATCGACAACTGGTCGATTCGCGATGTCCTGGTGCATATTTTGGCGTGGCGAGAATATGGCTATCGCGTCGCCAAGCAGTGGCCGCGGGTTGATAAGGTCTCGCTTGCTCCCTGGCTGGAAGGCGCCACCAAAGATGCTATTAACGCTCAGTTGCTGGCGGCGCGTGCGGCGCTCAATATGATCGATATTGCCGACGGGTTGACGACCTATCACCGGCGTATGCTCAAGCTGCTCGACCAGGCAAGCGACGCACAACTGGCCTCAATTGGCGATCCTGGGCAGGGCGAGCCAGGCGAATTGTCTGGGTTCGTGTATGGATTGACGCTGCACGAAATGGAGCACGCCGAGGAAATCTGGCGATTCCGCGTGGAACAGGATGGGGATAAAACGATTGGAGATTGAAGTCAGACAGTGCGTGGGGCATTGCACTGCTTAGCTCCAATCTCCAATCTCTACTCTCTTGCCTGCTTCTTTTTACAATCCTGCCGGCAACAGGTTTACAAGATTATCGGCCCGCTGGATCGATTCGTCGGCCAACTGTTCCTGAAGCCACGTCTGATAGGCCTGTGAACGCTCCTGGTCGATGGCAGCCTGATCCTTGGGGCGGGCAGCGTCACGTTCCAACACCTGGATGAGATGATAGCCAAAGTCGGTTTTGACCGGCTCGCTGATCTCATCCACCGCCAGGCTGAACGCAGCATCTGCAAAAGGCGCAACCATTTGCGCCCTGCCAAACCAGCCGAGGTCGCCACCATTGGCGGCGCTGCCTGGATCGTCGCTGTACTTAGCAGCCAGCGTGGCGAAATCTTCGCCATTCTCCAGCCGTTGGCGCAACTCGTTGGCTAACGCCAAGGTGGCTGCATCGTCGCGCGGACCCGGCGTTGGCGTGGGGGTCGGCGCGCCGTCAGGCAGCGGCGTGGGCGTCAGCGTCGGCTCCGGGGTGACGCCATCTGGCACAGCGGTCGGCGTCGGTTCCGGCTCGCGCACGCGCAACAGGATGTGGCGTGCGTGCACAGCTTCCTCCGTGTCGGTCACGGTTTCGCTGGCGATCACTTCCTGCAACTTTTCACGCAGCAGCCGCGCCCGAATGATCTGGCGATACTCGTCCAGGGAGAGACCAGAAATCCGGCTGATGTTTGTCTGAAGTGTGGCCAGACCTTCCGCGAAAGCCGTCTCGGTGATGATCACCGGCGTCGGCAATGGCGTCGGCGCCTCCGTGGGCAGCTCGGTCGGAAGTTCAGCCGGAAGTTCAGCCGCAGTCTCGGTCATTGGAACAGTAGCCGTCAGGTCGGCTGTGTCTGTCACCGCGGCTGTGTCTGTCACCGCGGCTGTGTCTGTCACCGCGGCTGTGTCTGTCA
>JACSRH010000050.1 GCA_014879855.1 Caldilineaceae bacterium | reverse complement strand
GGCGATGGTCGCCGGCTTCGAGTCCGAGGGCCTTTCCATCGGCCACCCGCGCATCCCGCTGCCGCGCGACCTCTTCATCCAGCAAGGCGATGTAGAAATACTGCCCCAACGACGTTAAAGAGGGCAGCGCGATGCGGCTGGAAGGGGCCACCGCCGCCACAATGCCTGCGACGACAGCAGGCGCGCTGCTTTCTGGCGTCTACACGGGAAAGCTGGCGGTGGCGGGGTTGGATCTGGCGATCACCGTCAATTTTGCCCAAGATGGCGAGAGTTTCACCGGCACGATCGACATTCCCGAGCAGGGCGCGATGGGGCTGCCGCTGCACGACCTCCGCGTCGAGGGCAGGAGCGTGCACTTCGAGATGCTTGCAGGGCCGTCGCTTGGCGTCTTTGACGGCGAGCTTGCCGAGAGCGGCGACCTGTCCGGTGCATTTACCCAGGCGGGCGTCGAAGGCGTCTTTGCCCTGGCGCCGGTTGCAGCCGAAGAAGCAGCCGCAGCGGCAGTCATGGCCGGCGTGGAGCAGCTCTACACCGACCCGGATGGCCGCTTCTCCGTACCCGTGCCGACCAATTGGACGCTGACCGAAGGGGACGGCTATGTGCTGCTGATGGCGCCGGAGGAGAGCATCAGGGTGTACCTGCTCGTCCTGCCGGAGACCGATCTGGCGCAGGCGACGGCTGACGGCTGGGCGCTGGTCGATCCGACCTTCGATGTAGCCATCGACGAGACGCTCGAACCACCCACCGCCGGCAGCGGCGTCGACCAGATCCTGGTCACCAACTACGATGTCAACGATGATGACCGGGGCGTGCAGGCGGTGGCGCAGGCCAAGGATGGCGACGCCTACCTGATCCTGATCGACGGCGAAGTAGCCAGCTTGCAGCGCCGCGCCGCACAGGTGCAGATCGTCGGTTCCGGCTTCAAGATCCTGGCCGTTGAAGAGACCGATCTGAGCGAGGTCGAGCCGCTGGCGATCAGCGACGAGATCACGGCCGCGCTGGAGGAGTTCATCACGCAGTACATGGCGGCGTTCGGCATTCCGGGCGCGGCAGTCGGCATCGTTGACGAGGGCGAACTGGTCTATGCGCAGGGCTTTGGCGTCGCTGATCCGGCAACGGGCGCGCCGGTGACGCCGGAGACCCACATGATGATCGGCTCGACTGGCAAGAGCCTGACCACGCTGATGATGGGTGCGCTGGTCGACGAAGGCGTCATGACCTGGGACACGCCGGCCCGCGAACTCTACCCGGACTTCCGCGTGGCCGATCCGGCGCTGAGCGAGACGATCACGATGCGCAATCTGGTCTGCGCCTGCACCGGCGTGCCGCGGCGCGATCTGGAGTGGATCTTCAACGCGTCCGGGCAGTCGGCCGCGGACACCGTGGCCGCGCTGGCTGATTTCGAGTTCTTCACCGACTTTGGCGAGGCCTTCCAGTACAGCAACCAGATGGTCGCCACGGCCGGCTATATTGCGGCCAATGCGGCCCAGGGCGGCAGCGCCGATCTTGATACAGAGTATGTGCAGACGCTGCAGGCACGCGTGCTCGACCCGATCGGCATGGAGAATACGACCGTTTCCTTTGACGCGGTGCGCGCACGCGACAACTACGCGATCCCGCACATGCTGACGCTGCAGAACACCTACACGCCGATCGCGCTCGACGTTGAGGCGCCGCTGACGCTGATTGCGCCGGCCGGCGCGCACTGGTCGACGCTGGAGGATATGGCGAAGTACATGGTCACCCAGTTGCACGAAGGCGTAGCGCCGGATGGCACGCGCGTCGTCTCCGCCGAGAATCTCAAGGAGACGTGGAAGCCGCAGATTGCGATCTCCAATCAGGCGAGCTACGGGCTGGGCTGGATCATCTCCGACTACAAGGGCCAACCCACGATCTCGCACGGCGGCAACACCTTTGGCTTCACTTCCAGCTTCACCTTCCTGCCCGGCCGCGATCTGGGCGTCATCGTGCTCACGAACGGGCGCGCGACCAACCTCTTCAGCGACGGCGTCGCCGGCCGCCTGCTGGAGCTGGTTTACGAACAGCCGGCGGAGACCGCGCAGTCGATGGACTTCTATCTTGAGCAGATCGCCAGGCAGACAGACGAGTTGAATGCAAAAATTCAGGATGCGATCGACCCGGCCGCAGTTGAACCGTTCCTGGGCGTCTTCACCAATCCGGCGCTGGGGGAGATCGAAGTGGCGCTGGAGGAAGGGAGGCTGCTGTTGGATGCAGGAGAATTTGTCACCGAATTGAAGCCCATCCTCAACGATGACGGCGAGCTTGACGGCTACATCCAACTCGACGCGCCGCTGCAAGGGCTGGTCTACAAGTTTGAACAGGCCGAGGATGGGGCGAATGTGATTGTGGCGGGCGACGGCGCTAACCAGTACACCTTCGTGCGCTCAGATTAGAGTCGGTTAAGCGTGGATGTCTTTACTGCTTCAGCGGGGGACAGTCGAGCTGTGAGAGCGACTGTCCCCCGCTTTTATTGCACTTGCCCGCCAGGTTGGCGGATCCATTCCTCAAAGAGCGCCATCAGCGCGGGGTCGGGAAGATCGCGCAGATCTTCCAACCACTGCTGCGAATTGACGATGCCCCAGCGATACTTGCGCGCGTAATTCTGCAGGAAGCGATCAAAGCGACGCACGCCGATGGTATCGCGCACGATATCGTAAAAGAGCGCGCCTTTTGCGTAGACAATTGTCTCGTACTGCGTGCCGTTGAGAAACGCCGGTACGGGCTGATCGACTGCTGTGTCCTGCTGCTTTGCTTTGAGGCTGTTCACTGGCGTCTGCCAACGCTGGACAACCAGGCGTTGGGCATCGTCTTCGCCGCGCGTATTCTCCATATAAAGACGCATCGAGAACTCGGCCAGCGCTTCATCCAGCCACGGTTCGGCCACCGGATCATTGTGCACGATCTGGTACCACCATTGGTGCGCCATTTCGTGGGCAGTCAGCATCTCCAGCTTATCTCGGAAGCGCGTGTAGGTCTCGACGCCCAGCAGGATCGCCTGCGGATACTCCATGCCACGGAATGTGATCGGCGCGGGCGCCACGCGCATATCGCTGAATGGATATTCACCAAAGTGGTCGCTGTAGATGCGCAGCGCCTGCATCGCGTATTTGAGGGCAGCCTGCGCCGCGGCTTCCGAACCGGGAAGGTAATAACTGGTGACGCGCGTGCCGTAAGCTTCACCCGACACTGCAGCAAAGGCGGGGCTGGTGTGAAGCAGAAATTCACGCGAAGGACCGGTGACAAAGCTGTGCTGAGTCTGGTCGCCGCGTTCCACCGTCTGCACCTCCGTGCCACTGGTCACGGGCGTCCAGCCTGTGGGCAGGGTCAGCGTCACGGCGAAGAGCGAGGCCACGCTGAAAGCGGCATCCCCACGTTCGTCGCCGTTCGTCAGCCACCATTGGCCGGCGCCCAGCGTCGGCCCGTCGGTGTAGACGGCCAGCGCGGGATAGAACAGGGGCAGGCTGATGATTTGTTGGCTGCGGCCAAAGAGCGCATAGACCGCGGGCTGGTCGGTCCACGACGGGATTTCAAGGCGCCAGGTCAGTTCGACTGTCACGGACTGCCCGGGGAGCAACGGCTTGTCGAGATCGATGCGCAGCGCGGTATTGTCATTGGTGTAGACAAACGTTGCCGGTCTGCCGTCCACCAGTGCACTCTGGATCACCATGTTGCCGCCGTAGTGCTCCAACATCGGATAGAGGCGAAACACCAGGTGCGTCCACGGATCGATGCTGGTGTTGGGAACGACGATGGCCGCGCTGCCGATGAGCTTCAGCTCGTCGGGGAAAAGCGTGGCGTTGATGGTATACTGCGGCGTCAGCCCCAGCTTGTCTAGTTCTTGCTGAAATTCTGGTTTGAGCGCGGGACGATAAAGAGCGTAGGGGTCCGCTGTCGCAGATGCGTCTGCCGACATGCATCCGTTGAGTAAGAACAACATTGCCAGCAACACGAAGCTGAGGCCGGTCGAGAGCCAGAAGAATCGCAGTTGGTTGGGGTGAGCGCGGCTATTGATCATTGAGAGACAACGGTAAGGATATCCACTTCGCGAAGTATCGCGTCTATGTTATGCTTTTGGCAATGTCATGCTTTTGGCAATTGAACCGCACCTGCAATCTTTGTAGCACTTTTTTGGACGCGATGCAAATAAGAAATCATGATGGCTGACACGACCTTTGTTTTGTTGATTCGACATGGC
This sequence comes from Caldilineaceae bacterium, assembly GCA_014879855.1. Lineage (GTDB taxonomy): Bacteria > Chloroflexota > Anaerolineae > Caldilineales > Caldilineaceae > Caldilinea. The sequence continues at coordinate 21,779 of JACSRH010000050.1, read as the reverse complement.
GAAAATGAATATGTCGCCACGCACAAACTGGCGGGGCGCACCGCGGGTGTGCATCTCAACGATCGAGGGCGTGCGCAAGCTGACGCTCTGGTGGGCTATCTGGCCGGGCAGCCGATCGCCGCGGTCTACAGCAGCCCGCTTGTGCGCTGTGTTGAAACGGCGACGCCACTGGCCCATGCGCTCGATCTGCCGGTGATCGAAGAAAATACATTTTTGGAAGTGGATTACGGCGCGTGGCAAGGCGCGGACCTGCGTGAGTTGGCAAAACTGGATGAATGGCGCAAGGTGCAACATACGCCCAGCACATTCCGCTTTCCCAATGGGGAGAGCCTGCGCGAGGTGCAGCATCGCGCCGTCACCGGGCTTGAGTCCGTGCGCAATCAACACCGCAATCAAGCCGTGGCTATCTTTGCCCATGGCGACGTAATCCGCACCACGTTGGCGCATTATCTCGGCATCCCGCTCGATCTTTTTCAGCGCATCGTGATTCAGACGGCGTCGGTGAGCATCCTGGCCTTTCACGATGGGAATCCAGCGATCCTGGGCATGAATTTTCTGGCTGACCTGCCCAAACTAGAGATCAAAACGCCTGAAGAGCACGCGTCTCCTGCTTCCCCCCAGCGCGAGTCACAAGGCGACGCAGTGCATCCGCATCAGCCAGTTCAGGCGTCCCCCCCGTCGTTGGCGCCGTCTGTGGCCAGCGTGGTGACAGACGGTCAAAAATCATCGGAGTGAATAGCGCCGGCAGTGCGCTTCGTCAGAGGTGTGTTTATGGCTATGACGCAGTTCAAATATGATCTCAACCCAGTAGACTATATCGTTGCCGACGCCATCGGTGAACCCGGTCATCGCACTTTTTTCCTGCAGGGGCGTATGGGTCGCCAACTTGTCAGCCTGACGCTTGAGAAGCAAGAAGTCAACAATCTGGCGATCAGCGTGTTGCAACTGCTGGAAGAGTTGGAAGAAAAACATCCCGACCTGTCGCCTGCTGTGCGGTCCACGCGCAGCCCCCATGTCGAGACAGTGTTCGAGCCAGCCTTCCGTGTGGCGCAGCTTATTGTTGGCTACGACGAAGACGACGATATGATCTGGCTGGTTGCTAAGGCGCTGGTGACGGATGAGTCCGGCGCGCTTGTAGACCCGGAGGATGAAAGTGTGCCGGCCGCGCGTTTTGTCGCCACCCGGTCACAGATGCGCGCGCTGAGCGAGTATGCGCTGGAGATCGTCGCCGCTGGTCGCCCGCTCTGCTCGCTTTGTGGCCGCCCAATCGACCGCCAAGGGCACTTCTGCCCGCGCACGGACGGTCACGCCATGCCCATTGTGCTGTAAGTAAACTGGGTGATCAGGTATGCCCATCGAACTGACCGAAGACCAGGTGTTGGACACGCTCCAGCATGGCGCGATTGAGGAAAAAGGGCTGCTGCCTTACAGCTCAAACCACAGTTTTCTGATCGTTGTCGAACATCGTGAGCTTGCGCTGCCCGCGGTCTACAAACCGCAGCGCGGTGAGGCGCCGCTGTGGGATTTTGAATGGGGCACACTCTGCAAGCGTGAGACAGCCGCGTACGACATCAGCCGCGCGCTGGGGTGGGGCGTCGTCCCTCCAACCGTGTTGCGCGAAGGTAGCCGAGGTTTGGGCAGTGTGCAGTTTTTTGTCGACCACGATGGCGAGGCTCACTATTTCACTGCTGCTGAGGACGCGCGTTTTGTCGAGGCATTCCGGCGGCTGGCGTTGTTCGATTTTGTGATCAACAATGCCGATCGCAAAAGTGGTCACTGTCTGATCGGCCACGACGGGCGCGTGTGGGGCATCGACCACGGCATTTGCTTTCACAATGAGTTCAAACTGCGCACCGTAATCTGGGAGTTTAGCTGCGAACCGATTGAGGAAAACCATCTGGCCGATCTCACCTCCCTGCAGCACGCGCTTGAGACAAAGGGCAGCTCGCTCTGGCGGCGTATTGCCGCACTGGTCAGTGCGCCTGAACTCGCTGCCATGCGCAAACGGGTCGAGCATCTGTTGCGCACACGCCTGTATCCAGCGCCCTCTGCACATCGGCGCAACTACCCCTGGCCGCCCATCTAATGCGATCAACTTGATCGATCTGACTTGCCCGCAGGTTTAGAACAAGGATGCGCATCGGCAGCACACCTGTAATGCACTCGGAGGTTGTGTGAAAGCAGTTGTTATGGCGGGCGGTGAAGGCTCGCGACTCCGTCCTATCACGATTGGCCGCCCCAAACCCATGGTGCCGATTGTCAATAAAGCCGCCATCAGCCATATTTTCGATCTGCTCAAACATCACGGTATTACCGAAGTCATAGTAACGCTCCGCTATATGGCCTCCGCCATCGAGGATTTCTACGATGACGGCAGCAACATCGGCATGAAACTTACCTATGTCGTGGAGGAAGCGCCGCTCGGCACAGCCGGCAGCGTCAAAAACGCCGCGCAATATCTCGACGACACTTTTATCGTGATCAGCGGCGATGCCTTAACAGACTTTGATCTCAAGGAGATCGTGCGCGTCCATCAGGAACGCAAGGCGTTGGCAAGCATCACACTGACGCGCGTGCCGGATCCGCTTGAATACGGCGTGATCGTGACGGATGAAGCAGGACGCGTTGTGCAATTCATGGAGAAGCCGTCGTGGGGCGAGGTCATCTCCGACACTGTAAACACCGGTCTTTATGTGCTCGAACCGGAGGTGCTGGATCTGATCCCAGAAGGCGTGTCGCATGATTTTGCCAGCGAGCTGTTCCCGCGCATGTTGGCTGAACACAAAGATCTCTATGGGTACGTCGCAGATGGATACTGGTGTGACGTCGGCAATTTCAGCGAGTATATGCGCGCGAATTCCGATGTGCTTTATGGTAAATTGCGCCTCGCCGAACCGATCGGTTCGCATTTGGGCGGCGGCATCTGGGTGGGCGAGAATGTCGAGATCTCGCCCAGTGCGCAGCTTTTTGGCCCGATCTATCTGGGCAACGAGGTCAAGATCAAAGGCGACGTGCACATCTACGGGCCGGCCGTGATCCGCGACTATACAGTCATCGACAATTACAACCGCATCGAGCGCAGCATCATCTGGCGCAACAACTATGTTGGCGAATCGTGCGAGTTGCGCGGCGTTATCGTCACACGCCAATGCAGCATTAAGTCCCAAGTGATTGCCTACGAAGGCGTCGTCGTGGGCGACAACTGCGTGATCGGCGAAGGCGCGGTGCTGCACGCCAACGTCAAGCTCTGGCCGCACAAGGAGATCGAAGCCGGCGCCACGATCAAGGACAGCGTCATCTGGGGCAACCAGGGGCGACGTGCACTCTTCAGCCGCTTTGGCGTTTCCGGCGTGGTCAATATCGACCTGACCCCCGAATTTGCCGCCAAACTGAGCGCCGCGCTGGGGGCCACCTTGTCCAAAGGCAGCTATGTGGCAATCAACCGCGATGCGCACCGCAGTTCGCGCATGCTCAAGCGGGCGCTGATCAGCGGGTTGCCCGGCACTGGCGTCAACGTGTGGGATCTGGGCAACGTCGCCATTCCGGTGTTGCGCCATTACGTCCGCCAGCGCAAGGATTCTTCTGCCGGGATTCATGTCCGGCTCAGCCCCTTCGATCAGCGCGTGGTGGATATTCGCATCATCGACAGCCAGGGGTTGAACCAGAGCAGTTCATCCGAACGCGCTATCGAGCGCAACTTCTTTCGCGAAGATTTCCGCCGCGCCTTCCTCGATGAAATTGGCGTCATTTCCTACGCCCACGAGCCGATCACCGAGTACACCGATGACTTCATGCGCCACGTCGATGCCCAGCGCATCCGCGACTATGGCTTCAAACTGGTCTGCGATTATTCGCATGGGCTGGCCGGCGACACGCTGTCCGACATCTTGAACCGGCTTGGCGTCGATGTGGTGCCGCTCAATGCCCGCATAGACGAAACCAAGCTGGCAATGTTGCAGGGTGAATTCAAAGCCAATCAACAGCGGATGGGCAAAATCGTCCATGCGTTGGACGCTCAACTCGGCGTTCAACTCGACGTGGGCGGCGAAAAGGTGTTTTTGGTCGATGAATTAGGCAATGTCTTGACAGATGTTGCGGCCGCGGCCCTGATGCTCGAACTGGCGCTCTACGCGCATCCGGGCCGGCCAGTGGCGGTGCCAATCACGATGCCCAATACATTTGAAACGATTGCCAGCTGGCACGGCGCCCGGCTTTTCCGCATCCCGCAAAATCTCCACGGGCCGATGCACACGGCCAGCTATGTCGGTGTGCTCTTGATCGGCGACGGCGCGGGCAGCTTTATCTTCCCTGGTTTCCAGCCCGCCGTTGATGGGATGATGGCAACGATCCGCCTGCTCGAATACCTGGCCATTCGCAAGATGCCCATGAGCGAAATCGTGACTTATCTTCCCAAATATCATCTGGCCAAGGAGCCGGTCGAATGTCCGTGGGATACGAAAGGTGCGGTAATGCGGATGCTGATCCATCACCATCAACATCGCCAGGTCGATAAGATGGATGGGTTAAAGGTGCACCTCGACAACGGCGAATGGGTCCACCTGTCGCCAAATCCAGAGAAGCCGCGCTTCGAGGTCGTCGCCGAAGCCGCCAGTGACGAGCGCGCGGTGGAGATCGTCGCCGAGTATCGCACCATGATCCAGGAGATCATTCACAAGCACGGCCTTGGCATCAGCTACAAAAAAGATGAATAACCGCCCTGTGCTGACCCTCACCATCCACACCCATGCGCGCGATGCAACACACGCTATCGGCGCGCAGATCGGTCGCATGGTTGGTGGTGGGCAGGTGCTGGCTTTGTGCGGCGATTTGGGCGCCGGCAAGACTACGCTCGTTCAGGGCATCGCAGCGGGAATGGGAATTTCCACCCGCGTGACCAGTCCCACCTTTGTGCTTGTCAACGAGTATGCCGCCAACGGTCGCAAGCTCGTGCACATCGACGCGTATCGGCTGGCTGAAGAGACAACGCTGGCGGACGCCGCCACACTGGGTCTGGCCGATATGCTGGACGAAGCTGACATGGACGGCGTCAACGTCATCGCGGTGGAATGGGCTGACCGCATCCGCTCGCTCTTCCCGGCTGATCTCCTGCAAATTGAGATCACCGCGGATGCGGATGAGCCTGACGGGCGCACGCTGCTCATCACAGCCACCGGCGCACAGAGCAGCGCTGTGCTGGCGCAGTTGTCCATGCTGCACGCTGGCCCGCCAGGCAAGTGCGAAGCGTAAACTCAGCGCACCACCGCGGGCAGATAGAGCCTTTCCGGCAGCAGGGCAGTTGCATCTCCCACCACGACCGTCACCGGCACAACAACCGGGGCAAGCCGCGCTTCCGCCGGCGCGGAAATGGTGATCTCCTCGCGGTAGATGCCAGGCGCCAGCCCTGCTGGCGTCAACACCACTTCGAGCGCATCGCTGGACGGCGCTAGTTGCAGCCACTGGATCTGCGTCGTAGCCTGCCACGGCCCCTCGTCACAGCGAATGCATTTGACGCTCAGTTGTGCAGACGGTGGCGCCGCGTCGCCGGGCATCGCTTCAAACCACACACTGGGAGGCGTCACCGACAATTGCGGTGAAAGCGCTATAGTTTCGTCGGCTATCAATTGTCCGCTGACTGAATGCACCTCAAACACCGATGAAAAGCTGCCGTCCTCTTTGACAAAGCGCGCCTGCACCCCACAATTGCGCAGATAGTTGTCGGGCGTCTGCCACTGCAATGGCGCGGCCACTGGCATCGGCGCCGAGAACAGCGTCACAGCATCGACCGTCACGTCAGCATCGCCCAGGCGATCAAAGCGAAACGTGACCAGCGACGCCGCGCCGCCAAGGTTGTAGGGCACAGCAAACTCCTGATAGCTGTCAGTGGCGCTGAAATCCACACCGCGCAGCACCCGCTGGCCGGCATCGCCAGCCACCCCCTGCACGCGCAGCCGCAACACTTCTTGGGAAGTGCTGTTGTCGCTCACCTTGACGCGGAAATACGCGGTGGCTGGCAGTGACGCCAAGTATCCACCTGTCCAAACCGTAGCAGTGCCGCCTCGCGCTAAGCGTACAGCCGCGCCTCCCACCGCCGCCGCGTCCGCAAGCTCGGTGAAGGCGCTGGCAGTAAAGTTGGGATCACTGTTGTCCCCGACCCAGTCCAGGCTGAACTGCACCTGTGGCCAGCCTGGGGCGTCGATGCGTTCGAGCCGCAATCCAGTTCCAAAACGGCTGGCCCCGTTAAACGACAGTTGGTCAAGCGGCAATACCTCCCCAAAGTAAATCGAATCCTGCGCCACGACTGTCCGGCCAAGCGCATCGCGTGTCTTGACATAGACGGTCTTCCAGCCAGCTCCGCCGGTCAGCGTCCATGTTGTTTCGGCTGCATAAGGTTTCCAGACCGCGTCGCCAAAGTTCGGGTCATTCGAGATCATCATCTCCACCGACTGCCCCTGGCCCATGAAACCACTGCGCGTCGCCTGATTGTAAATATAAAGTTGTACAGTGAGGGAAGTCGTCGATGGCGCCTCATTGTCGATGATGACAGGCGCATAGTTCGTGTCGAGCGCCAAATCCGCAACAATGTATCCGCGATAGGTGGCGGACAGGGCAGCTCCTATGCCGATCTCGCGCAACCGGCTATCGAGCAGGTTCTTGCGATGTGCGTCGCTGTTCATCCAGATGCGCACAGAGGCTTCTGGGGTAGTGTACCCGCAGGCGGAATTCTCAGCCGACGCCTCTAGCTTGGTAAACCCGGCCAGGCGCATCCGCTCACTTGGCGTGCGCCCCTCACTGTCGGTGTGGCCGCAATAGCCAACCGGCTGATGGGCAATCACATCCGCGGCAAATTTCCGCGCGGATTGCGTCAATTCCTCATTCCAGCGCAGTGGCGGCAAGCCGGCTTTGCGCCGTTCGAGATTGACTAGATAAATTGTTTGAATTTCGTTAAAAAAAAGGTCAGTGGGTTGAAGTTCCTGCGCCTTCGAAGCGGAAGGCATCACAACGACAGAAAGGAAGAGCGCACAACAAAGTGCTAGCTTCGACGATAAGGGCAATTTGCTCATCCATCAAACTCCATCAATTCATAAGTTTTAAATGTGCGCTGGCTGCGCTGATTGATCCTTCTTATGTGTGATCGGTTTCCTTCGCTAAATCCCTGCTACGTTTCACCTACGATTTCCCGCCGAATCAGGCGCGATTCAACGCGTGCAGATCATCTTCCGTGTCAACATCATGCAGCCATGCTGCAAGCGCCGGTGTAGTCACAACTCGAGCGCGGTGTGCAAGCAACACACGGCGTCCGCCCACATCACCCTGTAACGCCAATAACTCCTCCCAGTACAGGCGGTCGAACAACGCGGGTGCGCCGCGCAGTTCGTCGCCAACCGCCGGCGCCGCTAGGTCCGCGCCAGCGCGCCAGCAGGCAGTCAGACGACGCAGCAGCAGCGGATCCAGCAATGGCTGATCGACCGGCAGAAAGATCGCCGCATCGACCTGGGGCGGCATTGCTTGCAGCGCAGCAACGACGCTGCTTGCCTGTCCGGTTGCCCACGCCGGGTTGTGAACAAAAGTGACGTCTTCTCGCGATCCGGCCAGCGCATCCCGGATCGCGGCGTCTTCAGCGCCCGTCACCACCACCACCGGGCCGACATTCCCCTGCCGCGCGGTGCGCACCGCGCGTTCGATCAGCGTTGCACCGCCCACCACTTCCAGTTGCTTGGGGCGACCCATGCGGCGGCTGCCACCCGCGGCCAGCACCACCACAGCCACCTGTCCCCAGCGCTCGATGACTGGCGGCTGTGCAGCATTGCCCACACATGTCACCAACGAAGAAATGCCTTGTTCTGCCAGCAGCGCCGCAGTCAACCGACCATAGGCCAGGTGCAGCGGCGTATCAGCCTTGTTGAGCAGGGGGATAAAGTGTAGTGACGAGCGCAACCCCTTGGCACCGCCTGCAGGATGGCGCAGGAGCCGCGCTAGCATCGCGGGCGTCAGCAAAGGCGCCGCATCCACATCGACCTCAAGGATGCGGCGCACCAGCTCCGGGCGATGCACCCCACGTGCATCGAGGGCAAGGCCGATTGCGTCGAGACCAGCGACCGGTGCGAGATGCGTCGTGGCGTCGGGCAGCACCGGCTCATGGCCAGCAGGCGCCTTGACCGGGCGCATTTTGCTGCCGTCGGCTTCGACGGTAATGGCGGCGATGTGCAGTTCGGCGGCGCGGCGCGCCAGCGCGTCGATCTGCGCAGCTTCCAGCCCCAGCCGGCGATCACCCACCACGGGCCCCCCGAGCAAACAATAGTGGTGGCGGGCGAGTTGTCGTTCCAGTTCACCCCACGGCAGTTCAGCGCCGCTGACTTCGACAAAGGCTGGCGCCCAGGCCGTTTGAAAGGCGGCGATACGCGTGCTCGGTGCGATAACGGCGCGCTTGCCCAGCGTCGCGACCTCGGCGGCCAGACGAAAAGCTGTGCTGCTCTTGCCGCCTCCGCCAACCATCGAAACGACATCCGGCGTCGCCGGATTCAAAGCAAGTCTCAACCCTTGATATAGCAGCATGTGCTCTCCCTGGTTCCCCAAACCGCGCCGCCTGTGCGATACTTGCGCGCGTTGTCGATAGCCATTGTTCAACCCAGCGCCGGCCACAACGCGTAGGCCGGGCTACCAGCCCGACGCATCCCGCGCGGTCGTGGGCTGCCACCACTGTCACACTGGCAGCGTGACCTGCGTGAAAACATTGCAAAGGGGATAGGATGCCGTCTTCCACCCAATCCACTACACCCAACGTCGTGCTTGACGGCAAGACGCTGGACGCAGCTACAGTCATCGCGCAGCGTGCAGCGCGCCGAGCCCGGGCGCGCGTAGCGAAGACGCTTTTGACCGTGCTCGTCGTGGGGCTGATCGCCATCTTTGCCATGAGCTTCTGGATCAGCCGCAATGCGTCGGCGGAGCCTGCGCTGGCTTTTTTCCTGCTGTTGGCCGCGCTGCTCTTCATCGTCGTCTTTTTCGCCAATACCCTGTGGCAGTGGCGCATCCTGCGTATATTCGATCTGCGCTGCCCTCATTGCGCCCAGCCGTTAGGCGGGGACAGCCAATGGACGAAACGCCCCGGCTACACCTGTCCACATTGCGGAAAGGATGCGCTCGCCACCGCGCGCCAGCTTGGCGACGGCTGATACGCAGCGCATCCCGCCTCATGCGGCCAAGGTGGCTTCGATGATCGCCCGATAGCCTTTGGCCGCGGCAAACAGGTGGTCGAGGCGCACATGCTCATCGATCACGTGCGCGTCCGCTTCGGTGGCTGGGCCAAAGCCGACCGTCGGCACGCCGGCTATCCCCGCGCTGTAAGCGGCATTGGTGCAGAACCGGTAGGCGCTGGGCCTGGCCGCAATGCCTGCGGCGTTCAGCGCGGCCAAAGCTGTCGCCACGAAAGCGTCATCCTCCGGCAGCAGCCAGGCTGGAAAGAACTTTTCGCTGCGCAGCGTCGCTCCTGTAAACGCCGTGTATGCGTCGATGGCAATCTCGGCTTGCAGTTGAATATCCGCCAATGCCGGCAGGCTGGTGATCGCGGCCAGCACCTCGTCCTTGCGTTCGCCCGGCAAGAGGCGGCGGTCGTAGGTCACCTGGCAGATGCTGGGAATCACCGAATGGCCGGGATAGGGTGCGGAGATGATGTCGGTCAGCGCAAAGATCGCTGGCCCCATGACCGGGTCGGTGAAGAGCGCGATCTGCTCGACCGCGGCAATGACGCGCATCATGTCGAGCACGGCATTGCGCCCCAGGTGTGGCGCTGAGGAGTGAGAAGGCCGGCCCACCGTAGTCAGATGCACCTCGGCGCGCCCTCGCCCGCCGCGGCTAAGGTTGAGGTCGGTGGACTCACCGATGATAACAAAATCGGGTGGTGTGGCATCCATCACCGCGTGGAGGGCGACGCCTTCGAGCACCTCTTCCAGCGTGGAGGCGCTGACCAGCACGCGGCCTGCCAGCGTTGCGCGATCAAGTGCGGCGGCCGCGTGCACCATTGCCGCCAGCGCGCCTTTCATGTCGGCCGCGCCGCGGCCATAGAGCGCGCCCTGGTCGATGGCCGCGCCAAAAGGATCGTGCCGCCACGGCGCGCCAGGCGAGATGCCGACCGTGTCAATGTGTGCATCGAGCAAAACCGTCTTGCCAGGGCGGCTCCCCTCGATGACGCCCACGACGCTGCCGTTGGCGTCCATCCAGACGCGATCGAAGCCAAGCGTCTCCATCTCGGCCTGGACACGCGCGGCGACGCCCCTCTCTTCACCGCTCAGGCTGGGGATGCGCACAAGGTCCTGGGTAAAGACAATCAAGCCATCCGTATTCATCGTTTCCTATCCTTCTTCGTAAAAGAGCCGCGCTCCAACAGCGGGCGCTTCATTGTACCCAGATCGTCACCAAGCGCGAAGCACGGGAGGCAAGCAGGATGCATTTCACCCTGGGCGAGCCATCCGGCAGCATGGGGGCGGCGGGTTCATCCGCCAGCTTCCAGGAAGCCCGGAGCCTCCTGGAAGATATGGCATACAGGTTCAGCCTAAATCTCAATATGGAACCGCCCACGCTCGTCCATGCGGAGAGCTATGACCTGCGCAGCGCCACGAAGACCAGGATCAGCGCCAGACCCATCAGCGGCAAGCCCAGCAGCGCCAGTCCTCCCACCAGCATGAACAGCATCGGTGCGACGACCGGCGTTTGAGGCTGTGAGGTCTGCACAGCCAGCCCCATCTCGACCGGCGCGGCCCCGGTGGCCAGCACAACCGGCGCCAATGTGGCAGCGGCTATCGCCGCGGGCGTCGCCGTAGGCGGCAGAGCGGGCAAGGCCGTTGATGCAGCCACAGACAGAACAGGCAGCAGCGGCTCCGCAGCGTCTGTGGGCGGCGTAGCCGTCTCGCCTGTCACCTGCACCGGCGGCTGTGCGGGGAGCGGCTGTGCGGGAGATTGTTGCACAGTCAGCGGCGCGGCGCGCACGATGATGGTCATTGCGGTCGAGGCCGCGCCGCCGGCATTGGCAGCCACAAGCGAATAGGTCGTGTTCTGCCGCGGCGCCAGCAACAGCTCACCCTCTGTAGGGATGGCAACTGTGCGCCCGTCTGCCTGCAAGTCCACGGTCGCGGCGTTTGCCACGCGCCAGCGCAGCGTGACGCTCTGCCCCGCGACAATCTCCTTGTGGTCGGCCAGAAAAACCTCAATGAGTGGCCGCGGCGCAGTCGTAAATTCAACGCCGGGAGTATAGGGAGCAGCTGACGGCGTCGCAGTTGGCGGCAAGGTCGGCGGAGGCGGAGGGGTCCAGGTGGCCGTAGCTGCAGGAAGCGGCGCCGGCGCCAAGGCTGGCAGCGTAGCGGCGAGTGGGCTGGGCGTGGCGAAAGGAGTGACCGTAGCGGTCCAGGTTGGTGTTGGCGCGACGCCGGCGTCCGCCATGAGCGTGGGGGGAGCTGCGTCTGTCGCCGTTTCTGTGGCGGTAGCGACGGGCGTCGGCGCAGTGCAGATGGCGTCGAAAGTGGTGGCTGGCGGCGACTTCGCCTGGCCTGCTGCACCTGCAGCCCACACCCACCCTTCCAGCGCGCCCGCTGTCACGGCATGATTCGACGCGCCCTGATTTGAGTATGTCCAGACGCCATTTTGCCAACGCCAGTAAGACCAATACACACAGCTTTCTCCTTCACACTGGCAAAAACAGCTCTGCTGAGGATAGGTGCAGCCTTCGCCGTCCAGCCGGCAGATCGTCGCGCCCATGCTGGACGCTTCGAGGTTGAGATCAAAACCGGCGCGCTGCACAAGCTCTAGCCCGTTGATCTGTGCTTCGGCAAACGTCACGCAGCGCGTCACCACGCGGCCATCACCGTGGACGACGACCAGCGCGGCGCGATTTGGACCATCGCTCTGCGCCGCGACCTCAGAACTATCCGCCACTGCCAGCCCCAGCAATAGCAGCACACCGAACAGCTTTGGGAGTATCCGCGCGCGGCGCAGGAAGCTGGCGCGCGCCAGCTTCCTGCCACCATCGCGCCTGCAAGAGAGGCGTTGCATTGTGCTCAATTTTGAACCAGCGGCAGATAGATGCCCGGACACGACGCCAACGTCCGCCGGTCAAGCGGATAGGCCTGACCCAGCAGCGCGGGGATCACCTGTTGCGTCGCCAGTTGATTGGAACCGGCGCCAAGTTGCCACGCAAAACTGCCGTCGGCAAGCTGCATCGTCGCCAGGTAATCGAAGGGCGAGCCGCCGCTGCCTGTCCAGCGCGGCGCGTGAGGATCTTCGCCTGCGGCAAACAGCGCCTGGAGCACATACGCGGTCGAGTTGGCATCGCTGGGCGCGCCGCTGCTGTCAGCCGCGTACGGGAAGCCGCCGTCGCTGTTTTGTGTAGCATCGAGGTAAGCAAGGCCGCTGAGCACCGTTGCCGAAGTGATAGGCGCGCCGGTGGCGATCAGCGCCTGGATGGCCAGCGCGGTGGCGTTGGTGTCGCTTCCCCAGCCAGGCGCCCATTCCCAGCCGCGGTCCGGCTGAATTTGCGCGGCGAGATAGTTGATGGCCGCGGCGGGTGCGGTTTCACTGAGCGCCACAGTGCCCAAAATGGCCCAGGCATTGACGCCACTCTGCGTGCTGTACGCGCCCAACGTCGGGCTAAAATAGGCGGAAGGCGTCGGTGCGCCGATGGGCAGACAAGCATCCGCGGCGGCCAACGCAACTGCTAACTTGCCAGTCGCGGACGCGCTGATGCGCGCATATCCCGCACCATTGGCCGCAAGATAGGCATTGGCGCTCGGATTCTGCTGCTGGTTGGCGCCAAGCGCCAGGACACTTTCCACCGTCGCACCAACGCTGCCAAAATCGCCGGTGATCGTCTGTCGCGCGGCCAGCCACGGCAGCGCGGCCGCTGCCTGGAGCGTCGCGGTCACTGGACGGAGCGTGTCGCCGAATTCTCCCCAGCGCCACCCCTCGATAGCTCCGGTCTGGCTGATGGCAGAGTTGCCTGCACCGACCGGATACCCCTGCCAGCCAGCCACATCATCCCAATACCAGTAGCTCCAGTAATTGGTCGAACAGAAACAATCCTCCGCGGGGCAGCCGACGCCGGCGATGCTACATACGGCGTCGCCGAAACTATAGCTCTGCGTCACCACGTTCAGCCCGGTCAGTTCGAGCGCCTTCAGACCGGAGATCGCTTCGGTGAACGCGATTTCACGGATCAGCTGCGCCTGATCGTCCACCTGAATGACGACTGACGCCTGAAGGGGCGCAATAGCTCCCGCCGGCGCTGTGAAATGAAAGGCTGATAGAAGCAGGATAGTCATCACGCCAGCCACGATCGGGATGCCCACACGGCCGCGCAGCCAGGTGGTGCAGTTTGAAAAACGGAAAGAATACATTGAAAGACTCCTGAGTTTTTGATGGGGAAACATCCCCGGTAGATAAAAGCCTGTGCCACCCTACTAGAACGCCCAAGGCGGGGCGCGACTGTGTGGATAGGGATGAAGATGCGGCGAAGGCAGGAGGAGGGAATATCCACCGCGCAGACATACATTGGAAGAAAGAAAAAGCCCGCCAAATGGCGGGCAAGCGTGCAAGATCGCTCTTGACACTTGGCCCCCTTTACCGCGAAGAGGTTCACAAGCAGCGATCCAGATGGGTAATCGGGCTTGATGCGGGCGAGATTTTCGCGGGCATCCTACCGTTGCGGGACAGCGCCGGACTGGTTCTTACAGAACGTCACCGGCTTCCCCCATTGTGCACTCGTGCATTCAAACAGCAAGCGCACCTGAATCGATGGGTGATTTAATTAGCTATAGAGTACCAGCAAGATCTGGAGGCGTCAAACAAAGCCAGCATGTCATTGGGCTTACCGGTTGCAAATGGCGCTGACCAGCCGCGCTTCCAGAGTGGCAACCTGCGCGTCTCACGTGCGGATTTCCCACCGATCAAGCGTGACATCATCCAGATAGTCCTCGTCCACGATGGCGCCGTGGCCGAGGCCGGTGGGCACGGTGAGGGTGCTGTCGTCGTTCAGCGTAAAAGGATTTTTGACGATGTCGCGTGCGAAGTAGCGGTCGTTGGCGCTGATGTCGCCGGGCAGGGTGAAGTTGGGCAGGCTCGCCAGCGCCACGTTAATGGCGCGGCCGATGCCCGTCTCCAACATGCCGCCGTGCCAGACGGGCATGCCCGCGGCCTGCGCCATGTCGTGAATCTTCACCGCGTCGCCCAACCCGCCGATGCGGCTTGGCTTGATGTTGATGATGTCGCACGCGTGCAGTTCGATGGCCCAGCGCGCGTGCTCTGGCGAGACGATGCTCTCGTCCAGGCAGAGCGGCGAGCGCAGCAGCGGCTTGAGCTTGGCGTGGTCGAAGATGTCGTCGTGGGCCAGTGGCTGCTCCACCAGCAGCAGGTTGAAAGGGTCGAGTTCGGCCAGGTGCGGGCCATCTTCCAGCCGGTAGATGCTGTTGGCGTCCACCTGCAAGCGCAGATCAGGCCACATCTCGCGCACCGCGCGCGTCGGCTCCACATCCCAGCCCGGCTTGATCTTGAGCTTGATGCGCGTATAGCCGTCATTAAGATAGGCGCCGACCACCTTGAGCAACGTGGGGATGTCTTTCTGGATGCCAACGCTGACGCCCACCTCGACGCGCGCGCGCGTGCCGCCGAGCAGGCTCGCCAGGCTGCGCTGTGCGCGTCGCGCAAAGAGATCCCACACCGTGAACTCCAGCCCCGCTTTGGCCATGCGGTTGCCGCGCACGCGGCCAAAGGCTGGCGTCACCGCCCACGGACTGGCAAGCTCAGTGTCCAACAGCATCGGCGCCAGATAATCCTGCAGGATCGTCCACGCTGTTTTCTGATTTTCTTCGTTGTAAAAGGGATTCTCGCCCACGGGGGATTCGCCCCAGGCCACAATATCCTCGGCCTCCATGCGTACGATGATGGCATGGCTGCCCTGCTCGCGCCAGCCGCTGGTCTCAAAGGGCGCGACATAGGGCAAAAAGACTTTGCGAAGTTCGATGCGGTTGATGTGCATACTATTTGATCCATGGCCTCCATAAAGCAAGCGTGTTATCCATCTCAGCAGAGCACCTCTCTGGACAACACAAGGTAAAATCCTGTGCCAGGAAAGGCCCCGAGTTTCTTTTTGCAGATCATTCACTGGCTGGCCGTGCGCTCCCTTGGCTTTCAGTGTGCGTCATCTGACGCAGCATCAGCAACGCCCCTAGCATCAGGACGCAAAAGAGCAGCGTCAGGGCAAAAGCCAGTTCAAGACCGACCGCATCGGCGGCAATGCCGATCAGCCACGGCCCGAGCGCGCCGCCCAACCCGCCAAACGTGAAGAGCACGCCCAGGATTGCGCCCATGTTCGCCACCTGGAGCGCTGAAACCGAGGCCGTCGCCGTCGGGAACATGATCGAGAAGAACAGCCCAGTCAGTGGGATAAAGAAAACCAACGCGGGTGGGCCAAAAAGACCGATCCCCAGGCAGATGATCGAGGCCACCGTGGCGGTCAGCATCAGCGTGAGATAGCCAATGCGCTCCACAAAGAAGCTTCCCGCCAGCCGCCCGACCATGATGGCGGCAAAAAAGAGCGACAGATAGAGCGAACTGACGCTGACGCTGTACCCCTTTACTTGCTGGAGATATTGCACAATCCAGGAGGCGACGCCGATTTCGGCGGCGACGTAAACCGCAACAAACAAATAGTACCAGGTCATACGCCGCGTGAAGCCAGCGGTAAAGAGGGTGCGCAAATTCAGGCCTCCCCCGCTCGACGCGGCGCGTGGATACTTGACCACGGCGAAGAAAAACGCCAGCACCACAGTCAGGAGGATCGAGAACTGGTAGACCTGTCGCCAGGAAAAGTCAGTGCTGAGCAACTGCGCGGCGTAGAGCGGCACGACAAACGCGCCGACGCCATGAAAAACAGCCAGCAGGTTGAGATAACGGCCGCGATTGGCCTGATGCAGATCGACGATCAACCCGTTGCCGCCGACTTCGATCGACCCCAGACCAAGGCCAACGACAAAGAGCGCCGCGGCCAACAGCCAGAACGAACTGACGAGGCTAAAAGCCGTCAGCCCCACGGTCAGACAGAGGCCAGCCAGCAGCAGCACGATCTTGATGCCGGCCGCGTCGGCCAGCACGCCCGTGAGCAGCGTCGCCACCATGAAGCCTATGTAGGCGCTGAAGAGGACCGCGCCGCCCTCGCTATAGCTGAAGTTGAGATCGCGCAGCAGCGCCGGCAGCGTCGGCCCTTTCAGATTATCCACAAAGCCAAAGATGAAAAAAGCATAAAATCCGCCCACAGTGAGCAACCAGAGATGAGAGAAAGAAAGCGAGCGGGTCTTTTGCGCCTGAGATATTGTTGATTGAGCAGCCAAGAGGATCTTACCATATCTTTCCGTAGTTTTGCGGCGATAGTTTGTCCAACCATTATACCCTTTGCCGACGACGCCAGTGCTTTTTCACACCCAGCGATCAACACCGCAGAGAATTGCCTTCCTCCATGGTGGGGTTCATGTGAAATGGGCAGGTGTACGACGAGCCGCCGTGTGTTTTTGCCGCGCACGAATTATCGCCGCGCGTCTTGCTTATGCCGCGTAGGGTGTGCGCGGCTCGAACCCCGCGGCTTCATCCTGCGCGCGGCGGCAGCGCAGATAGAGGCGCAGGATGTGGAGTTCTTCGTAGGGGATCAGGCCGCCAAATTCCTCAAAAAGTGGGCTGAGCAAAAGGTCGGTCGACGCGGCAAGACGGCGCAGCACAGGCTGGCGCAACGCTGGCTCAAGCGCCGACAGCGCATAGATGCGCGCTGGATCGAGAGCGTAGCCGGCGTCGTGGCAGCGCACCAGGTGGCTCAGCACTGTCGAGCGCTGCACGCCGAAACGCTCTTGGATCTCCTCGATGCTGCGCCCCTCACAAAACAAGTCGCCCACTTCCTCAAAGCGCCGTTTGCTGGTTGGACGCGCAACGGGTGAAGGCTGCGCCGCGGGCCGTCGCGGCGCCGGAACGATCCCTTCTTCTTCACAATATTGGCGGATGCAGTCCAGGAAGCGCGCGCCAAACTGCTCTTCTTTGCGCGCGCCCACGCCGTGAATCTGTCGCAGCTCGGCAGCGCTCTGCGGCAGGTGCGTCGCCATCTCCATGAGCGTGCGGTCAGGAAAGACCACATAGGCGGGGATGTGCAGTTCGTCGGCAATGGCGCGACGCAGCCTGCGCAGCCGGGTGAATAGCGGAGAATCGTAAGCGGCGCTGGCCGCGGACGCACGCGCGCGACGCGGGCCAGTGAGCGTCTCGGCCGGAATCTGCACTGGCTCGCCTTTCATTGCCGCGCGTCCTGCCTCGGTGATGTGCAGCGCGCCGTGCTCCAGGTTTTGCTCCACCAGCCCTTGCAGCAGGAACTCCTGCGCCAGCCGCCGCCAGGTGCGCGCGTCGTGCTCCTGGCCGATGGCGTAGGTGGAGAGTTGGTCGTGATGGCGCGCCAGAATCTCACGCCGCCGCGAGCCGCGCAGTACATCGACGACATAGCCGGCGCCAAATTGCTGGCCTGTGCGCCAGACGCAGGAGAGAAATTTCTTGGCTTCGAGCGAGACATCGGTGACGGGCGCGTCGTCGCCGCCGCGCAGACAGTTGTCGCACGCACCGCAGCCTTCCGCAGCGGCTGCTTCGCCGAAATAATCGAGCAGCGGCGTGCGGCGGCAGGTGCGCGTGCGCGCCAGCCGATCCATCGCCTGCAGGCGCGCGGTGCGACCGGCGCGCTCCGCGGCCGCACCTTCTTCGATGTGAAAATAGTGTGTGCCCAGATCTTTGGGATGGTAAAGCAGGAGGCAGTGCGCGGGCAGGCCATCACGCCCTGCGCGGCCGATCTGCTGGTAGTAGTGCTCGATGCTGTTAGGCAAATTGTGATGGACGACAAAGCGCACGTCGGGTTTGTTGATGCCCATGCCAAAGGCAATCGTAGCGACGGCAATGCAGCCATCTTCGCTGAGAAAACGGCGCTGATTGGCCGCGCGTGTGTCATTGTCCAGCCCGGCGTGATAGGCGACCACCGGCAGCCCGGCCACCTCAAGCTGCGCCGTCACTTCCTCCACCTGCTTGCGCGTGTTGCAGTAGACAATGCCCGACTCTTCCTTGTGGTCAGCGAGAAAGGCAATGATCTGCCCCGCGCCATCGTCGCGCGGGCGCACGGCGAGCAGCAGGTTGGGCCGGTTGAAACTGGCGAGAAAGGTCTGGCTGCGCGCAAAATGCAGCGAATGCTGAATGTCCTCCTGCACGCGCGGGGTGGCGGTGGCCGTCAACGCGATGCAGACCGCGTCGGCAAAGCGCTGGCGCACGCCCACCAGTTGACGGTACTCTGGGCGAAAATCATGTCCCCATTCGGAAATGCAGTGCGCCTCATCGATGGCAAAGCAGGCTGGCCGGACCTCTTCGAGCAGCATGAGCGTTTCCGAGCGCAGCAACGTCTCTGGCGCCAGGTAGATCAGTTTGACCTCGCCGCGGCGAATAGCGCTGACACTTTCTCCATATGCTCGATAATCGAGCGTACTGTTAAGCGCCACGGCCGCGACGCCCACCTGGCGCAACTGGTCGACCTGATCCTGCATCAGCGAGATCAGCGGTGAGACGACTATGGTTGGGCCGTCGCGCAGCAGCGCCGGAATCTGGTAGCAGATCGACTTGCCGCTGCCCGTCGGCATGATGGCGAGCGTGTCCTGTCCCTGCAAGATGCTGGCGATGATCTCCGCCTGCAGCGGGCGGAATTCGTCGTAGCCAAAGACATCCTTGAGCAGGTGGCGGGCGCGCGTCATGTCTACTTCACAAACAGGGCTTCCCTCTGGATGAGTCACTGGAATGCTCTCTTTCTCCGCAGCCACTTCAAACCAGCCCGACAACTGGGCGTAGCAGCGCAGTTCAACGTCTGGCTTGTCGTCCGGACGCCAGCGACGGGCCAGCGACACGCGCAGCAGCGCGCCGGTCGGAATTTCGGCTATCGTATCCTGAAAGCCAACAAAGACAAAGGTGCAGTCGCCCTGCGCGCCGGGATAGACATAGCGGATGCGGCGCCCGCTCTCGACGCGGCGCAACGGGCGATCGGGTCGCCAGAAGCCGGTGCTGAAGGCGGGCAGGCCGCTGGCGTCGGCCACGTAGAGCGCACCGCTGCTCGATCGTTGCAGCCGGCCATCGAAGAGACGCTCGATGCCGCCGGAAACGACAGGCCGGTGCTGTTCGATCAGTGCAATAACATGACGCTGGCGCCCTACGCGGCGGCTGCTCTGCACGATGACATCTTCAACGTGCGGCGGCACGATCTCAGCTGCTGTCGTCTCGATTTCCCAGATCTCGCCGACCGCGTAGTGCAGATTGCCGCGGTGATGCACATCGACGTGCGCGTCGATCAGGCGCACGCTGCGCCCATCGTCGAGCGCGATGCCGCCGACGCAAGCGCCCGCGCCCATTCTGGTTTTGGCGACGACCAGGACGTTCATAACGCTTCCTGCGGAGAATAAGCAACAAACTTCGCCGGTTGCAGATGATGATGCACCACTTGCCCTGGCGTGCACATCGGCGGAATAGCCGATTGTTGAAGCGTCCCTCTTTGCGAAAACGCACTCCAATCTGCGAGCAATATTTGTGACGGAAAAGCTATCGACTGCAAACTGGTTTTGTGTAACCGACCGTCCTTTGCTGCACTTGCGCATGGCAAAAAGCGTTGCGCTGTGGTTCGTCCCGATAGAGCAATTTTCTTTGCTGCGCGGGATTTTGAGGTGTGGCAACGATTACTATCTTATGCGAACATGACGATGCCTTAAGGCGCGTCATGTCTGCGGCTATACCCGTGCTGATTATTCATCACAAACACCCACGGCAATGAATAAGGATTTACTCTGGATAACTGAAACAGAAAGGATTGACGCATGTTCCCTCTTGTAAAGCGTTTATCGACCCAGGTCATTTTCATGCTGGCTGTCAGTCTGTTGCTCTCTGGGTTGCCGGCGAGCAGCGCCACCGCGCACGCGGCCACGCCAACGCTGGCCGCACTCGGTTTGGCCGCCGCGCCCGATCTCCAGCAATCCCCGCCAAGCCCGGCCGCCACTGGCAACGTCACGGTCAAGCGTAACGCCAACCTGCGCCAGGGCCCCGGCACAAGTTACGCAATCGTCGGCGGCGTTACTGCCGGTCAGACGCTGGAGATTGTGGCCAGAAACGCGGCGGGTGATTGGTATCAGCTTGCCGATGGAAAATGGATTTTTGCCGCGTTGGTGGACGGCTCGCCTGATGTCGCGGTGGCGGCGCCAGCCGAGCCGGCTGCCGCCCCTGACGCGCCCAATGCTGCTCCCGCTGCGATTCCCGCAGCCAGTCCGGCTGGCGAGAACTGGGTGCTGGTCGCCGACTCGGCGGCTGACTTTCCCGGTGGGCGCGACCGCAACCACTGGTACTATCTTTGGACCGAAGGTCGGGGCAATTTCGTCTGGCAGGATATGCGCCAGATAGAGGGTAAAGGCTGCTATCAGGATACGGCCAACAAAGGTCTCGAGATTTGCGCCGACTCGATGACGGCCAATCCAAAAGGTGACGTCGGCCTGCAGTGGAAAGCGAGCCGTGGTGGTGACTACCGTTTTGAGTGGGATTCGGCATCGCTCAAGTTTTATAAACACGGTGAATTTGTCGGCATTCTCGATCAAGGCTCGCAGCTCCCTTATGCGACAACGGTGACGGGTGTGATTGAATGGGAGATGTTCTTCTGGGTAGCTGCGGACAGTACTACATTTCATGTGAAGGTCTTTCGCCGCGACGGGTCGACATCGCCCGCAAGCGCACCGGCATTGGCGCCGGCCAGTCCGACGCCGGCTGCGTCGCTCTCATTTGGCAGCGGCATGAAGCTGGTAGGTCGTGACATCGCTGCCGGCACCTATCGCGGCGTTGGCGGGACTTCCTGCTACTGGGAACGGCTGCGCGGCTTCGGCGGCGCGTTGGGCGACATCATTGCGAATGATATCGGTCAAGGGCCATGGATCGTCACGATTGCGGCGACCGACAAGGGCTTTAATTCCAGTGGGTGTGGTCTATGGACACTCGATCTCTCACCGATCACGTCCAGCCCGACCGCACCCTTTGGCGGCGGCATGTATTTTGTCGGTAAGGACATTGCGCCTGGAACTTGGCAGTCGAGTGGCGGCGCCGGCTGCTATTGGGAGCGCCTCACCGGCTTCTCCGGCCAGCTCCGCGATATCAAAGCCAATGACATCGTGAACGGAGCGACCGTAGTGGAAATCGAGCCAGGGGATCAGGGGTTCAATAGCGTTCGCTGCGGTACGTGGACGAAGCTGTATTAAAGGTGCGTCTGCTGAATCATCCCACCAGGAGTGGCGCTCGTCGCCCTGGATCGACTGCAAGGACACACGCCATTCCTGTGGGGCGCTCGTATGCCAGAGCCGTAGCAGATACGGCTGCCTGGTCTCGGTGCTAGCTGATGGCACTGCTGGTCACGAACCGATTGGAAAAACTGGTTGTCCCATGCTGGGGCGCGCCGACCACAACCAGGATCAAGTCGTTGTCCTGGTCATTGGCCAGCACATTCAACTGGACAGCGGCGCCGGAACATGCATTCGCCCCACCGCAATGAACGACCCGTACAGCACGTGCGAAAAGTTTAACCCGCTGGCGCAGGTAGAAGATGCTCGACGGGCAAGTGCAGTTCCTGCGCCAGCCGCTCCGCCACCAATGAGCGATGGCAGGCCGCCGCTTCCGTCTCGACGCAAAAAAGGGCGACGACGCGAGCTTCCGGCCCTAGATCG
>JACSRH010000061.1 GCA_014879855.1 Caldilineaceae bacterium | reverse complement strand
AAGTAGACGTTGCTCCCCGGCGCCGCCGCCACCGGATGATAGCCCTGCGTCACCAGCACCAGGTCGCCGTTGCGCACCAGCAGCAACTCGTCAAATGTCCCATCGAGGCGATAGTTGCGGTGAATGGCGAAGCCATCCACAGGATCGATGCGGTAGTAGTAGGTTTCTTCCAGGTAAGGCGAGCCATCGGCGCCATCGTGACAGTGCGGCGGCCAGCCCGACCAGGCGCCGCCCGGCACATAGACTTCAAAGAGGATCAAGCGCTCGGCCGGAAGAGGCGGTGCAAGGATGTGGTTGACCTGGCGCTGGGCCGCGCCGCCGCCGCGAATTTCGCACTTGATCTCGTCGGGGCGAATCAAACGCACACCGTATTTGCCTGTGGCCGGCGCGCCGCCGATGGCGAATTCAAAGGCGCGCTCCGCTGTAACCTGGATCGTCTGGCGCGGCGGCGCGTAGAGCAGCGACGGCGGCCCCGTAAAGACGCTGCTACGACTGAGCGTATACTCGCCGCGGTCAACGGTAAGCCGCCCCGCGCCCTGTAGCGGCACGAGTGCGACTTCCTCGCCGCCGCTGTGCACAGTGTATTGCTCGCCCGCCGCCAGCGCCACGACGCGAAAACTCAAGTACTGCCAGCCCGCAGTTTGTGGCGTCACGGCAATGGTTTCCCCAGCCACCCCGGCCGGCCGAATCAAGTGTTCCATCCTGTTTCTCCAGTTGCTACTAGGCTCAATCACCTGATTTAATCGCTTATGCTTGCATGTTCGATAGAGGGTAAGCGATTACGCGATTGCGCAATTTTTTATGAACGTCTCCACTTCCTCCAGCCGCGGCATGGCTGCGGCGCAGCCGTGGCGGGTGACGACGAGTGCGCCGCACGCGTTGCCCATGCGCACGCTGGCGCGCCAATCCCACCCCTGGCAACGGCCATAGAGCAGCCCGCCGGCAAAGGCGTCCCCCGCGCCAACGGTGTTGAGTACTGTCACCGGGAAGCCGGGCACATCGAGGGGTGCAGTGCCGGCGCGCCAGATGGTGGCGCCGTGCGCCCCCCGCTTGAGCACCAACGTACACTCTGGCCTCATGGCCAGCCATGCTACGATGGCCTTGTCCAGCTCACGAACTTGCGTTGCGTCTAGCCGCTGACCGGCAAAGACTGTTTCTGGCGCACCACCGAGAAGAGCATAAAACTCTTCCTCGGTGCCAATGACAACGGCAATTGACGGCAGCAGCTCGTTAAGACCGGCGCGGAACGCCATCGGGTCGGCCCATTGATCGGGACGCAGGTCGAGATCAACGTAGGTGGTCACGCCAGCGGCGGCGGCTTGGTGTGCGGCGTAGATGGTCGCAGCCTGGCAGGAGCCGCGGCTCAGCGCCGTGCCCGACAATTGCAGCGCCCGCGCCGTGGTGATCGGGGCGGCCTTTACATCATCGACATTGAGCCAGATATCGGCAGGATTGTCGCGGTAGAAGACCAAAGGGAAGCGGTCTGGCGGTTCCATGCCGACGACTGCCAGGCCGGTTTTTGCACCCGGCTTGCGCGGAATGTAGCTTGTGGCGACGCCCTCCGCCGCCAAGTGCGCCAGCACAAAGTCGCCGACCAGGTCAGCTCCCACTGCGGTCAATAGGGCGGTGCGCAGCCCGAGCCGGCTGGCGGCCACGGCGATGTTGGTGGGTGAGCCGCCGATGTGCGCATCGAAACCTTGGATGGCGACAAAGGGCGCACCGATGTTCTGCGAGAAGAGATCCATCCCACAACGACCCAAGGTAATCAGATCAAATGTCGTCTCAACTGTCGTTTCAGATGTCGTCGACATGGATCCATCTCCCCTCGTTGTGGCTGCGCTGTGCAGCCTCCATAATTCGCTGGATGTAGGCGCCATGGGCAAGGTCGGGCTGCACTGGCTCGCCGCGGGCGATGGCGCTGACCCAGGCGCGTGTCATCGATTCCTGGGTGCGGAAGACGTCGCGATAGGTGTTGTGCACGCTGTCGCGCCGCGCACCCTGCCAGATCTCCGCGGGGATTGGCAGTGGCGCCAGCGCGTCGTCGTCGCGGCGTGCACCAACGATGCACTGCGTGCTGGCCCAGTCCACGCGCGCGTGAAGTGCGCCATCCATCCCGTGGAAGTCCAGCTCGTGGATCTGGCCGAACGGGGTGGCTTCCGGTGCGACGGTCGAAGCATGGAGCAGTCCCTGTGCGCCGCTGGCGAATTTGAGCATGATCATGGCATTGTCGTCCGCCTGTGGATAGGGCTGTCCACTTGGGTCGAGCGGCGCACGCTCCACCAGCCGGCCCAGTTCGGCAAAGACCGCATGGATGTCGCCGAAGAACCACCAGGCCAGATAAAGAAAGTGCGAGGCGATGTCGCCGAGTGCGCCCGAGCCTGAGATATTCTCGTCGAAGCGCCAGGTATAGCCGCCAGCGCGACCAAACCCCGTGAAATACCGGAAGTTCAGGTGGAAAGGACGGCCGATGTATCCAGCATCAAGCAACTGTTTCAGATAGCGGCTGACCGGCATATAGCGATAGGTGAAGGGTGTCATGCAGATGGCGGCGCGTTTATTTGCGCGCGCCGCCATCTGCGCTGCCTGGTCATAGGTCAGCCCCAGGGGTTTCTCGCACAGCACGTGCAGCCCCTTATCCAGCGCGGCCATCGTGAGTGGATAGTGCAAGTCGTTGCGCGTAGCGATAATCACAGCATCGATCAAGTCGCTGGCCAACAGGTCTTCGTAGCGGTCAAAGGCATGCGGCACATGCCAGCGCTGGGCGAGTGCGCCGGCCTCGCGCCCGGCGATAGCAACGACGCGCCCGTGCACGTGGCTGGCGAGCGCGGGCAGGTACATCGAATCGACCCACCAACTGCTGCCGAGAATGCCGACGCGGACGGTCTGTTGCGTGGCGCCCATGCTCATGCAGCCACCCCTTCCCAACAACCGCTCTCCCAAGAGCGAATCATTGCCTGGTTTGTGCGCGCGGCCGTGTAGGCGGCGGCGAAACCAGGCTCAATCTGTTGACCGTCCACGATGGATTTCAGGAAGTGGAAGGCTTCGCTGGTCTTAAGATCGTCGTAACCCAGGCCGATCCCCGGGCCAGGGTTGAAGCGGCCATGTAGCGGATGGTCGGGGCCGCCAAAGAGGGTTGTGAAGCCGTCGTGGCCCAGATCCTCATCGGGCAGGTAGACCTGTAGCTCGTTCATGCGCTCGAAGTTCCATTTGACTGCGCCCTTGGCGCCGTAGATCTCGTAGGCCATTTCACACTTCGGCCCAAAGACTGTGCGCGAGGTCTCCAGTGCGCCCTGCACGCCGTTGGCAAATTCCACCAACGTGCCGATGTAGTCTTCGTTCTCCACTGCGCCGGCCGGGTCGCCTGGCTCGCCAACCGAAAAGTGAGTGCCGCGACCGGGCACAGGCAGCGGACGCTCCTTGATGAAGGTGTTGCGCTGGCTCACCAGCCGGTCGACCGGGCCGACCAGGAAGTGCGCCATGTCCACCACGTGGGTCATGATGTCGCCCAACACACCATAGCCGGCCTGCTCGAATTTGAAGCGCCAGGTGAGTTGGCCATAGGGGTTGCTGCCATACATCGAATAGAAGCGACCGCGGTAATGGGTGAGCTCGCCCAGCTTGCCTTCTTGGATCAGTTGGTGGGTGTATTGCACCAGCGGCGCCCAGCGGTAGTTGAAGCCGACGCCCGTCATAACGCCGGCGCGCCGCGCCGCCTCCGCCACCTCGATCGCTTCTTCCGGATAGCGGCCGATCGGCTTTTCGCAGAAGACATGTTTGCCGGCGGCGATGGCAGCCAGCACCATCTCTTTGTGCAAAAAGTTGGGCGAAGCGATGTTGACGACCTGCACATCCGGGTGCTCGATCACTTTGCGCCAATCGCTGGTCGACTCTGCGAAGTCGAACATCTGCTGTGCTTGCGCGGCGCGCGCCGGCAGGTCGTCGGCGCAGATGACGAGGCGCGGGCGAATGCCGCTGTCCCAGAAACGGTCCGGGATCGCACGATAGCCGCGGCTGTGGGCCATGCCCATCCAGCCCATGCCGATGACGCCGATGTTTAGTGTTGTGGTCATATGGTCTCTGTTTCCTTTATTTTGGACATAAAGCATAGACCGCGGAGTAGACGGATGTGATGGATTTAAGCGGACTCACTGCTACGGCTCCGTGTAAATCCGCCTGATCCGTCACATCCGTGGACTATTGATCACTCAACGCGAAAATGGGGCGCAAGCACCTCGAGCGCGCTGGCACGGCATTGCCTGGCGACTTCCAGCGGATCGAGTTTCCAGTACGCGGGTTGAAAAAGCTCAATCGAGCAGGTGTCGTCGTAGCCGATCGCACGCATGCGGCGGCAGATCTCGTCGAGCGGGATGACGCCGATGCCTGGATAGAGGCGCGTGTTGTCGGTGATCGCCTCTTTGCAGGTGTCTTCCAGATCGTCGAGGTGGAAGGCGAAGACTTTGGCTGGATCGAGGCTGTCCAACTCATCCATAAGGCCGCCGCCAGCGTAGAGATGCGCGCAATCCACCGTCATGCCGACGTTGGGACGATCCACCGCCTGGACAATCTCCCAGGCGCCGCGCGGGGTGCGCACCGTACACCAGCCAAAGCCGAGGAACTCGAACGAGAGTTTGACGTTGTGCGGCGCGGCGATGCTCGCCAGGTCGCGCAGCACGGTGACGTATTCTGCCACTACGTCGGACCAAGGCAGTTGCCAGCGCGACTCGGTCGGGCTGGGCACGGTGACGAGCATCGGGCAGTTGATCGCTTGCGCGATCTCGCACATGGTCTTACAGCGCGCCTGCACCTCTGGGTACTGATCGCCGCGGAAACCAACGAAGACTAACGCGTTGAGGCTCAACGGTGCAATGCTGTTTTCCACAAACAACCGGTTCAGTTCTTCCAACGAATGGGTTTCCAAATAGGTGTAAACCTTATCCGCCCATAGTTCCAATCCTTTGTAGCCGGCATCGCGAGAGACGCGCACGTCGGTTTCAAGGTCACTCGTCATCGTCGTCGCACCGTGAAATCCAAGCAACATAGGTTCCTCCCTGTTCAGGCCTTGATTACGCCGGCTGCCAATATTTGATTTGCACCGGCTTGTTCTGCTTCAGTGACGACACGGCTGCCTCTGCAATCATTTGCGCGCGCAGGCCATCTTGCAGCGTCGGGTAGTCGGCATGTCCACCTTCCAGCGCGGCGGCGAAGGCATCCAACGCCAGCATGAAGCTCGGCGCCATGCGCTCGAACCAGCCGGCGTACATGCCATCCTCGATCACCTTGTCGCCCTTGTAGAT
Organism: Caldilineaceae bacterium; assembly: GCA_014879855.1. Classification (GTDB taxonomy): domain Bacteria; phylum Chloroflexota; class Anaerolineae; order Caldilineales; family Caldilineaceae; genus Caldilinea. The sequence goes on along the minus strand of JACSRH010000061.1, from coordinate 696 downwards.
CGCCACATCGCGGATTGGCTTGCGCCGCGACTCGACCAGCCCTTCGGCGCCGAAGACCTCGATGCGCTCGTCGTAGCCATAGCCGGTATGGCGGCTGTTGTCGATATGGCAGAGCGCGCCGTCGGCAAATTTAAGGATGAGCATGGAGGTGTCCACGTCGCCCGCCGCGGTGATCGCCGGGTCCATCATCGACGAGCCGGTGGCGTAGACCTCGACCGGCGCCTGGCCGGCGATCCAGCAGAGCAGGTCAAACATGTGGATCGTCTGGTCGCGGAACTGGCCACCGGAGACCTTGATGTAGGCCAGCGGCGGCGGCGCGGACGACCGCGTGCACATCTGGATCATCTCAACGACGCCCACTTCGCCCGCCTGCACCGCCTGGCGCAGCGCGCGGTGGTTGGGATCGAAGCGGCGGCTGAAGCCCATCATGATCGGCGTCGGCTTGTCGTGCGCTTCCTGCACCACCGCCTTGACCCGATCCAGGTCCATGTCGATGGGCTTCTCGCAGTAGACCGGCTTGCCGGCCTTGATCGCAGCGCTCAGCAGGTCGGCGTGGGTATTGGTTGAGGACGCGATAAGCACTGCATCGACATCCTCGGCGGCGAAGATTTCTTCGACGCTGGCGGCGACGGTGGCGCTGAAGCGGCTGGCCAGCTTATGCGCGGCCTCGGCGTTCACATCGTAGATATAGTGCAG
>JACSRH010000224.1 GCA_014879855.1 Caldilineaceae bacterium | reverse complement strand
TCAGCGCCTGTCACCTGCAACCCCTCTGACAGCACCACGCCAAAGATCCGGTCTGGCTCCAGAGTGGAGTTGAGCTCCTGACTGATGGCCGAGAGCGCTGTGAGTTCTTCCACCCGCTCGCTCAACTGCACGTCAGTCAACTGATACAAGCGCGCATTCGCCAGCGCAATACCGGTCTGGCTGGCGATAGCTTGCAGCAGGTTCAGATCATTCTCGTCAAAGGCCAGGTCGTTCTCCATGTGCTGCAAGACGAGGCAGCCCAACACCCGCTCGCCCGTAATCATGGGCGCGCCCATCCACGCCTGAGCTTGCCGTGACGTGGCGATGTTCAGCACCTCAATCCCCAATTTGGCGGCTTCGACGGTGATATCCCCGCGCAGCAACAACGGTTGGCGTCGGCGGCACACATAGAACGTCAGCGTGTTCAGGCCGCGTCGCGTCTCGAGCGTTTCATACAGCTGGCCATCCTCATACAGGCGGCGGAAGGTGATCTCATCCTGAGCCTCATCGAAGTAGGCCACAAACATCGAGCGCGCATCAAGCATGAGATTGAGCTGCTCGTACAGCACGTCCAGCACTTCATCTTCGTGCAGCGCCGCCGAAATGGCGCGCCCGATGTCGCTCAGCCGGCTCAACTGCACCAGTCGGCGCTGGGTCTCAGCATAAAGGCGCGCATTCACCAGCGCAATCCCGGCCTGATTGGCGATGGACTGCAGCAGGTTCAGATCGTTTTGATCGTACGCAAAAGCGTCTTCGTAATGCTGGAGGGACAGCATGCCCAGCACATCGTCGCCGCTGATCATGGGCACGCCCATCCAGGTCTTGGAGACAGCCGTGTTGGGCGTGACGCGCGCCTCAATGCCGAGCTTGGCGGCTTCGCCGATCACATCGCCACGCAACAGCAACGGCTGGCGCTGGCGGCAGACGTAGAAGGTCAGCGTGTTGCCGCCCTGCTGGCGACGCGTGGCGATCTGAGACAGATCCACCTTGCGACCCGCTTCGTAGGCGCGCAGGAAGGTTACCGTGTCGCGGTCAGCGTCATACGCGACGATGTGCATGGTCCGCGCCTCGATGACGCGGTTGACTTGCTTATACAACGCGTCCAGCACCTGTTCTTCATCCAGCGCCGCGGAAATCGAGCGGCCAATTTCACCCAGCGAACTGAGCTGACCGATACGGCGCTGCTGCTCGGCTGACAGGCGGAAGTTCTCCAGCGCTTCGGCCAGCAAAGTAACGACGGTGCTCAAGCGCTGTTGATCGGCTTCCGTAAACGGATCAATCGTGCGCCTGGCTACGTACATTTCGCCAATGCTGCGATCGCGCACCACCAGCGGCGCGGCCATCAGCGAGCGCACCTGGTACCGTTCAATAAATGGGCGATAGTAGGATACTACGCGCTTGTCATTCAACGCGTCGTCGACGCGGAACACCGCGCGCAGCCGAAACACCGATGAGTGGAAATCGGGTTCAGCGCCTGAAATGCGGAAATCGCGGGCAGAATCCGGTAGATCGCCAAACGAAGCGGCCAGCAACGGCTCCAGCACATTCGCGTCGGGGTTATACAGCATCGCCAGGCCCAGATCGGCCTCGACCAGTTTGCCAATCTCCGCCATCAGGCGGTGCAGCAGTTCGTCCGTGGGCAGCGCCGAAGATGCGATGGCTGAGATGCGGAACAGCGTGGCCGATTCGTCCACGCGGCGGCGCGTTTCAGCAAAGAGCTGTGCGTTCTGAATCGCCACTGCCGATTGCGCGGCCACCGTTTGCAGCGTTTCCAAGTGACTGTCTGAAAAAGACTCCGGCGCCAAGGAGGCCAGCTCGATCGTGCCGACGAATTGTTCGCTGGCGATCAACGGGGCGGCACAGATCGATCGGGCGGGGAAGTCCCGCGGCTCCAATTTCGATCGCACTTCGCTGGTCGCCAGATCTTTCACCAACAGCGGCTGGCGCTGGCGCGCCAGCCAGCCCGTAATGCCCTCATCCAGTCGATAGATTTCGCCTGCCGCGCGAGCGTACTGCTCGTGCTGCGGATCGAAGCCCCGGCCGCGCGTGCGCAAGATAGTGTTGTCTTCATCCCACAAATTGATCTCACCCAGATCGTACGGGATGAGCGTGCGGATGGAAGCCAGAATCGAGTTGAGCGTGGTGTCCAGGTCAAGCGACAGGTTGATGGTGCGGTTGATTTCGGCGACCAGCGCCATTTCCTGCGCGCGCCGCCGCTCGACCTCATACAACTGTGCGTTCTTGATGGCCACCGCCGACTGGTCGGCAAAACTGGACAGCAAGCGCTGTTCTTCGCGCGTGAAGGCCGGTGTGCCGGGACGCGTGGAAACCTGCAAAACACCGACAACGACGCCGTCGTCCACCAGCGGCAGGTTCATGACGGCGGCCACATCGCGGTCATGCTCCCATTTGGCGACGAAGCGTTGATCGGCTTGCGCATTGGCGAGGAAGAGCGGTTTGTTCTCGCGTGCCGTCCAGCCGACGACACCCTCACCCACCTCATAGCCCACCGCGGGGCGCGGCAAGCCTTCGAAATCCCACCAGCCGCGCAAGGCCAGGATACGCCGCGCATCATCCAGGACATAGATGGAACAGCGATCAGCGCCAGCCGTGCCAGCTGATTCGCGCGCCAGATTATCGAGCACATTCTCCAGATCCAGTGAGGTGATGGCCCGCCCGGATTTCAAGAGCGACGACATTTCACGCACGCGGCGCTGCGCCGACTGATACTGCTCCTCGCGTTCACGTACCGCTTCCGTAGTGCTGGTCTGCGCTACTTGCAGCTTGGAAGCCAGATCGTTGAACTCGTCGGCCAGGAACTCCAGTTCGTCACCGGTCTTCACGCCTTTGATGCGCGAGTCGAATTTGCCCGCCGCCAGCTGCGCCGCGCCCTGCCGCAACGTGGCAATGGGGCGCATCACGCGCCGCGAGATGTAGAGCCCGGTGAAGACGATGGCCGCGGCTGAAACCAACATTAAGACCGCCCCGGCCGCGATGACGTTATAGATCTGGCCAAAGGCATCGCTGGTGGGCTGCTCGACGATGGAGAACCAGGTGAAAGGCGCGACTTGGAAAGGTTTGTAGAAGCCGACGACGGGTTCCGGGGTGAGCAAACCGGTGGCATACGATTGAGAGGCAGCCGGTTCGACACCGTTCGTAATGGCGTCCAGCACAATCGGCGTGGTCAATGGTTCAGTAGATAGCCTGCTCAAATCTTGCTGGACGATCGGCAGGCCCTGCCCGTCAATCAGATAAGCGTAGCCATGCTGACCCAGTTTCGCCTTGGACACGATGTTCCACATCGTCGTCAGATCGACCTGCGCATACACAGCGCCGACCGGGCCGCTTTCATTGACGATAGGCAACGACACCACCTGCACCGGGAAACCGTTCAACATGGACACTGGGCTGGCGTAACTTTCACCGCGCAAGGCCGCCTTGAACGCTTCGGTATCCGATCGATCGACCAACCCTCGGCCCGCAACCTCGGCGCTGGTGATCCGGGCCAGATCGGTGCCTGTCGGCCCGACGATAGCCAGATCCATGAAAGACCGGTTATTGTCCTGCACACTGTGCAGCAAGCGCGTCAGGCTGTTGGGACTTTGCGGCGACAGCGGCACGATGCTAGCCAACGTCTTCAGATCGCTGCGTAGTTTGAGCATGAACTCGCTGGCCTGCCGCGCCACACTTTCAGCCAGTTCACGCTGTTGGGCCAGTGTCTGCTGGTATTGGGCATTGACGCTAAACAAGATCATCAGCGCCACAATGGCAATGGACAACCCCGCGCCAAGGACAAACAATCCCCAGAGCCGTACGCCGGTCCGTCCCAATATGCGATTCACGCGTGTCTGCTTCGTCGTTGCCACTGGCTGCTTTCCCAACCCTTATTGCTGCGGCACATTCAGGCGCTGCACGAATTTGAAGGCGCCATTTTCAACAACCAGGCCGCTTACCCAATTCAAAGACGTGTCACCAGTGCTGTCGAACACGTAATTGCCCGTCGTGCCGTCAAACGACGAAATGGCCTGTAGTCCGGCCAGCACCCCGACCCGATCGGGTGTGCGCGCCCTTTTCAGCGCCTCAATGATGGCGCGCGCGGCGTCGTAACCGTACTGCGCGAAGGCCCCTGGCTCTTCGCCGTAGGTCTGCTTGTAAGCTGTATAGAATTTCTGGCCAACCTCGGTTGTCAATTGCTCTGGTGGAATACCGATGAAAGTCACGTACACGCCCTCGGCTGCCGGACCGGCCATTTCAAGCAAACTTTGGTCGAGCAGCGCATCGGCCCCCATCACTGTCGCATCGATGCCCATTTCGCGCATTTGCTTCAGCAGGAGCGGTGCGCCGTTTGCCACCGTGCCGCCGAAATAGATCAGATCGGGATCGGCCTGCTGTACGGCCTCCAGCACTGTCTGATAGTCGGTGGCCGTCTTGTCGATTGTCTGGCGCCCGACCTGAAACATTCCAACTTGTTGGGCATAGCTTGAAAACAGGCTGGCGACCACGCTGCCATAGGCTTCGCCGTCGTCCAGCAGATAGAACGTGCGCAACCCCAACGAGCGTGCCCACAAGGCCGCCGCCGGACCCTGTTTCTCGTCGGTTGGCACCGGCCGGAAAAACGTGCGCTGGCCCGTTGGATAAAAAATGCCCGGCTTGCCCTGGGCATAACCCGGCTTCGTCAAACCCGGCGACGTGGCGCTGGGACTAATTTGCAACAGCCCCGCGCGATTCAGAATCGGGATGCTTACTTCAGCCGCGCCGGAGTTATACGGGCCGATGTAGGCGACAGCCGACGGATCGTTGGCGGCTTCCTGGGCATTCTTGGTCTCGGCCTCAGCTAGCCACTGGCCTGTCTCATTACCGTCATCGCGGATCTGGAGATCGAGCAGCACCTCGCCGGTTGGGCCGCTCACGCGCGACTTAACCTCCGCAAACGCCAGTTCAATCCCGCGCTTGATACTCTCGCCCATGCTGGTAATTGAGGCGCTGGGTCCCTTCAACGGCAAGCTCACATAGACCCGCGCGGTGGACTGTCCCCCACCCTGGCACGCCGTCAAGATCAGCGCAACCAGCAACGCTGTCACCAACAGCAATCCGTTCAGCAAACGACTTCTCACGCCAGCCTCACTTCACGGCACGACTCTAATTGCACGCCTTGCGACGCAATTCCGCCGAGACTTCGGTAATCTCGCGGATGTCCGTAAACTCGTAGTCCTTGGCCAGCACCACACCCACGCATAACTTCATCAGCGACGCGTGGCGCTCTGTGCCGTCGGCATCCTTCACAATGATGTAACCGCGCTCGCGATCTTTGAATGAGTAGTGCGAGCCGATCTCTTGATTAAAGCGCTGTGTGACCGCCTCTGCCAGGCCGGCCGCTTTGTCCTGCGTGGTAATGAGAATGAAATCGTCACCGCCAATGTGGCCGATGAAATCGTCTGATCCGCCCAGTTTGTCGTCCACCTCACCCAGCAGGAGCGCCGTGAAGCGCAGCACCTCGTCGCCGGCCACAAAGCCCGACACATCCGTGAACGAATCGAAGTCATTGATGCCCACGTACAACAGACCCCAATCCTTGCGCCGCATCAGGCTGCGCAGCTGCTCCTCGATCATCTTGCCGCTCGACAGGCCCGTGGTGGGGCTGGTCAGGTTTTCGCGCTCGGCACGGCGCATGGCACCCTGCACCCGCAGCCGCAGCTCCTCAATGTCGAAGGGCTTAGTGATGTAATCGTCCGCGCCCAGTTCCAGGCCCGCGATGCGATCGCTGCGCTCGTCCTTCTGGGTGAGGAAGATGATCGGAACGTGGCTGGTTCGCAGGGTGCGGCGCAGCCGCGTGCAGACTTCGTAGCCGTCAATGTCTGGCAGCATGATGTCCAGCACAATCACGTTGGGTAGCTGCTTGCGCGTGCGCTCCAACGCATCATTGCCGCGCCCGGCCACCGTGACTTCATAGCCCTGCGCGCTGAAGTAGATCTTCAGCATGTTGGAGATGTC